>DATBNJ010000323.1:0-8299 GCA_036554385.1 Marinagarivorans sp. | reverse complement strand
ACGTTGCACGCCGAACTTGAGTTTGGTTACGACCAAGAGCGTCGTCGCGTGGTCCAAGGTAAAGTGACCGCCGAGCTATCGCTCGAGTGTCAGCGCTGCTTAGAGCCCATGGCTTTTTCGATCGAAGCGGACGTCAATTGGGCGGTAGTCTGGGATGAAGAAAAGGCCAAGCAGTTGCCGTCGCGGTTAGAGCCGTGGATTGCGGGTGAAGAAGCCGAAGATTTATACGCAATGATTGAAGAAGAGCTTCTGCTGGCTTTGCCGACAGCGCCTTTGCATACTGAATTGTGTATAGAAAGCTCCCTGTTAAGCAGTGGTGATGAGGAGCTGGTCGATAGCGACACAGAGAAAACAAACAACCCTTTTCAGGCGCTGGCCGCTTTAAAAGGTAATAGCAGTAAAAAAGATCAAAAAAACTAAACCGCCGCGAGGCGCAAAGTCATTAAGCCCAGGAGTAGACCATGGCTGTTCAAAAATCGAAAAAAACCCGCTCTAAGCGTGGCATGCGTCGTTCACACGATGCCTTGACCGCCACTAATTTGTCTGTAGACGCGACTACTGGCGAAAAGCACTTACGTCACCACATTACGCCCGACGGTTTTTACCGTGGCCGTAAGGTTTTGAATTCTCAAGACGACGAGTAAGTTTGGCATCGCCAATTTACTTAGCTGTTGATGTTATGGGTGGGGACGAAAGTCCCCACTCGTTTGTTAGCGCCTCGGTTTCGTTTCTTAAGCAATTCCCCCACGTCCACATAACTCTATTTGGCGACCAAGCCACATTAGAGGATGCACTTAACCTTCTCGATACCCGCTCTATTGACTCTCGCTTGGCACTTGCTCACGCGGAGCAAATCGTTGCGCCTGAAGAAAAGCCCGCCGCGGCCCTGCGCGCTAAAAAGGGTTCGTCGATGTGGTTGGCTTTGCAGTCGGTGGCCGAGGGGCATTCGCAGGCGGTATTAAGTGCCGGCAATACGGGCGCGCTTATGGTGATGGCACGCCATATTATTGGTTCGCTAGACGGTATCGAACGGCCGGCTATCTGCAAGCGCATGCCGGTATCGGGGGCTGTGTGTTTTGTTTTGGACTTGGGCGCCAATATTGTGGTCGATGCAAAACAATTGCACGATTTTGCGTTAATGGGCGCCGCGTTGGCCGAGGTTGAGGGTGTGACGCCTGTGCATGTTGGTCTACTAAATGTTGGTCAAGAGCATCAAAAAGGCACAGAAGTGTTACAAGAGGCCGATAAGCGCTTACGCAATGACACGCGTTTTTGTTATACCGGATTTGTTGAGGGTAATGCAATTTTCGATGGCGTAGCCAACGTGATAGTGTGTGACGGTTTTGCCGGCAATGTTGCCCTCAAGGCGAGCGAAGGCTTGGCGCGCTATTTAATTAGAGATCTACAGCGCTACTTCACGGTTTCATGGTTACGCAAGTTGTCGGGTGGCGTGATTCGCTTAATGGCGTCCGGTTGGTTAAAGCGACTCGATCCAGCCTCGTACAATGGCGCTTTGTTAGTTGGCCTGAAAGGCGTGGTGGTGAAAAGCCATGGCGGTGCCGACGGCAAGAGTTTTCAGGCCGCTTTGAAGGTCGCAACGGATCAGGCTCAGCGCCGTCCAGATCAACTACTGGCGCGTTGGTTATCGGAAGCGGCGTAGTGGGGGTTGCCCTGAAACGCCATTCATTACAATTCATTGATTGATGTTAAGTTAAGGTTAAAAGCATGACAGATACAACATTGGCCTTTGTTTTCCCTGGGCAAGGCTCTCAAAGTGTTGGCATGATTGCCGATGTGGCGCAGGCACACCCCGAGGTTGAGCAAACATTTGCCGAAGCGAGTGATGCACTAGGTTTTGATTTGTGGAAGCTCGTACAAGAGGACCCCAATCAATCCCTCGGGTTGACGGAAAATGCACAACCCGCGCTGTTAGCGGCCAGTGTCGCAATATGGCGAATCTATCAAAAAGTGGGTAAGGCTCAGCCGGTTATTTTGGCGGGCCATAGTTTGGGTGAGTGGTCGGCGCTGGTTTGCGCGGGTGTTATCGAATTTACCGATGCGATTAAACTGGTACGATTGCGCGGGCAGTATATGCAACAGGCGGTCCCTGTTGGGGTCGGTACCATGGCGGCCATTATTGGCTTGGATGACGCGCTCGTTGAAGAGCAGTGCCAAAAAGCTGCAGCGCATGGCGTTGTTGAAACTGTTAATTACAATTCGCCGGGACAGCTGGTTATTGCCGGAGAAGTCGCCGCCGTTGAAGCCGCAATGGCCCTGTGCAAAGACGCTGGTGCAAAGCGCGCTTTGCCGTTAGCGGTCAGTGCACCTTTTCATACTTCGATGATGCAGCCGGCAGCTGACAATCTTGCCAAGCATATAGCGCAGACGGCCTTTAAGGCTCCGGTAATTCCAGTGTTGCACAATGTCGGCGTATCGACGGAATCCGACCCCGAGGCTATTAAACAGCGTGTAATTCAACAAATCTATTCGGCGGTACCTTGGGTTGCTTCGGTGCAAACACTGGTGGAACAGGGGGTGACAACAGTGGTTGAGTGCGGCCCTGGTAAAGTTTTGTCGGGTTTAAATAAGCGCATACACAAGTCGCTTAACTGTGTGCCGCTGGGCAGCGCAGAGGCTATATCGGCGCAGTAATCGCGCCAAAAGGCTCACTGCGGCGAAGAATACGCAAAAAAATAGACTGAGGAGTGGAATATGAGTGATGCAAAACGCGTTGCGTTGGTGACTGGAGCAAGTCGTGGTATTGGCGCTGCAATTGCGCAAAAATTAGGCGCTGATGGCTTTATTGTTATTGGTACCGCAACTAGCGATAACGGCGCGTCGGCCATTACCGAGCGTTTGGCGGCAGCGGGTATTGAAGGGCAGGGCATGAAGCTGAATGTCGCTGATTCTGCATCCGTTAATACGGTAGTGGCGGATATCGCCAAGCAATATGGAGCGGTGACTGTACTGGTCAACAATGCAGGTATTACCAAAGACAACCTGCTAATGCGCATGAGCGATGAAGAGTGGTTTGATGTGATCGACACCAACCTCAACTCGATATTCCGCTTAACCAAAGCCTGCTTGCGCGGTATGCTCAAGGCCAAGTGGGGGCGCGTGGTAAGCATTACTTCGATTGTGGGCTGTATGGGCAATGCGGGCCAGACCAACTATGCGGCGACTAAAGCGGGGGTGGCAGGTTTTGCGCGCTCGATGGCGCAAGAAGTCGGTTCGCGCAACATTACAGTGAATGCTGTGGCGCCGGGCTTTATCGACACGGATATGACCAAAGCATTGCCCGAAGAGCAGCGCAAAAAGCTCGAGTCGTCAATTGCATTGAATCGTTTAGGGCAGCCCGAGGAGATCGCGGGCGTGGTAGGCTTTTTGTGTAGCGACGCTGCAGCTTATGTGACCGGCGAAACTATCCAGGTGAATGGCGGAATGTACATGCAATAGGTCCTTTTTTGGCAGAATTTAATTAAAGGATGAAGAGTTAACTTATTGTTTATAAAAGTAAATTTTACTTATAGCTAATAAATTTTGTACGGTGCATTACAACAATGAGAAAATCGCGCTAAAATGCGCGCCTCAGTTTGCCCCGTCAGCGCCAAATGTGGGTTGTTTGTGTGATTCTTGGCGGTGTATATGCACAGATTTATGGGGTTGAGGCAGACGTGTCTGCAGCGACGCTACAGTAAAATTTGTAGTTATTTTTTTGTTTATCAAATATTGGTCAAACATTTGTACCATTTAAAGCGACTTTAGGAGTTACTAAATAACATGAGCAGCATCGAAGAACGCGTAAAGAAAATCGTTGCCGAGCAATTGGGCGTTAAAGAAGACGAAGTGAAAACTGAAGCTTCTTTCGTTGAAGACCTTGGTGCGGACTCATTGGATACCGTTGAACTGGTTATGGCTTTGGAGGAGGAATTCGAAACTGAAATTCCAGACGAAGAAGCTGAAAAAATTACCACTGTTCAATTGGCTATCAACTACATCAACGAGAACTTGGCATAAGCCTAAATTCTTGTAGTTAAAGCTCTAGCGAAAGCCGTCTATGCAAATAGCACGGCTTTTGTTGTATAAGGGCGTCTAATTTTACGCATACGTATTGTGCGCTCTTGCAGCGCTTTGCTGCTGAATCCACTGGCTCAGCGGCAAAGCGCTGCAAGAGCGTTCGACTGATTAAGCTTATTTGGGGGTTAAAGTGGACCGCAAGCGCGTTGTAATTACCGGGATGGGTATGGTTAGCCCAGTTGGGCATACGGTTGCTGAATCTTGGGATGCAGTGATTAACGGCCGCAGTGGTGCCAGCACTATCGAGCATTTTGATGCCAGCGCTTTCAGCACACAATTCAGCGCTTCGGTTAAAAACTTCGATTTGTCACCTTACATGAGCGAAAAAGAAGCGCGCAAAAACGACCCCTTCATTCAATATGGTATGGCTGCGGGCGTGCAAGCGATCGAAGACTCCGGCCTTTCAATTGACAACGCGGATGCCGAGCGCATCGGTTGTGTGATTGGTTCGGGGATCGGTGGGCTGGGCTCCATTGAAGATACAGCGCTGCTGATAAAAGAGCGAGGGCCGCGCCGGGTGTCACCGTTTTTTGTGCCAGGCTCTATTATCAATATGATTGCTGGCAACTTATCGATCAAATACGGTTTTAAGGGTACCAACCTTGCCGTGACGACTGCCTGTACCACGGGCACCCATGCGATTGGCTTGGCGGCGCGAGAAATCATGTTTGGCTATGCCGATGCTATTGTGTGTGGCGGTGCCGAAATGGCGACCACGCCCGTCGGTATTGGTGGTTTTGCTGCAGCGCGCGCATTATCTAAGCGCAATGACGATCCGCAGCGAGCAAGCCGTCCGTGGGATAAAGAGCGCGACGGTTTTGTGCTAGGTGATGGTGCCGGTGTATTGGTGTTAGAGGAGTACGAGCACGCGAAAGCGAGAGGGGCCAAAATTTACGCCGAGCTGTCCGGCTTTGGCACCAGCAGCGACGCCTTCCATATGACCTCGCCACCAGATGATGGTGCGGGCGCGGCCAAATCGATGCTTAATGCGTTGAAAGATGCCGGCCTAGAGGCCAATGCGGTCCACTACATTAATGCCCACGGCACTTCAACTCCGGCTGGCGACAAAGCAGAGTGTGCGGCGGTCAAAAGTATATTTGGTGATCACGCCTACCAATTGGCGGTGAGTTCGACCAAGTCTATGACTGGGCACCTGCTGGGCGCGGCCGGCGCTATCGAAGCCATCTTTAGTGTTATGGCGATCGTAGATCAAGTGGCTCCACCGACTATCAACCTTGAGACCCCGGATGAAGGTTGTGATCTCAACTTTGTGGCCAATACCGCCCAGACAATGCCAATTCAAGTTGCCATGAGTAATTCTTTTGGTTTTGGTGGCACCAACGGCACGCTCGTGTTTTCCAAAGTGGATGCATAGCAGCCCCGAGGGTTTGACATGGTTTTAGTAGTTAGCAATGGTTACTGACAGCGCAAACTCTCATGCCCTTTGGCAAGTGAACAATCTACGCGGCGGCCTTATACCGGTCGCTGATCGAGGGTTGGCCTATGGCGATGGTTTGTTCGAGACTATGTATTTTTGCAAGTCTCGATGCGCATTGCTCGATTGGCACCGGCAGCGCTTACTGTCCGGTTGTGAGCGCTTACGCATACCGCTAACGCAAGACTGCTTTGAGCAACAGCTGCAGCAATTTCTTGCCGGTATTGGCGCCCAGCAAATGGCTTCGCTATCCGAAAATACCTCGCCGTTGGCCGGTATTGTCAAGCTGATTGTCACCCGCGGGGTAGGCGGGCGAGGGTATGTGCCCGCTAGCGCGCCGCAACCACAACTCATTTGGCAGTGGTCGCCGTTCTCGGTTTCTCAAGCATCGTCCGATGAGGCATCTCAGCGCGCTAATGATGGGGTTTGTTTGTCGCTAAGTGATGTCCGCTTAGCCAAGCAGCCGTTACTGGCGGGTTTGAAGCACTTAAATCGCTTGGAATATGTGCTTGCCGCTCAGCAAGCCTGCGATAACGCTATGCCACTTTTGTTGGATAGCGACGATCACGTCGTTGAAGCTTTGTCGCACAATATTTTTATGGTTAGCGCGGGCCAGCTAATTACGCCGGCTTTAACGGCGTGTGGCGTGGATGGCGTATTGCGTCAGTTTACTCGTCAGCAATTAGCGCCGCGTTTAAATATTCAGTGGCGCGAAGATGTTGTAACTTGGGATGCGTTGCTGTCGGCGGATGAAGTATTTATTGGCAATAGTGTGCGCGGGTTCTGGCCTGTCGTCGCGATTAAATCGGCTGACCTAGAGCAAACATGGTCTGTGGGCCCCGTTTGTCAGCAGCTTCAACATTCACATCAACAGTATTTGCACTCTATTCATGGTTAATTCAACGCTTTCCCGTTTAGTGTTCGCCATCGTTGTGTGGCTTTTTATTATGGTCGCGCTAGCGGGGTTTTACCTGTGGCAATGGCTACAGACTGAGCAGCAGGTGCCACAAAGTCAGCGGGTATTTGTTGTTGAAAAGGGCCAGACCGTAGGGCAGGTTGGCGAGGCGTTGGCCCAGCGCAACTTGCTGCGCTGGCCATTTGTGTGGCGAATGTATGCGCGCTTTGTGCAACCTACGACCCTAAAGGCGGGGGAGTACGCGCTGTCTCCCTACGAATCGCCCGTTAGCCTTCTTACGCGATTGCAAGGCGGCGAGGTAATCAGTTACAACGTGACCTTGGCGGAAGGCTTAACGCTTAAAGAGTGGCTTGCCCTATTTCGCGCCGAAGAAAAGCTCAAAGCGGTAGCGGTTGATATGACGGCAGCGCAAATTGCCAATGCGCTGGGTATCGACCACGTTAACCCAGAAGGTTGGTTTTTCCCCGATACCTATCGCTTTGAAAAGGGCGATAGCGACCTCGATATACTGCAGCGTGCCTACGAAAAAATGCAAATTGTTTTAGCTGGTCAGTGGGCTAGGCGGCAGCCATCGTTACCCTATAGTACGGCTTACGAAGCGCTAATTATGGCTTCAATCATTGAGCGAGAAACGGGTGTTCCTCATGAGCGCCCCGATATTGCTGGCGTGTTTGTTCGGCGCTTAGAAAGAAACATGCGCTTGCAGACCGACCCTACCGTAATTTATGGCATGGGCGACAGGTATGAGGGGCGCATAAGACGCGTCCATCTGCGGGAAAATACGCCCTACAACACTTATGTTATTAAAGGCCTTCCGCCAACGCCCATCGCTAGCCCTGGTCGTGAGGCGATTGCAGCAGCGGTTAATCCTGCAGCGGGTGACGCCCTATACTTTGTGGCCAAAGGTGATGGCAGTCACCACTTTTCGGTGACTTTAGATGAGCACAACAAAGCCGTAAGGAAATACCAATTAAACCGCCGTGTTGACTACTCATCGACGTTCAAGCCGTCCGCTACGTCGTCAAGCGCCGCAAGCACCACCGAGGACGCGCCGTGAGCGGGCGATTTATTACGGTTGAGGGTACTGAGGGCGTTGGTAAGTCGACCAATATTGTCGTGATTAAGCAGTGGTTGGAGGCGAACGGTATTGCCTATGTTGCCACCCGCGAACCCGGCGGCACCCCACTGGCTGAATCACTGCGCGACTTACTGCTGGCTAATCGCGAGGAAGCCGTTGATGCCACCGCGGAGTTGTTGATGGTGTTTGCCGCTCGTGCGCAGCATTTAAATACGTTTATTAAGCCTCATTTGGCCGCGGGCACATGGGTGTTATGCGACCGCTTTACCGATGCAACCTATGCTTACCAAGGTTGTGGGCGGGGTTTGGATCTGGACCTGATCGCACAATTGGAGTCCACGGTGCAACAAACGCTGAGACCAGACCTTACCGTTTATCTAGATGTCGACGTTAAAGTGGGTCTCGCCCGCGCAGCGGCCAGAGGTGAGCTCGATCGCTTCGAAAACGAAGATGTGGAGTTCTTTGAGCGTGTAAGAAAGGGGTATTTAACCCGCGTTGCCCAAAATCCAGATCGCTATTTAGTTATTAATGCGGGCCAAGAGCTCGCGGCAGTCAAAGCCGATTTGCTCAGTGCATTGGATAATGTATTTTTTTGTCACTCCCCCCCATTTTAATCCAAGCGCTATATTTACCCAGTCTTCGTGCGATTTAGTCGTAACGCGGTTCGATTTTCGGGTATTGTTGTTCGGTTAATGCGTGAATAAATTTTAGCGTTTTAAAGCCGTCAAACCAATCGTGTGCCATGCGTATTGCTTGTGCACTATTTTTTGATTGTTTGGCTATATGCTCAAGC
>DATBNJ010000270.1:0-11271 GCA_036554385.1 Marinagarivorans sp. | reverse complement strand
TCAGCAGCGATGAGCCAATGCCCTGATTGCGGTAGTTTTTAAGTACCGCCATGCGCGTGAGTTTGTGGTGTTTAACCAAGCGCGCAGTGCCGACGGGCACATCGTTGTAATAGGCGATAAAGTGCTGTGAATCTTGTTCTTGGCCGTCCCACTCGAGGTGAGGGGGGACGTTTTGTTCTTTGATAAAAACTTGCTCGCGGATACTTTCTAGCTCCGAGGCCTGCGCAGGCCAGCGCACCTGCCGCACCTTAACGATGGGCACTAGCGTTGGCGGAGTCCGGCAAGTGAAGGTATCCATGGTCGATCCACTGGTTGATGATAGCTTGGTCGTCAGCACAAAACAGGTCTGGCTGAATCTCAGTATAGTTACATAATGCGCGAGCGAGCGACAAACTGGTTTGCCACTGTTCGCCATTAATGAAAACCGTAGCACATTCTGCAGCTTTAGCGCGGCCGCGCTGCGGGTTTTGCGGGCTGCAGCCTAGGTTGTCACCGCTTAAATTGTCAATTTGAGTATATGCAGCTCTGGCATCCGCCGCCAATATCAAGCCTTGATATGTGAACTCGTCGGTCGTTACCTCCGGTGCACAGCGCTTACTTTCCGTTAAGCGCTTGCCAAGCCAATGGGCTACGCACTCTGGCGTAAAATAGGCGCGGCAGCGCTCGGCGATGTCCTCGGCCACCGCACGGCTAATATCGCCACTGTCGTGACCGCCACTGTACAGCGCCGAGCTTGGGTCTTGGTAGCGGATATCGGGGCTTAGTGTACTTGCGATCTCTTGGCTAAGGTCTAAGAGAATATCGCTGTAACTCGGCGCTCGAAAGCCAATGGAGTAGGTGGTGCAATCATCGCTGCTGGCAATGCCCCAGTGCGCCACATTGGCCGGTATGTACAATAAATCGCCCGGCTCGGCGGTGTATTGCGCGTGGCTGTCGAATTCGGTGAGAATTTTCAGCGGACAGTCGGCTAGCAGCGGCGACTCGGCGGTGCAGGTTTGCCCGAGTTGCCAGCGCCGGGTGCCGGTTGCTTGCAGTAAAAACACATCGTAGTAATCAAAGTGCGGCCCGACACTACCGCCGGTTGGCGCTACGCTGGCCATAACATCGTCGATACGCCAATTAGGGATAAACCGAAACTGGTTGAGCAGGGCATGAACGCTTGGGCAGATTTGATCGAGCGCTTGAATCAGTAGGGTAAAGTGGCTGCTAGGCAGCGTATCGAACCGGGACTCGGCCAGCGGGCCGTGTTCCATTTGCCACTGGCTGAGCAGGGGGTTGCCCGTGGGCTTTTCAATAATTAAGCGCGACTCAACGCTATCTTCCAGCGCGAGCCCCGCTAAGTCATTGCCGTCGAGGGTGGCACGCCACCCTTTGAGTGCCCGTGGGATAAACACCGCTTTTTGCTGCCAGTAATCGCGCATAAATTCGCTAACGGGCAGAGCGCCCAAGTGGCTCAGCGGTGTTGTGGCCATGCTAGGACTTCAGCTTTGCCAGTTGCGCGGGCAGATCTTGTGCTTGCGCTATGGCATTGCCAATATAGTTGGCAGGGGTCAGTGCTTGTAGCTCCGCTTTGGCGCTTTCGGGCATATCTAAGCCGTCGACAAAGGCTTTGATGGTTTCTTGGTCAATAACATTGCCGCGCGTTAAGGCTTTGAGCTTTTCGTAGGGCTTTTCAATGCCGTAGCGGCGCATAACGGTTTGAATGGGCTCTGCCAATACTTCCCATGCACTATTTAAATCGTCGGCGAGGCGTTGCTCGTTAATTTGTAGCTTGCCAATGCCTTTGAGCGCCGCTTCATAAGCAATGGTGCTGTAACCAAAGCCCACGCCCATATTGCGCAGTACCGTTGAGTCGGTCAGGTCGCGCTGCCAGCGAGAAATGGGCAGCTTGGCGGCAAGGTGGCCATATACCGCGTTAGCTAAACCCAAGTTGCCCTCGGAGTTTTCAAAGTCGATGGGGTTGACCTTGTGCGGCATGGTTGACGAGCCAACTTCGCCAGCAATGGTTTTTTGCTTGAAGAAACCCATCGAAATATAGCCCCAAACATCGCGGTTAAAATCGATAAGAATAGTGTTAAAGCGGGCAATCGCATCGAACAGTTCGGCGATATAGTCGTGCGGTTCGATTTGTGTGGTGTAGGGGTTAAAGGTCAACCCCAGCGAGCTAACAAATTGCTCGGCATTGCTTTGCCAATCGACATCGGCATAGGCGCTAAAGTGCGCGTTATAGTTGCCCACGGCGCCGTTAATTTTGCCCAATATGGCCACTTGCGTCACTTGTTGGATTTGGCGCTGCAAGCGCATGGCAACGTTGGCAAATTCTTTACCCATGGTGCTTGGCGATGCGGTTTGCCCGTGGGTGCGACTTAGCATTGGCGTGCTGGCGTACTGCGCGGCGCAATCGGCAATGGCGTCGACGATGCGCTGCATCATAGGCACCAGTACGGTGTCTCGGCCGCTTTTAAGCATCAGGCCGTGAGACAGATTGTTAATATCTTCGCTGGTGCAGGCAAAGTGAACAAATTCGGTGACGGCGTTGAGCTCAGCGTTGTCGGCGATGCGCTTTTTGATAAAGTATTCCACGGCTTTTACGTCGTGGTTGGTGATGCGCTCTTCGTCTTTAATGGCTTGTGCATCGGCTTCGCTAAAGTTGGCGATCATGTCGTCTAGCCGTGCGTTGGCTTCGGTGCTAAAGGCGGGCACTTCGGCAATGCTGGGGTGAGCGGCTAGCTGTTGCAGCCAGCGAACCTCCACCTCCACCCGTGCGCGAATCAAGCCAAATTCGCTGAAAATACCGCGCAGGCTGTCGGTTTTGCTGCCATAGCGGCCATCGATAGGAGACACTGCAGTCAAGGATGTTAGGTTCATAACTCTCACCAGCTGAAAAAAAGGGCGCTATTGTAGCGGAAACTCAACAGCAGCGGAAATTTACCGGCGGGCGTAACAAATTTGATGTAAAAAGCGCTTACAGCAGGGTTTTGCGCTGTAAACACGCGCCTAGCTGGCCTACAATCAAAACGCGCAAAGCTGGCAAAACGCGCAAAGCCGGCGCAATGGTTAAGTGCGCGTTAGTGCTTAGCGGCGCTTGCACCTTGTGCATTGCACTTGGTCTGTTGGCCTGACGTGCGCCAAAACGCACTGCCGGCAATCGAAAAGCTTTCCAACCCTCTATCCACAATAAGGAATCAACCGTTAATGAGTGCCGAAGCCCACCCGATTGTTGCCGTACCCTATGTGTTTGAAGTGGTGGCCTTTTTGGTCACGGTTGTTGTGTTGGTGCCCGTACTTAAGCGCATAAAAGTCAGCCCTATTTTGGGTTACCTTGCGGTGGGTGCCGCCATTGGACCATACGCATTGGGCTGGGTAAGCGATGTTGCCGGCGTGCAGCACGTCGCCGAGCTCGGCGTTATCTTTTTGCTGTTTACCATTGGGCTTGAACTGTCCTTTGAGCGTTTGCGTGCGTTTAGCCGCATGATATTTGGCTTGGGCACCTTGCAGGTGGGGATTTGTAGCATTGTTATCGCTACCATTGCCTGGTGGTGGGGCAACCCCTTAGAGACGGCCATTATTATTGGCTTGTGCCTTGCGTTATCGAGCACCGCGATGGTGATGCAGCTGCTGGCCGAACGGGGCGAAAGTGCCACCGTGCACGGGCGCGCTTCGTTTGCGGTGTTGTTGCTACAAGATTTAGCGGTGGTGCCCATCCTTATTTTGGTGGGCATACTGGGTGATCAATCTGGCGGCAGTGTTTGGGCCAGCGTTGGGGGGGCGTTAGCGAAAGCCATTGTCGTGGTGCTCGTGATTGTGATTTTAGGGCGCTATGCCCTGCGCTATTTGTTTCGCATGGCCTCAGCATCGCGCAGTGTCGATGTATTTACCGCAATGATTTTATTGTCTGTGCTGGCGACATCGGTCGCCACCGGCATGGCGGGTTTATCGATGGCGCTCGGTGCGTTTTTGGCGGGGCTGTTACTTGCCGAAACGGAGTTTCGGCATCAAATCGAAAGCGAAATCGAGCCCTTTAAAGGGCTGTTGCTCGGCTTATTTTTTATGAGCGTCGGCATGAATATCGATTTTGTGCTGGCTTTCGAACGCGGTATTTGGGTGTTGTTATCGGTACTGGGTTTGATTGTATTAAAGACGGCCATTACCACTGTGCTGGCGCGCTTTTATCTGCCGACCTGGGGCGCTAGCTTGCGCACCGGCTTGATGCTTTCGGAGGCTGGCGAGTTCGCCTTTGTGGTTATCGGCCAAGCCACCTTGATGTACGCCATTTTACCCGCCGATGTTGGGCAGTTTATGGTGGTGGTTGCGGGCATAACCATGGCCGCGACGCCGTTACTTGCGTGGCTGGGGCAAAAACTTGAAGCGGCGCTAACCAAAGAGCCTCCGTCGGTCACCCTCACCGAAGACGACGCCGAAGGCCTGCACGACCACGTGATCATTATTGGTTTTGGTCGAGTGGGGCAGTCGGTGGCTTCCGTGCTGGCCCAGCAAGGTGTGCCCTATATCGGTTTTGACGCCGACACCCAGTTAGTAAAACGCCTGCGCGAAAAGGGCGAGCCGGTGTTTTACGGTGATGGTGGCAAGCGTGAAGTGCTCGAGCGCGCCGGCGCGGCATCCGCCTCGGCGTTATTGTTAACGACGGACGATGCCGCCAATACCCAAGCTGTGGTTGCATTAATACGCGATGCCTGGCCGGAGCTTCCCATTCTTGTGCGCTCGCGCGACCACTCCCATGCCCATGAATTAGCGGCAGCTGGCGCTACAACGGTTGTACCGGAAACCCTTGAGGCGAGCTTGCAGCTGAGCGGTCACGTGCTGTGCGCACTGGGGCTTCCCCGAGAAGAGGCCAACGCCTGTATGGAAATTATTCGTCGGAATAATTACGCGACCCTGCCTGATTCTGTGGGCATTTCGCGATAGGGTCTCCCCAAGCGAGGGCATTGTAAACCGGCTGTTCGGCGCGATTTTTGCCCATACTTCGCTGAAGTGCCCACCCCAAAACTGACGTTTTTAGTGGGCTCTGGCCAAATCAGCTGGCTAGAGCCATCACGAAAGAGTATGACGAAATGCCAAATCGTTCATATTTTTTAGGCGATTTACCACATAAGTGTGCATTTTGTTGTATTTTTGATCGTTCTTAAGTGCTAAGTAATGAAATAAGCGCCATAATCACACAATTATAACGTCAAGATAGGCCGCGCACAGGGCTAGTCGTGTGCGAGCGGGCAGATTTTATCAAACCGCAGGGCGAACTCTTTGGCGCTGCGGTACGATTACCGCGCCGGCTCTATAAAACGGGGTGAGTCATGGGAAAAACAATAAACGTAGGTAGGCGCCACCGGCGAGGTTTCACGCTGGTCGAGGTGGCCGTGACGGTCACGTTGCTTGCATTGGTATTTATTATGACGGCGCCTTTTACTCGCGCCTGGGTGAATAACGCCAAGGTCAGCGAGACCGAATCGGTATTACAGCACGCCATTGCCATGGCGCGCTCCCATGCGATGCATTCGCAAAATGCCCCAAACACCGTGCAAGCCCCGGTTGCGGTGGTGTGTATTATGGCGAGTGACTTAGAGGTGCGCTTAGTTAACACCGATATCGACTTAGCCGCTGGCCAAAAGCCGTGTGTGCACTCGCGCGTGGTGTGGCGCACCAAAATCACCGAGCGTGTCACCCCCGCCTTTATTAACGACAATAACGAGCCTGTGCTGTTGTCCGAGATGTATTTTGACAACCAAGGCAAGCTGGCCTCGCAATACTGTGGCAATGCCGTAAAGCTTGGCACCTGTGCGACCTCTGACTTACTTGAGGTGTCCGCGCAGGGGGCCGAAAAAGCCCAGTTTTCGGCCCGTTAACCCAGTTTTAGGCCCGTTAATATTGGCGCGCGATCAGGCCTAGAACCCAAATTTTACCGGTTGAATTACCGTAGGTTACTGATGCCAAAAGGGCTGGCCAATGGTTGGCGTGCTGGGGCTTGCGGTTTGACGTTTGACCATTAAACCGCTTTCGTAGGCCGCTCGGCCCGATTCAATCGCTTGGGCAAAGGCTTTGGCCATTAACGGCGGCTGCTGGGCTTTGGCGACGGCGGTATTCAGCAATACCCCATCAAAGCCCATTTCCATCGCTTCGCACGCTTGGGACGGCGCGCCGAGGCCGGCGTCGACAATAAGTGGAATGTTCGGCAGGCGCTCTCGCAGTGTGCGCAAGTTGTAGCGGTTAAGCAGCCCTTGCCCGGTGCCAATGGGCGCGCCCCAAGGCATTAAAACCTCGCAACCCATGTCCAAAAGCCGTTGGCATAACACTAGGTCGTCGGTGCAGTAGGGCAATACCTGAAAGCCGCGTTTGATCAGCTCCTCTGCCGCCTCGACCAAACCAAAAGGGCAGGGCTGAAGGTTGTAGTCGTCGCCAATAACCTCGAGTTTTACCCAGCCGGTATCGAATATTTCCCGTGACATTTCTGCAAGATTGATGGCCTCTTTTGCGCTTTTGCAGCCCGCCGTATTCGGTAGCAAGGTACAGCCTGTTTGCGCGATCGCATCCCATATGGCTTTGCCGTCCTTTTCTTGCGGGTTTTGTCGGCGCAAGCCGAGCGTGACGATATTGCAGGCGGAAGCCTTGACCGAGTCGATCATGACTTGGGGCGAGCTATAAAGCGCGGTGCCGAGTAAAAAGCGACTGTCGAAGGTTTTGCCGTAAAGGGTAAAGGGGCCGAGCATTTAACCACCTCCTACTGGGGTCACAATATCGAGCGTATCGCCATCTTGAAGCTCGGTTTCGGCGTGTAAACGCTTGGGCACAAACTCGCCATTGCGGGCAACGGCGTATTGCTCGCCGGTATCGAGTGTTGCGATCAGTTTTGCCAAATTGGTTTGGGCGCAATCTTGGCGGTCGCCGTTGATGCTGATATTGATTGTTGTCATAAGTCTGGATTGCTTAATCGTGTTGGTGATTAGTAAGGTTAGGCTTTGTGCGTGTGACTTAAACCGTGCTAGCACGGTTTACGCGCTAAATGGTGTTGCAGGTTATGGCTGTTGTGTTTAAACAAGCTGTTTTATTAAGGCATCAATAAGGTGCGGCGCTAGCAAATAACCGTGCCGATACAGTCCGTTAATACTAACGGTATCGCCAAGCGCGTTCCACGTGATTGCCGGCATGTTATCCAGGTAGCTGGGGCGCAGGTTTGCGTCGAGTTCAACAATGCGCGCTTCGGCAAATGCTGGGTTAAGGGTGTAGAGCGCACTACACAATTCCATCATCGATTGCACGCTGACCGGCGAGCTATCTTGGCTTTCGATTTCGGTGGCGCCCACAATAAAACAGTTATTGGGTTTGGGTACAATATAAAGCTTATAGCGCGGGTGCATCAAGCGCACCGCGTGCTGCAAGTTAACCTCTGGCGTTTGCACCCATAATACTTCGCCGCGCACACCGCGCACCGACTGCGATTGTTTGGCGCCCGTCCCTCGCGCATCGATAACGCAGTCAAACCCTTGCAGCGGTTTGCCGTTAAGCATGGCCTCGGGCTCAAAGGTCACATCGCTATTTTGCGCGATGGAGCCACCCAGTGCCTCGATACGGCGATGCAGGTTGCGCAACAGCTGCCGGTTATCCAAAAAGGCCTCGTCGGGTAGTAGTAGCCCTCGGTTAAACTGCCGGCTTAAATCGGGCTCGCGCTCGCTGAGTTGTGTACGCGTAAGCCACTGGGCCGTATTTTGCTCGCCTAGGTGATAGCGCAAATCTTGGCTAAATTGCTCGAGTTCGCTGTCATCGCTTGGGTGTGCGACTACCAAGCTGCCGCGATTATTGTAGCTAACGGCTAGCTCGCTGTGCGCATTGAGTTGCGCCAGCCATTGTGGCCACAGCTGTAACGAATGCATGCCCATATCGTAAATGGCGCGCTCGGAGACCACCACTTCGCTCAGCGGTGAGATCATCGCCGCGGCGGTATGTGCCGCGCTGCGCGGTTGGTCTAGGCGGCCTTTTTCGAATAGGGTAAGGCGAATAGGTTGGGGGTTTGCGCTGGCGCGACTGTGGTCATTTGCATGTTCTAAAAGTCGCCATGCGAGCAAGCTGCCTGCAAGGCCGGCGCCAGCAATGGCGAATGACGTGGGTGTTGGCATATGACTTGTTCCCTACGCAGGTTTGAGCCCGATCAGGTTCGGCGGGTTTCACAATTGATCTCAGCCGTCCGCACGTAAAGGGAGGCACCCCGACAAGAAAGCCGCAGTGTAATGCGGCGACTGCTATTCGTCTATGGGGCGTCGCGCTTTGGTCTAAGCCCCTGCATCAAGCACGGCGCTAATCGAGTCTGGCGAGTTTGACCTTAGCGGGTGTTAATGGCGGTAACCGTCGCATCCAAAGTGCCATCCGCCAGGGTAATGCTAACGGCTTGGCCGCGTTGTGCTTGCGGGGTTTTGGCAATAACGCGGCCTTGTTCGGTGCGCACAATGGCGTAACCGCGCTGCAATGTTTGCAGGGGGCTTACGCTGTTAAGTAATGCCGCTTGCTGACTGAGTTGTTGTTTTTTAAGCTCGAGCAGCCGCTGCATGGCTTTGCGCAATTGTGCGACGAGCCGATGGTGATGGCTTTTAGCCTCTTTAACTTGCCAAACGGGGCTATTGAGCTGCAGTTGGTGGTGTTGCTGTTTTAACTGTTGCCGAGCTTCGCGCAGGCGTTGCTTCATTGCTTGTTTTAGCTGCAGCTCGAGGTGATCCAGTTGTTGCTGGCGATGGCGGAGTTGCTCTTTGGGCGATTGCAGTTGTGCTTTTAACAGCGCAACGCTGCGCTTTGCATTCTGTAGCTGCGCACTAATCAATTGCACTAACCGGCGTTTTTGTTGCTCGACGGCGCGGCGAATATCCACCACATTGGGAGTGGCGGCTTCTGCGGCGGCAGAGGGGGTGGGGGCGCGTAAGTCGGCGGCAAAGTCGGTGAGGGTAAAGTCGACCTCGTGGCCTACCGCGCTAATAATTGGGGTTTCGCTGGCGTACACGGCGCGCACAAGCGGTTCGCTGTTAAATGCCCATAAGTCTTCGAGCGAGCCACCACCTCGGCCAATAATCAAGATATCGCAGCGCGCTTGTCGATTGGCGAGCGACAGCGCCTTTAATAAGCTTGCGGGTGCTTCGGCACCTTGCACGGCGGCTGGGTAAATAATGACTTCCGCCTGTGGGTAGCGCCGCTTTAAAACCGTTAACACATCGTGCACCGCCGCCCCTGTTGGGCTACTAATCACGCCGATGGTTTTGGGGTAGGGCGGCAAGGGGCGTTTTGTTTCGGTATTAAACAGGCCCTCAGCAGCGAGCGCATTTTTAAGCGCTTCGTATTGCTGGTGCAAGTCGCCGAGCCCCGCTTTTTGCAGTGAATTTACAATCAGCTGGTAGTCGCCACGGCCCTCATAAAGGCTGACGTTGGCACTGCACACAATTTGATCCCCCGAGCGGATCGGCTCGCGCACCATAATATTCTTGCCGCGAAACATCGCACAGCGCACTTGCGCGCGGTTGTCTTTTAGGGTGAAGTACCAATGGCCCGAGCTGGGCTGCGCAAGGTTGGTCAGCTCCCCTTGCACCCATACGCTCGGCAGGTTTTGCTCCAACGCGTACTTTGCCTGCCGGTTAAGCTGGCTTACGGTCATAATGTTCTTGGGCGAAGGTGGCATGGTGCTGTCTCTTGGTGGCTGTCTATACTTTGTTGGGGCAGTCAATAACGAAAACCGCGCCACAGTGTAAGCGGCTCGCCGCCAAGGGTAAACCTCGAGTCGAGTGCGGCTTGGTGCGCAGTGGTGGCGATAGCACCAGCAGGTAAGGGCTTGGTCGTGAAAGAGCCCAAGGCGCGAATTCACCCAACAAGAAATTGCACTTTTCGGTATCCTGCCGTTGACAACCCCTAATCAGCGCATTAATATGCGCGCACTCGTTACGGCACAGCCGCAACAAGCTATCCCAAGTTGCTGATTTATAACCTAAATTACAGCACACCCAAATTACGGGGCCTTAGCTCAGCTGGGAGAGCGCAACACTGGCAGTGTTGAGGTCAGCGGTTCGATCCCGCTAGGCTCCACCAAACAAACAAAAAAGCCCCACTCGAAAGAGTGGGGCTTTTTTGTTTGTGTCTTGAACTGCGAGAGCGGTGGACGTGCATCGCTACACGGATGTAGCTTATAAGGGCAATGCTAGGAGCAATTGCCGAAGGATGCACTAATGCCGCGAGCGCATGGATGCGCATCGGGGCAGGAAGCCCCTTAGTAGAATATTGCAGGAGCACAATATCGAAGAGCGGTGGACGTGCATCGCTACACGTATGTAGTTTATTAGAACAATGCAAGCAGTAAACGTGGAAGGACACGCTCTCTAAATTCTGAGTTTGCGGCTTTAGCGATTATCCCACACCCCGACCACCACCTCTGCGGACCGGCGTGAATACTTCCTGTAGCCTGCAATCGGCCATCCAGGCCTCATAGCTTCCGCCGAGATGGCGCTCGGGGTGTTTGGGGTGTCCTAAGTCAATCGCGATCGTTCGGCAGCTGTTGAGGCAAAAATAGTTAATAGGTGATTTGATTGAAGATTTAGATATGCAATGGAATCGTAAAGTGACTGTTTCAGTCTGCGCAGCGACTAGTAGATGTTTAAATATCAATAGGGCTGGTAACACCGCGCTCTTGTATGCCAACGACATGGGTATAGATTTGAGTGGTTGATAAATCGTTATGAGGCCTACAGGACGTAGGTCATACTTAAAATGCACGGAGCAATTTTAAGTGACCCATAATTTCTTGAATACTTCGGATGTCGGTGCCTGCGCGTAAGAGCTGGGTTGCAAAGCTATGACGAAAGGTATGGCAGCCTGCTTTTTTGTGAATGCGAGCTTGTTCAATGGCTACCTTGACCTGCCGTTGTACTTGTTGATCACTAATATGGTGGCGCCGCACGATGTTGCGGCGAGGGTCTAGTGAGCGCTTTTGTGCCGGGAAAATGTATTGCCAGGCGGGTGATTTTGCCGCGTTGGGATACTTTTTATCTAACGAGTGAGGTAAATAGACTGCACCCAAGCCACTGGCCAAATCTTGTTGGTGAACAAGCAGAGCAGATTCTATTTGTTCTTCCAGTGCCGGCTTGATGGATTCTGGTAGCAGAGTACGTCGCCATTTCAGACCTTTACCATCACGGACCACGATGCAATTATTACCAAAATCTACGTCTTGAACCCGCAAGCGACAACCTTCTGATATCCTCAACCCGCTACCATATAAAAGCCTAGCCATTA
>DATBNJ010000217.1:0-9773 GCA_036554385.1 Marinagarivorans sp. | reverse complement strand
TATTCGAGCGCTGCAATTGCTCGTTTACGAGGTGCACCGTAATTATGATAAAGCTGATCAAAGTCAACGGTTCCCCATACTTTCTTAAAATGTGTCGCCTTGAATAAAGCAGCAACAAAAGCCTGCCGCTCTTGATCAAATTCATGAATAATACGTTGTTCGGGGACTAGCAATTTGATCGCGTACTCGGCGGTATATGAGTGGCTCGGTGTGATTAAACCATGCATTTCTAGTTGCACTAACAGCGTTTTCAAGGTGAGTGGGCGAATGTTGGAAGCTTGCGATAGCGAATGCAACTTTGTCTCCCATACGCCATTTTTTGTCTGACATTTAATGTCTTCTAAAACTGATGTAATTCCCGTCAGCTCGGGTGTATCACCGTATACAAAATTCTCAAGCGTGGTTAAAGTCTCTAAATTACCCAATACCACACAATTAGACGGCAATCCGTCGCGGCCTGCACGGCCAATTTCCTGGCTGTAATTTTCAATGGATTTAGGTAAATCATAGTGAATCACAAACCGGATGTCGGGCTTGTCAACCCCCATGCCAAAAGCAATCGTTGCCACCACTACAGGTGTATCGCCGCACATAAATTGCTCTTGTGTTAGTTTTCTTTCTTCGTCTTTCATCCCTGCATGGTAGGGTTTGGCATTAATGCCTTGGGCCATCAGGTGCGCGGCAATGCGCTGCGCCGTTTGCTGAAGCGTAACGTAGACAATGCCGCACACAGGCCCTTGCGCTTTTACAAGCTCGACTAGATGTCGCTGTTTTTCTTGCTCAGAAACAGAGTGTACAGATAAATTTAAATTGCTTCGGTAAAATCCGGTTTGCACAATATTGCATGGGTCTATACTAAATTTACCCGCAATATCATTTTTGACTTTCACGGTAGCCGTTGCAGTCAATAGTAATGATTGGGGAATATTAAAATCTGCTTGATATTGAGGCAGCTTTAAATAATCCGGCCGAAAATTATGCCCCCACTCAGAGATACAGTGAGCCTCGTCAACGACTAAAAGCGAGATAGGCGTATTTTCGATAAGTAAACGAAACCTCTCATTTTTAAAGCGCTCGACAGACACCATTAGTATTTTTAATTTATTATCGCGTAGATCTTTAACAACTTTTTGGTATTCTTCAAACGTTAAAGTAGAGTCGAGGCTGGCCGCCGCAATATTGTGTTTTCTCAAAAACGCGAGTTGGTCTTTCATTAGCGCCAATAATGGTGACACAACTAACGTCAGATGCGGCAATAAGGTGGAGGGCAACTGATAGCATAACGATTTTCCCGAGCCCGTAGGGAAAATCGCCAAAGACGACTGGCCTGCTAAGATTTTTTCAATAACCGGCTTTTGGCCTTTCTTGAATTGCTCGTAACCAAAAATTTCCTGTAGAGAGTTCTCTAAACTTTCCATAATTAGCCTTTCGGGAGTTTTTCGGCGGGCAGCGTGGTAGTGCCTGCCTTTGTATTTATAATCAATGCGCCAACAGCGCTGCGAGATACTCCTAGTAATCATAGCAGAGCAGTTGTCTGGTCACGACTCCGCAATCAATGGGGGTAGAGTCGTTGATTTGCCTTTGGCGACAGCCCTGCTCAGCAATCTGAGTGCAAGCGGCAAGGCTTCGGTGGTAGCCGCTTGCTTTTTGCCCTTAGCCCTCAAAGGCATAGACTTAGCCGGATACGCACCTTAAACTCGTCTGTCCCGATAAATGGCAGCTATATTCATTAAACGCAGCTATTAAAAGGGCGCGTTAGTTTGCGGTAACGAGTAGATCAATAACCATGGGGGAAGTCATGGGCAGAGTATTGGAGTTCCTCCCGGAGCTATTCGCATTTGGCTTTGGGTTGTTGATGGCGTGGGTGTTTGACTGGCACGCGGCCGACTTGATCTGGAGCTTGTGGTTGAGCAGTTTGGTGCTGGGCTACACGACCATTCTCTCCACCATTGCTGGGGGTGTGTTTGTGGGTTGGAAGGCATCGCGCCATCCGGAATTCCCGGCAGATAAAAAGGGCATTGCCTATGGCATTGGCGGTGGTGCAGCGTTGTTTTTTCTGGTGTTTTTCTCGCTCCATTTTTGTGGCTTTCACGCGGGCCACGCCACTTTCTTACAGTCTTTTTACCCCTTACAGGCCATAGCTGACAGCGACAATAGCAGACCTTTTATGAGCGCCTTTATGAATCCATTGGCTTTATGGGCCACGGTGCTAGAGTACGTCGTGCCTTTATATGGCATTTTTCTGATCCCCATGTTGATCGTCGAGAGACGGGAAATTTTTGAGGGGTGGAACAGTAGTCAACGCATAGTCAGGGAGATCACCAGCAGTGCTGGCGAGATGGAAAATAGTGCCTTAGGCGTTAGTAGTGACAAAGGCGATAGCAATGACGGTAACCAAGGCCCAGCCCAACGCATCGCCGGCAACTTTGTGGCAGGTCGAGCTAATCGTAGCAAGCGCAGGGTGGGTAGAGGGGGAGATGCGTTTACTAAGCCCTATAAAAATGTCATTAAAATGCATCTACTAATCTTTGTATTGGCCGGATTTTCGGCCATTCAATTGGATAACATTTGGGTGTACGCCTTTGTATCGGCCCTGTATTTTTTTCCTTGGCGGGCGATGTCACGAACCAAGACAACTATCCCCCCTGCGGACGATTCGCTATCGGTAGACTGACGGTAATAATAGCCCCAGTGAGCCGCTGCATAGTTACAAATAGATGCCTGAGGAGAGCGTCTGCGTTTAACAGTGTGTGAGTGCGATTGGTTTTATCAGGCTCTCGGAGACAGGAGGTCGACGCGAAGCGTACAGGGAGGTATCCACAGCGTGCCTGATAAAACTAATTGCGCTCGCTTTAGGACACCTCTAAAAATGCACTTTTTCCGCGATAGCGGCGTCATCGGTTTTTGCTTGTGCAAAACCGAATGGTGCCACAGAATTGTAATTAAGGTTGCTCGGGCTGAGGCTGCGTGCTTTTTCCTGCGCTTAGCGAACTAGCTTGACACTATTGCCCAAAATGCTGCGTTTGTAGCGGCCAAGCATCAACATCGATATTTAATTTAATAAGTATCGGCGGTAGATTTTCGCTGATTGCACCGCATATGTTTCTGTCCCTGTAAAAGATCCAAGAGCGAGTTATTAAAGGTTATCGGGCACCGGAAGTGAGTTGAGTCGAGAGTTGTTAAGCGGTGGTTAACAACTCGCTTTTTCGACAACGTGTGGCGGTGGTCGTTAAACGGCTTTCCCTCTAACCAATACTTGGTCGAGAGCTTTTTGGCAGTAAGTATTTACACGCTGCGATAATTGCTGAAAAATTCTTTCAATGAAAGACTTGGTGGCGTCAGCTTTTTCAATAACTTTTTTGAGTCCTAGGATTGACATGATTTTGCGAATCAACAACATCACCCAGCCCGATAGGGCTTTTGACATGTCAATGCCTTTCTTGAGGATATAGGCGATTCGATCCATCAGAGTCATGGTTGACGAGACAAGAAAAGTCGCTGCAATTCCTAGCCCTTTTAAACATTTACCAACAACCCAGCTTATCGCTTTGTCCAGCCACTGAATGTTTGTCGTGGTAAAACTCACCGGAGGCGTTTGTTTAAGCCAGTTCTCAATGCTCTTGTCCGTATAGTTCTCGCCTTTTTTTCCGCGTAATGTTTTCCATCCTGCTTTGCCGACAGTCTTGCAATACAGCTTCATATCGTGCCATTCACCTGCGGGAAATGCTCCAGGGCTTGGTTGGAAATAGTCATACTTATCACTGAGCAAGGTCGGCGCATGCACGAACGGCCAGAACGGAATGCATGAAACGATGTCTGTGCGGTGGTAAACGCGAAACATGCGCTCAGGCGTGAGCTTACGACTAAGTTCGTCTGCAAATTGGGCGAAGCCTACTCTAGGCGCACCAAATGTGTATAAGTAAGGTGAGTATTTAGTATTGGCGACGATGTATTCGGCGCAGATTGAAGCAAGTCCGCCGCCCAGGCTATGGCCAATGCAATGCACGTGATTAACACCGTTTTTCGCAAGGTCGGCAATAAAGGAATTCAATCTACTTTTCATTGTGTTAAACGCGAGGTGAAAACCGTCGTGTACTTAGTTACCGAAGGCAGATCGGGTTGTGCCTACGTTAAAGTTGGTCAGCCAATCTCCTAAATAGCGCGTGCCCCTAAATACAAAAAATGTATGTCCCTTAAAGATGCCTTGGCCGATTACGCATAAACCAAAGGCTGTTCGTGATTTTAAGAATGCAGGCCCTCCGGTTTTGGCAGCCATGACATTTTTATCGGTAGATTCAAACTTAAGATTCTGGTCCCAGAGCTCTTTTATCTGGGCTGAACCATCACTTAGGTCGGTGGCATCAGTTAGAAGGTAGACATCTCTCGCTAAATCGGCGGCGACAAAGGGATTTAAAGCTGGCATAGTTAATTCCTTTTAAAAGTTGGGTGATGGCTATTCATCTTCAGCGAATGGATTGGAGTAGTCTCTTTCAGGGTCTGGGTCAAAGTCCCAAGTGCATACAGAGTTTACAAACCCACCTCCAACAGATGCTCGCTTCGGTTCATCTGTAAGCTCGCACGCCACGACCAAAGGGCGACCACTGGATTCTGAGTTGACTTCTCGCTCGCGCTTGACCCCTGCCCAAACCTTATAAGAATTGCCTTCAAACTCGACGACAATCTCCTGAGCGGCTACAAACTCCATGGGTAAAAATTTAGCGAGTAAGACCTTTTCAAATACACCGGGCATCTCAAACTGGCCCTGATTGTCGGTAATAGCTGTGTCGACGAGCCGCCCGTGGGTGTGGGCTTTGCCAGCGGTGCGAGTTAACTTCGCTCCGGCAGCAGGTTCGCCCTTGAAAGTGATAGTGCCGGAAATTGGGGAAAATAAGCACGGTTTAGTGCGTGATCCATCTGCCATAGAGCATGCTCCTAGTGTCAAAAGTGATACGGTAAAGGGGATGAGAAGAAGATTGCTGAGGAATGCTCTGCGCATATTTTTACTGATCCTCTAAATTCCATGAGATCTTTAAAACCGAGAACAAATAATAGTACAGGGTTATTGTGTTTCGTACATAACGAGCGCCTGAGCGCCTTAGCTGGCGCAGAGTCAAATTTAGACCAAATTTAGACGGACACACGCTCAAAATTGCGCTCTAAATTGTAGCCTTGGGCCAACAAAACTCGATGTTATACGGCGAGTTGCATAGGGCTATATTAGTGACCGAGCCGTTTGCACTTTTGTATGGATAAATCGAGAGCGTTACAGGTGCTCCACGTTTGCCAATCGCGGTCGCCTTGGCGACTGCGCCAGCAAATATCGCCTGGTAAGAGTGGGTTGTGCTTTGCGCGTATCCTCGGCGGAGCCACCAAGCGCAGCTGCTTTTAGGCCTGATGTGCGGGATTTTTTACGCGAGTTACTGTTTACGCAAGTTACTGTGACTGATTGCTTTTCGCTAGGGGGCAGGCTCTTCACCGAAATAAAGCGAAGAAGAGCCGCCACAAACCTATTATGACCTTTTTTATCAAACGCTTGCGGTGTCCGCGTTGATGAGCGGGTATTGTTTCCAGCTCTTGAGCCGAAACACCGCATTGCGTGGGTTGCTTAATCAGAGCCCGAACTTATCCAGCGTTTCCTTGGATAAAGGCTCCTTGTGTTGAAGGTGCGGCGCTGGATTGATAACTTTTGGCAAGTCTTTGAGTTCAAAGTCTCTCACCTTGTTTGCTGGGACGGTATCAACCCAGGTCGCATCAATCGCAGAATTATCGCGCGGCACGGTTGGATCAGAGCAGTCAGCATTGGTGTTATCAACTTCGCATTGCGAGTGCAAGTTTTCGAAGTAGCCGTTTAAATCGTTGACCCGCTCTGGGTCGCGACAATTGCGCGCGGCCAACGGGTCTGGCAAGTTGGGCTGGATACGGCCTGCAGCGGCTTGTGCTTCACGTGGGTCGGGGCACTCCCGCTCATGCATTTTTTTGTCGAGTTCAAACAAGCTAAAACTATGGTCGAGCGATGCGCGGCGCTGACAATAGTCCGCCCAATCGACGGCACCTTCCTCGCCTGGCAACGGATCATCCAGCAAGCGCCCCAAGCCGCGTATAAGCCCGCCCAGAACGTAACCAACACTGCTGGCGGCGCCGCATTGGGGGCAACCGCCCGAGGAGGCTCGACCCGCACTCGAAGCATCCATTAGTGCTTGGCCGGCTTTTTCAAGCGCACCGCCTACCGTCGAAGCGGTTTGAGATCCATCTCCCTCGCCACTTCTAGTTGACTCGGGAGGTTGAAACACAGGGCCAGTGGGAAGGACGTCAGCCTGTTGCAACACGGCTTGGCAGGCCTGATCAATCAAGCTTGGTGGTGACTCTATCTGGCTCGCTTCTGGGTGGAACGGGTCGCTGCCGTAGGTTCCGCTCGCTTGCGTTAGAAACGCATCGCAAAAATCGATGCGCGACTGTGGCGGCGCCAATGCGCCGAACGCTGGGGTGTCTGTCGGTGTTGCGGAAGGCTCAACATTGGGCGCGCCGCAATAAGCGTTCGCGCCCGCCATCCAACTTTCATATTCGGCGAGTACATCCGCGCGATCTTTTACCAGATGAACGATCTGCGCATTGACGGCATCATACTGAGCCATCAGGTCGACTGAGCGATCTCCGCTAAGGTCTAATTTTATCGTGAACGACAGACCGTCGACCAGGCTGACCAACCCGAAGGGACGGCCATCGGCATCGAGTAAATACTTCGCAAACTCGCGGCCGCCATCTAGCACATAGCCCGCGTCGCTCGACTCGCCGACGGCACGTTCAATCCATAAATCGCCGCTCGCATCCCAGCCGATAAATTCGATCTGGGTATAGACTCCTACACCGGGTTCTGCAGGATCGAGCAGTGGTATGTCACCGACAAAGTCATCTCGCTGTACGATTTGCGCCTGCAAATCATAACGATAAATACGATAGTTAAAAGGCGCTATAAGCTCAGCGTCTACGAGCTTCGGCATTGCTAATTCCACGGCGGTATTTTTTTGAATTTCCGGCCTAACAAAATCGATAGTCAGCGGGCTTGCCAAAGTGGGTAGCCCAATGAGCATACAAAGGCCAAGACACGTGATTCCAATACTTTGTGCAATACTAAGATTTGGTACCGTCATTGTCGCTCTCCTCATTGTGAGTTTACCTAACCCAAGCCTCAACCCTTGCGGTTGAAGGGCGAGACTTATTCACTCTAGGTCAGGCGTAACATTGAGTTCAGTGAAATATTCACAATTTAGGGAGGGGCGGATGCGCCTAGGCATGCCGTAACGGCTATTGGTGCGGTATATGGATAGGTGCTAATGGCCATTCAAAAATTGCGAAGGTTGGCCCCACTGCGAAGGTAGAATTTCGGAATTTGGAGTGCGCTCTCGGTATGCCAGCGATCGGAAAATTAAGCGTTAGTGGCAATTCCGTCTTGTTATAACAATCCCTTCTCCTCTGCGATTAACCAATGTATCCACTAGCCCTCAATTTCGCTGTTTAAAAAGGCAACGCTAAGTTATTGGTCTTCACTAGGGTGGGTAACTGAAATCAATTGACGTTCTTTGGCGACAGATGAGCGGAAATTTGGGATAATTGCGCCCAATTCACTAGGGGCTATCAAAACGGAAGATCTGGGCCTCCGCTATTCGATGTTTAAACCTTAAAATATGATAAATATAAGTATTATTGACTACAGTTCATGCAGCGCTGCAGGGTCTAATTTGCGCGAGCTTCGTGAGGCATTGCGATCCCAGCGCAGCGGTTTGAGCAACGAAAAACTCCCGGGCTCCACGGTAGACACCTGGCTGGGCAGAGTCGCCGCAATTGATGATGTGACTGACCTTGGCCGCTGGCAGAGCCGAAATAACGCGCTTGCTTTGCTTGGGCTCGAAAGCGCGTCTTTGCAATCTCACCTAAGTGCGCTAACTCGCCGTTATAGCTCAAGTCGTATTGGCCTAGTTATTGGTTCCAGCACCTCCAGCATTGATCGCACAGAGCTGGCCTATAACCACCTTCACGATCAAGAACTTAGTCCAACATTCAAGCAGCCGTTAGTACACAACCCTAATGCGCCGGCTATGTTTGCCAGTTACATTACCGGTATTAAAGGCCCCAGTATTACCATCAACACTGCCTGTTCTTCTTCGGCTAAGGTGTTTGCCACCGGTGCGCGATGGTTGGAAGCTGGCATAGTGGATGCCGTTTTGGTGGGTGGTGTGGATACACTTTGTTTAAGCGTAGTGCACGGGTTTGATTCGCTGCAGTTGGTTTCCGCCAACCCATGCAGGCCATTTGACAAACATCGAGATGGTATCAACCTAGGCGAAGCCTCGGGGTTTGCTATTTTAACGCGCGCTGCTGATGCCGAAGCTATCAATGGTATTCACCTTACCGGTTATGGCGAAAGCTCGGATGCGTATCATATGTCTCACCCTCACCCAGAGGGCGCTGGAGCCAAGCAATGTATCGAGTCAGCGTTGTCTATGGCCGGTTTGTCGCCGGCTCAAATTGACTACATTAACCTGCACGGTACGGCGAGTAGAGCCAATGACGACATTGAGGGCAAGCTGATCAGTTCGATGTTTGGCAGGCAAACCCGGTGCTCGTCTACTAAAGGCTGGATGGGCCATACCCTTGGTGCGGCAGGCATCACCGAGGCGATTGTCGCGATGGATGCTCTCAATACTGGATTGATGCCCGGAACCCTAAACCTTGAAACGCTAGACGATGACATGAACCTACTGATCGGCAGCGAAAACGTTAGTCAATCCTGTAAGCATGTACTCACTAACTCTTTCGGGTTTGGCGGCAATAACTGCAGTTTGGTGTTTAGCCAGCAGGAGGGGCATTGATATGACCACTCAGCTTGTCTGCAAAATAGTGAGTTATGGTGCCTGGGGGGCACGTTTTGCCAATATCGACGCGTTGCGTGAATTATTTAACGGCAATGAGGCAATCGCAGAGCCTTTAACGGGGCCGAAACCTGCCGTTATTCCCGCCAACGAACGCCGCCGTGCGCCGCTGACTGTTCGTTTGGCTGTTGAATCCTCCTGGCAGGCCACCGAGGCCTGCCCGCTTACACCTGAGCAATTAAAATCGGTCTTTGTATCTGGATATGGCGATACCGACCTTACCGATTACATGTGCCGCGTGTTAGCGAGCGATAACAAACAACTTTCGCCGACCAAGTTTCATAATTCGGTGCACAATGCCCCAGCTGGTTACTGGACAATCAGCACCAACGCGACTCAAGCCGCAAACTCCGTGGCGGGCTATACCCATTCGGTTTCCATCGCTTTGCTGGAGGCCATGATTCAATGCCAGATAGAAAGCACCCCTATGTTGGTCACTTTTTATGATGCGCCGGTGGCTGCCACCATGCGGTCTATACTACCCAACCACAGCGCTTTCGCGGGCTCATTAATTATTTGCCCAGCAGCTTCGCCACTGGCAGGAACAACCGTTACTGCTAACGTTGGTGATAAAACAGGCGAATGGCCACCGCTCAGTTGCGACAACCCATACCTTGCGGAACTTTATAGTCAAAACCCGGCGGCAAAGTTACTTTGTATTCTAGAAAAGTCGTTAGCGGGCTCGTCAAATAAAAGCGCACTTTGCTTGCCGCTAAGTGACGGATCATCCATCTCTCTAGAATTTTCATAGGCATTTAACAATGGCTGATGACACAGCAGACATTATTATCTCTGGCGGTGGTTTAGCGGGCTTAACCCTCGCGCTTCAGTTAAAAAATGCCAATG
>DATBNJ010000198.1:0-9898 GCA_036554385.1 Marinagarivorans sp. | reverse complement strand
TATCGAATCAAGGGCGTGATTTTATACTGGAAAGTTTTTTGGCGTTAGTCATGACGGACCGGATTCAGCAAGCGGGGCTGGGTGATTGCTACGTCGAGTGTGCATTATTACTGTACCGTGAAACCGCGTTATTAATTGATGCCATTGAGGGCGCTATTGCGACGGGCCAAAAAGACCCTAATTCAGTCGTTTTTTTTGATTTTGCTGATCGCTACGCACGATTGATGTGCGCAGTTAATTATGTATTGCAGATGTACTACCAACGTTCAACAGGCGATAGCCTATTGCAAGTTGATGTTGCAACCTTGTGTTTTTTGTGTGAAAAGTTAGGTGGGGGCGCAATTACTGATTATGTGCCCGCCTGTCAACGTATGATGCAACAGTTTGAAGAGCGTCAATTATTCTCTCGATACAGTGTTGCTCTTGGTAAAGGGGCTTCGAGTGTAACCGATTAATATTGGCGTGTTAACTATGGGGCATTGACAAATGAACGGAGGCAGAAATGGATGGATTAAAAGAGGCTAGCCAGCTGTTAAAAGATAAGCAGGCCAAGTTTCGTGATCAGTGGGAATTGCCGGTCCGCTCGCTGATGGATGGCATTACTCATAGAGTGCATCGCTCGTTAGCGGAGTATATCCGTTTTTCCGACGTTGAGCAGGGCGAAGGTGCGACCCCCGAGATTGCCGCACTCGGTGATTCTCGTATCCTCGCGCTACACAAAAATATGTCGCTATACTTAGGCCATTCACTGTCTACAAGTGAATGGTTATATGTGACCCAAGAAATGGTGAATAACTTTGCCCAGGTCACCGGGGATGAGCAATGGATTCACGTTGACCCAGTGCGCGCTCGACAAGACTCACCCTTTCGCGGCACGATTGTACATGGCTATTTTATTCTGTCATTGTTGCCTAATTTAATACAAATCGAAAACCTGATAAAAAAAATGTCTGGAGACTACCGAATGATTGTTAATTCGGGTTTGGGCAATGTGGAATTTCGCAGCCCTCTGAGAACAGGCTCAAAAATGCGTGTTTGTGCAACGTTAAAATCTATAAATAGCGCAAAACGCGGTATTGATGCAGTATTTCAATTAATGGTCGAAGCGCAGCGAGAGGGAAATATTTGCTGTATCGCTGAAAGTCAGATAAAAATTATTGTTTAGCTGCATAGTTACAAAACGTTGCGGTACCCAAAGACGTTGCCTAAATGACCACGCTAAGGTGAAACTCGGAAATAGCGAATTTGTTCCAAAAGCTTGGCTGCCATGGCTTTCATTGCGCTGCTTTGCTCCGCGTTGCCGCGCGCTGATTGTGCCACGCCATGCATGCTATCGCTAATGCCTGTGATGTTGCGGCTAACCTCTTGAGCCACTTGAGTTTGCTCGGTGACGGCTTCGGCAATGCGTTGGTTCATTTGGGTAATTTCGCCAACCTCAATTCTTATTTGATCGAGTGCGCGTTGGGTCTCCTGTGTTTGCTCTACAGTTGTGCGCGCGCGTTGTTGGCTTTCGGTCATTACGGTCACCGTTGCGTCGGCATCACTTTGCAGGGTTTCAATGGTTTCGGTGATTTCACGAATTGAGCTTTGTGTGCGTTGAGCAAGGCCGCGCACTTCATCGGCAACGACGGCGAAACCGCGCCCGTGTTCGCCAGCGCGAGCCGCTTCAATGGCCGCGTTCAGTGCCAGTAAATTGGTTTGTTCGGCTACCGCATTAATAACACTGATAATGTTCTCGATGTTAGAGCTTTGTTCGGACAGGCGCTGCACTGTAGTCATGGCGCTCTCTAAGCGCTCTGCGAGCTCATCCATCATGCGGGCATTTTCTTCAACAACGCGCCGACCATTGACCACTTCTGCGTCTGCTTTATGGGCGGCTTCGGCTGCGGCTTGAGCATGTTCAGCGACCTCGTTGACGGATTGCGACATTTGTCCCACGGCACCGGCGATCTGTTGCGTTTCGTCATTTTGCCGGTTTATGAGTGCGCTGTTTTGATCGGCCATTTCGCCCATTTTATCGGATGATGCCAATACGCTTTCGGCCGTGATTTGCACCTCTTGCAATACATGCTTTAGCTGCCGCGCTAGCTGCTGCGACGAATCCATAACACTGTTGGAAGCCGCTTTATGTTCTTCAAGCTGTAAATTACCCGCGGCCATTTGGCGCATGGCATCGGCAACTTTATAAGGTTCTGCGCCGAGCAAGGTACGAATATAGCCGATGATCATCCATGCCATAAGGCCTCCGGCCACGACCGCGGCAAGCAGTGCCAGTAGCATTGTCATGCTGAAGCCTTCAGCGATACTGCGAACCGTGGCGACGTCAGTTCGAATGTTGGCCTCTTGGTGGTCGATATAAGCATTTACGGTGCGAAGCCACGTTGAGTACGCCGGTGCTGCATCGGCTAATAGGCGCTGCTGACTAGCACCGATATTCTCACTATTTCGAAGTTTTAGAACGGCTTGGGTCGCAGCTAGCGCTCGACTTTCGGCGGCGTTAATGGCGTCGAGCAAGCTGACCTCTTTCGGAGTAAAAACCTCCTGCTCGCGCAGGCGAGCAAGCGAGGTTCGGGCCTCGTCGTAAAAATCCGTAAGCTGCTGCACTTCCTCATGAAGTGGTATTAATTGGTCACTATCTGTCACCAGTACAATATCGCGAAGGGCAATCGCGCGGTCGTGTACGCTACCTCGAAAGTTGATGGCGGCGCGCTGTTTGGCGCTGTAGCGATCATTGACGTCAGTCAGCATGCGGTCGATTGTGTCAACCCGCAAAACACCCAACAAGGTAATAATGAACATTAGGAATATTAATACGCCAAAACCTGCCAACAAACGTTGTGTTACTGTCATTCGCTGAAACATAGCTACCTCGAAAAATTCGGTTCAGACCAAAGCATAGCTCAAAGCTCTATAAATAATGGCTAAAGGGTTAATAGTTATTTTTGTTGATTATCATGCCATCCAATTTCGCCTATTTATGGTAGTCCGCCGCGTGCCATTTATCATTTCGCCGGGTATGCCTGTGTGCTTTGTGCTGATATAGAAGCGACTCTTTTGGGTGGTGATTGCCGCGCTATAGAGGCAAGATTATCCACGTGTGCCTGTTACACCTGCGTTTTCCTTGAGGGCGTTTTGCGGGCAGTTAACATCGCATTAAAGTGCGATATCTATAGCGATTAGCAAGTAATTATTGTTCTGGTAGCAGAGCCTCAACGGTTAGGGTGTCAACATAATAACTTGCGGTGGGATCAGAAGCCTCCAGGTAAACGATGACGCTATCGGCATTTTTTACAGAAGCTCCGCTAAAAACACCTGATACGGCAATCCAGTTTGCGTCTGTTGCTTTAGCGCTTGCCAAAGGCATATAGGCGGTCTGACCGCTTGTTTCACTTTTAAGTGTAAGCCGCACTTGGGTGGGGGCGGTGCCCTCTTTAAGGCGAGTAAATATACTCACGCGATATTGCAGGTCGCTTTTTAAATCATGCAGCTCCATGGTCGGCGCGTTCCAGTTCTGTAAGCGGTCGGAAATAAAGATGCTTTGCTTGCCGGAGTGTGCATGTTTTGTGCTGACGTTTATCGCTCCACCTTGGTGGCTCCAATAATCGAGGCCTAACTCGACATCACCATTACGTACAATGTCACTCTTTTGTGCCGACGCCGCGAATGACTTTTCAGCGTCAAATTCTGCGTAGGACAAGGTGATATCATCAATATGATAATTAGCCGATACCACACTCATATCAATGTGAATGGTCGCCAAGCTATCGAGGAATTCGGATAACGTGGTAAAAGTACCCTCGAGTTTTTGCCAAGCACCGGGAATAATCTCAGCATTTGCGAGCTCCACCGTGTTAATTTTGCCACTCATTACTCGGGTCAATACCATCGTCGCATTGGAGGGAAACTCTACGTTATCTAATTTAACCCACAGCGAAACTTTAAACGCTTTTTCCTGCTCTAAACGGGGCAAGCGCAAAAGCATGCCGTGCCAAGATTCGGTGCGATTGCTAATAAACAAACTCCCCAATCCCCAGTGGCCTTTATCGGAAGCATGCCTAAGCGGCACTTGCCGCGCCATTAAATAGCCGTGTTTGGCCGATATGCTGTCGCTGGCGGAGAAGGTCCAGCGTAAGGGCTTTTCGGGCTCGACAGTAATACTGGCTTCAAAGTCGCTTTCGGGTGAGTTCTCGCTATGGGCTGACTGCACGACAACACCATTGGCCGCTGAGACAACGTCTTTGCTGCAGGCGGCGGTCGCGGCGCCGAGGCTGAGGCCACAAACGATATTGCAAAGCAGCTTGAATGGTTTTTGGTGGTGCATTATAGACAACATGCGAAAAGGGTACCCGATACCTAAAGATGTCGAACGAGACGACGGTTTTTATAGATGACAACTCTATAACGTAGAATAGTTGAGTTCGTTTACTTTTGCTGATGCAGTCATTGAAGTCATAGGTTTTAGATTTAAAATCCGATAAACGCGATCAATTTAGTGTGGAGTGACTGGTATATCCGGAGTTTACGTGCAAACAGCTATCGCCTAGGGTCCAGTGCCTATCTCTTAACGCACGCCAAGGCGCAGCTTTAGCGCTAAGGGCAACTCAAAAAATTGCTTCAGGTCTCTGGTTTTCAGGCATTTTTCCAGTCAGCCGCGCGATGCAGGTGGGTTGAGTGTTCTGTCGAAGCTGCCGAGCCGGGCATAGCGTCTCAAACGGACGACTCGGTAGCAGCGCAGTACACCTGATTGCGACCATTATTTTTTGCGTAATAAAGCGCTTCGTCAGCATTTTTGAAGCCTTGATCAAATTTTTGATGCAGTGCTATCGCCGCAACGCCGCAGCTCGTCGTAATTGTTAGGCTTTCGTCACTGAAGCGTAATTGCCCGATTTCTTTACGCAACTTCTCGGCAACGCCTTTAGCACCTTCAATACTTGTTTTAGGGCATATGACTAAAATCTCTTCTCCGCCCCAGCGGACTGCAGCGTCACCTTCGCGCAATTTAGATTTTACCAGCGCGCCTACCTTTTGCAGGACTTCATCGCCAAGGTCATGACCAAAATCGTCATTCACTTTTTTAAAGTGATCAATATCCATCATCACCAGTGCCGTGCCGGATAGCGAGTTGTGGCGGGAAAACTCGTCAACAAGGTCCACCGCAGCACGGCGATTGAGCAAGCCGGTGAGCGGGTCGTACATCGATAGCTTTTTAAAGTGTGCCGATTCGGTATCGGCAACTTCTAATTTATTGAGCAGGCCAAACATTTCATCGCTGTGTTCTTTGAGTTGTACTCGCAAGCGGAAATAATTGTAAAGAAAGCCCACTATCGCGAAATAAATACCGGTCACTAAAAGCCACCAGCCGGCGTTATTCATTCCCAGTAACGGCGCGGTGAGCGAAAAGTCGATAATCTGAAAGTGGTGCTGGCCAATCGGCTTAGGGCTTTCCAAATCAAAACCGATATGCACAATATTGCTGCGATCAGGTGCTAAAATATCGGCGGCTTTATTTTGCACTGAGTTGCTCCACCAGCTTGGCACCTCGAAATTATCAAAGGGAATTTCGTAGCTGTATGCTCCTTTTCGAATGGGTAACTCTATGCCCTGAAATTTGGAGTCAGCGTGTACACTAGGGTCTTTAAAGGCATTGCGGAAGTAAATGCGAAATTGATCGGCTTTGCCGCTGTACTCTACCGACAACTTCACGCCGGTGTAAGCGGTCGCGTCAAAGCCACTGCGGTCGCCATCACCCATGGTGATATCCAGCCCACATTGTAAATACGATTGCGTGCCTAAAAACAAACAGGTAATGCCCTGCCGCTTTTCGTCCGTCCAGTTTGAGGCGGAGTAAGGGCTCGGGTCGACGTACAGTGAACGCGCGCCAAACCCTTCCATGAGACTGTAGGTCCGATGGTTTGTGCTGGCGACTATGGTAACGCCAACCCAGAGCGCCAGCGCGATAACCAAACCAAATATAGTACGTTTCAAAGGAGAGCTCTTTTCCAAAGTTAAAGGCTATTATTCGCCGGTTAATCAAACGCCAAAAGGCAGACTACTATGTCCTCGCACCACTCAACACATCTTTTTTGAGTCTAGCAGACAATGTGCGCTGTCGCTGTGAGCAGGCTGCTTAGCCACAACCAATCGCTTTTGCGAGCACTAAAAAATTGCACTTTTTAGTGCGGGCCCTTTGCCACCACTGATGGCGCTTCAGGGTAAAGGCCCGTTAGGGCACACCGTGTCCATTCATTGTAGAAAATGAACACGGCCACTCACGCCATTAATTAGACCGTTGGGCGAAGTGCAATCGTTGCAGCCGTTACTAGTGCGATTTATGGCGAAGGCTCCCTAGTACCTTGGCCAACCCTCGCTATCCCAGTTAAGGGTACTGATGAGCATCGCCGCCCACGGGTTTTCGGAAGTGGGGTAAGCATGGCGGATAATAATATGTGTATTCACAATATCTTGGCCGCCGGGCCCAATCCAAACATCATTGCCCGCGTCCAGTACCGTACCGCCACCGTTCATCATGTCGACACCGTTTTTATCCAAATAAGGTCCGGTAATTTTTTCGGCGCGACCATAAACAATATGGTAAGTACTATTTACGCCGTCACAGCATTTTCCGAGCGACACAAATAAGTAGTAGTACCCTTGGCGATAAATGACGTCTGGTGCTTCAATACCGCCGCCTTTCGCGGCAACGGAGTACAATGGGCCCACGGGCTTCATGGTCAAAGGGTTCAGGCGGGTAATTTTAATGCCGGAATTCCACGAACCAAATGTCATCCATGGGTCGCCGTACTCGTCTACGGCCAAATCAGCATCAATGGCATTGTAGTTATTCGAATTGTCAGAGCTAATCGCGACGCCTTCATCGCGCCAATCGCCGATGGCGGCACTGGTTGCCGACATTAAGCCAATGGCCGAAACTCGCGAGCCAAAGGTTGATACCGAATACCACATCCATACTCTGTCGCCATAGCGGTCAATTTCTGGTGCCCACACATTGGCAGGCTCCCAGGCGGGTACGTAGTCGCGCCACCAATCAAACTCGCCAGCCAGTACTGGCCCGGTATCGCGCCAGTTGCGGCCGTCATTCGAGCGCTTTGAGCCAATCCAATCGGCGGTGAAATACTGGTACCAAACCCCATCTTCTTCATACATAGTGGGGTCGTGGCTGAAGGTATCGCCACTTATTGGCCAGTGATTTTCCGCCCCGTTGGTTTCGGACTTATCCTCAACAGGGCCGTCAACACTGCCCAAAAAGTTTAATTGCCAGGCTTGATTGTCATTATTCGAGGCCGCTAGCTGTTCGATATTGGCGCCGTCAGCGGTGCTAGCGCCTGCGACCGTTAGGGCCTTTTCGCTTAGGCGGTTAATCAGTTGTACATAACCATCGCCCACGTCAATAATGCGCCAAAGCTGCGAGTCGCCCTGCCAATAATCATATTGCGCAACATTAGCGCCATCGGCCGTGCTTAGCTCGTACACCTCCAAGGCTTTGCCGCTTTGCACATTCACAATTGAATAGTAGTTATTAATCACTTCACGAATTATCCAGCGCTGGTTTGGCCCGCCCAAATCGCGCCACTGAATCACGTTGGCACCATCGGCGTTTGAGGCGGCCTCCACTTCTAACAATTTGCCGCCAACGCGCGATGTGAGGGTGTAGACGCCGCGATCAATCTTGGCATCCGGTTGGCTTGCGGCGCTGGAGATTGATGAGCTCACGCTGGATACTTGATCCAGCGAGCTGCTGCTTGCCGGTGCGCTGCTGAAGCTCGAGCTAACAACAACGCTGCTGCTCGAATTGCCGAGCGATGCGCTGCTGACGGCGCCAGGCTCTTGGTCTGTCGAGCCGACGCAGCCACTCAGAGTGCCCAAGGATAAAACGGCGAGCCAGACAGCCGCCCATTTCGCGTGTGGCCAACCGGAATGAAAACTGATCACTTTCATGCATGCACCTTACTTTTTATTGTTAACGGTGTTGATGTGGATAGCGCAACGTCATTGCTTACCGTCGCGGGCAAACGGCCTACTAACCCTCGTTATTTAGCCTTGCGGTAAGCCCATCCTACGAGTAGTCAGCGGATAAAAGTGTGGCCTAGGTCGCCCTTTGCTAAGGCTGTGCCATAAAGGCAATAAAATGTGCACAGACGAGTTGAGAGTTGGGGGGACAGGCACTCGAGAGTTGAGGGGGCAGGCACTCGAGTTGCTCGGGAGGCGACAACTATCCTGACACAGCGGGGCGAGCTGCTAGGTCAGGCACTTAGTTCCTGTCGAGCTAACGAGCGCAAGGTAGCCACGCCTACTCATTTTGTAAAAAAGTGTTCATCTGTGACATCGCCACAGATTTTATTCGAAGAGCCGCGCAAAATAACCCACAATTAAATTAACGATTGATGTATGGAGGCGAGAATATGAAATGGTTTGCAATGGCGGTAGTATTGGCCAGCTTAGTCGGCTGCAACGGCCAAACAATCATTCCCGATAGCGATGGTGATAACGCCAATGCGCAACAAGCGGAGCGAATAGAGCTGAATCAAACGAGGGTCTTCGGCGGTTTAAATGCTGATTATTCAAGGTACTCACTAAGAGTCTTTGATACCCGAGACGGCTGGGATCAGTTTGTCGGCGATTATGCCTCAGGCGACTTAGCCAAAAAGCTCAGCGCCGCACAAGCCGACTTTGATACGCAGCACCTGATCGCCTATGTCTTTAATGAAAATTCTGGCTCGATCGAGGTATCACCGTTACCCCCGCAAATCGATGGTAACGCCCTTCACTTCAACATCACGAGATTTGTACCTAATATGGGTACAGACGATATAGCAACCTACTTATTGGTTTACAGGGTCAGTCAATCGTTCGAATCGCTTTACTTCGACAACGGCACGTACAACCTCAAGTTTCCGAATGCGGCTGGCGAGTATACCGAAGCGTTGAATTGCGAAACGTTTGCTCATTGCAATGACGCGCCTCAAGCGCCTTTGGTACAAGAGATTGACACCCCTTTCAGAGAGCATGGCTACTCCAATTTCAACACTGTTATTCTTGGCAGCCAAAATGAGCTGGATAATTTTACGAAAACGCAGCTTGGTGAAGATAGCTGGAACGATAAGCAAAGCTTTGTTAGCTCTCTTCTTGACGCCAACACTGATTTTGATGAATACAACCTGTTGATTTACCGGCTCACCGAAACCTCCGGATCAAACGAGGTACAGCTGCTCGCCCCCAGTGTTGAAGGTGGCATTGCGACTATTCTCGTCTCCCGCAGCGTCCCAGAGGTGGGTACTGCCGACATGGCCTATTATGCGGCGGCTTACCAAGTCCACAAAAGCTTGCAGGAAATACGCTTTGAAGGCGGCAAGCATGACGAGTTTTTCGGCAATACACCGGGTGAGAATGTTGCCCCGCTAAACTGCACCGCATGGTTTGACGGCTGCAACACATGCTCCCGAGATGAGGGTGGTTTAGTGACTTGCACGCTAAAGTTTTGCCAACAACACGAAGCACTGAAGTGTAATACATGGGCAGAGTAGTTGAATCTCGCCGTACCAGAGGCCCCTATGTCAGGATAGGGGCCTAGCCAGAAAGTCGTGGTCCCCTTGCACTCAATTTCATGGGTTCATTTAAGCCAGAGAATGCCTATGTTGGGTTACGAAACTATTGGTGATGCCGTTGCCGATATAAATAACTACATCGATTACTACTACAATTGCACAAGGCCACATACTGCCAACAATGACTTACTGCCCATGCAGGCAGAGCAAAGCGCTATGCATGAAGCAATTATGTATGAAGCAATAAAGGTTAACTAACTCCACCTAAGACTATGCCCGGTTTTTGTTGACCAGAACACGCGCGCAGTTCAGGGAAATGCAAAGAGCGGGAGGCA
>DATBNJ010000185.1:0-9182 GCA_036554385.1 Marinagarivorans sp. | reverse complement strand
CAGTTCGATTTTATTATCTCCACCGTAAACGTAAAGCTCGACTGGAACGCCTACTTAGCCACCTTGGCGCCTAAAGGCCGCCTGCATTTTGTTGGCGCCACCTTGGAGCCTTTGGATATTGCCGCGTTTTCGTTAATTGGCGGTCAGCGCTCAGTTTCAGGTTCGCCGGTCGGCAGCCCTAACACCATTGCTAAGATGCTCGATTTCGCCGCTTTGCACAAAATCGAGCCGGTTACCGAGTTTTACAGCTTTGACCACGTCAACGAAGCCATAGCGCGGTTGCGCGAAGGCAAAGCGCACTACCGAATCGTATTAAAACGCGATTAGTGAGTGGGCACTTTCGGTGGCGCATAAGGGCATTTTGATCCCGTCTTCTTTTTACCCCAAAAAAATGAACTCGCCCAGCAGGGCGAGCCGAAGCGCAGTAGAGACCACGTTCGCAGAACGAGTAGCTTGCTGCGTTAAACCCACGTTATCTACTTCACCCAAATCTGCTTAGCATTAACAAATTCTTTAATGCCGTGCGGGCCCAGTTCGCGCCCAAAGCCGGACTTTTTAATGCCGCCGCTGGGCAAGCGGGGGTCGGTTTTGACGATGCCGTTAATAGCGATCTGGCCGGCGTTAATGTCCTTGGCAAACTGCAGCGCAAGGTCGATATCCTGCGTCCATACGCCCGCGCCCAAACCGTATTCGGTATCGTTGGCCAGCGCCAACGCATGTTCGGGCGAATCGGCTTTGATCACGACCATCACCGGGCCAAAGGTCTCCTCCTTAAAGGCGCACATGCTCTCGGTCACATCGGTGAGTAAGGTGACGGGGTAAAAGTAACCGTCGCCGGCTGGAAATTCGCCGCCCAATAAACAAGTGGCACCGGCATTGATGGTTTCCTGCACTTGGCGATGCAGGTTTTGGCGCAAATCTTCGCGTGCGATGGGGCCAATATCCGTATCCTCTTGCAGCGGGTTACCGAGCTTTAATTTAGCGAGGCGCGTTTTGAGCTTATCGACAAAGCTGTCGTAAACCTCGCTGGCAACAATAATGCGTTTGGCGGCGATGCACGATTGCCCAGCATTAATAATGCGTGAAAGCGTGGCCACATCGGCGGCGGTGTCGAGGTCGGCATCGGCCATCACAATAAAGGGGTCGGAACCGCCCAGCTCTAGCACCGAGTGTTTAATTTCTGCGGCGGCGGTGGCCGCCACAATGCCGCCGGCTTTGGCCGAGCCGGTAAACGACACGGCTTGCACGGCGGGGTGGCGAATCGCCTCGGCGACGGCGGGCGTGCTGATCGGTAGGTTGACTAAAATATTTTTAGGCGCACCGGCGCTGGCAAACACCTCGGCGATGGCTTGCGCGCAGCCGGGCACGTTGGGGTCGTGCTTGAGCACACAGGTATTGCCGGCCATTAAGGCCGGCGCAAAATAGCGGGCCGCCAACCATAGCGGCGCGTTCCACGGCAAAATACCCAACAAGGTGCCCAGCGGTTGGTAATACACATAGCTATTCGACGCATCCGAGGGCAAAGTTTCGGTCGCCAAATATTGCTCGGCGTGCTCGGCATAATACTCGGAGCACCAAGCGGCTTTTTCCACTTCGGCTAAACCTTCTTTAACCGGTTTGCCCATTTCCAGGGCCATCAGCTCGGCGAGCTTGGGTTTGGCGTCGCGCAGGGCACGGGCAACGTTATTAAGCACCGCAGCGCGCTCGGCAAAGGTGGTATTTTTCCAGTGCGCAAAGGCCGCATCGGCCAGTGAGATTTGTTCATTAATGCCCACGCTATCAAGGGTGGGGTATTCCGCCAAGGTTTGTCCGTTGTAAGGGTTGGTCGCGATCAATGCCTGAGTCATAGTCACCTCGTTGAGCTTATAGAATTTTTAGAATAATACGGCGCGCCGCCCGTCGAATTATCGGCGGCGGCAGCGAGAGGCTAAGCCAGTGCCCAGCGAATAGGCCGGTGCTGGCATGGCGAATTCGCCAGCTGCGCGCTAACTACTTTTCGGTTTGGCGGATTTAAGCTGCAGGCGGGCCGGTTTTTGGGCATCGCTAATATCCGTCGCGGGTTTATTCACCGCTTGCGCGCTCGCGCTTGGGCTCGATTGCACGGTACCGGCGTTAGGCGCTTTTGTGCTGTTTGGTGTCGCTGCGTCGTTGGCGTCGTTGGGCTTAACGGCAAAGTCGCGGTCCATCGTAAAAAAGGATTCGCAGCCATCAGCGGTAATGTAAATGGTGTCGGAAATACCGCAGGTCTTATCGCCGTCTACACCCCACATCCAAGGAATCACGTGAAAGGTCATGCCTTCTTTTAATACTGTGCCGTCGCCTTGCTTTAAGCTGCAGATGTAGCCCTCATCCCAACTGGGCGGGAAGGCAATGCCGATGGAGTAACCCGAGCGCGTTACCAAGCGGGCGCCCACTTCGTTGTGGGAGATGATATTGCGAATCATGTTGTCCACGTCCGACACCGTCATGCCCGGTTGGATGTAGTCGTGCATGGTGTTAAGTGCAAGTTTCATGCATTCCTGCGCTTTGTACATGGACTCGCTCAACTCGCCCAATACCACCGTGCGCATCATCGCGGTGTGATAACGACGGTAACAGCCGCCCACCTCTAAAAAGACGTGCTCGTCGGGTTTAACAATACGGCCTTCCCAGGTTGCATGGCCGATCATGGTACGCGGGCCCGAGGTCACATAGGGCATGACCGAAGGGGGCTCGCCGCCCGCGCGGAACATGCCGGAACTAATCGCCGCGCCAATTTCATTTTCAGTGGCGCCAGCATGGCAAGCATCAATGCCCGCCTGCATGCCCGCTTCTGTAGCCACTGCGGCACGGCGCATCAAGTCGATTTCCAGTGCCGACTTACAAATGCGCCCCTCTTCAACAATGCCAAAGCAGTCCAACAGTTTGGCATCGGTCAGGGTCGTGTGAATGGTGTCTTGCTGGTAAGCGGGGAAAAAGTAACTATTGCGCTCGTAGCCAATGCGTTTGGTCGAAAGGCCAAACTCGCGCAGCGCATCCACCAACATTTGAATAGCATCGCCGGTATCTGGGTAGGGGCGCGTGCGCTCGACCCAAGTGCGCGCAAAAATGTTGGACTCCTCCAGCGCGCGGGTAATCATAAAGGGCTCGTCTTCAAGCGGCACCACCAAGGCCTGAAAAAACGAATAGCCGGTCGTTTGGTAATCGGTGAGGTACATGATGTTTTCAGGGTCAGTGATGACCACCGCATCTAGGTGCCGTTCGGCGATGCGGCTGCGCAACTCCGTCAGCCGGCGCTCGTATTCCTCAAAGGGGAAGGTCATATCATCGCGTTTTTTCATGCCGCGGCCTCCATCACATCTTGGGTGGCTTTGACCAAAATAGCTAAGCCCTCTTTAAGGTCGCTGTCGGGAATGGTCAGCGGCGGGATCAATTTCACTACGCGCCCACCGCTGCCGCAGCTGGCAATTAATAAGCCCTGCTCAAAGCACTGGCCAACGATGGCTTTGGCGTTTTCACCGCTACCGACATCCAAGCCTAAAATCATGCCTTTACCGCGCACCTGAATGGCATCGAGCTTCTCTAACGGTGCCAAACTCGACGACATTACGCTGGCTTTTTCTTTCACTTCGGCCATAAAGCTATCGTCTTCAAAATAGCTGAGCATTTCGGTACCCGCCACAAACGAAAGCGACTGCCCACGAAAGGTGCCCGTATGCTCGCCCGGTGACCAGTGTTTGTCGATTTCCGGCTTAACCAAATTTAGCGCCATAGGCGTGCCCATGCCGCCGATGCCTTTGGCGAGGCAGACAATATCGGGGTCGATGCCGATATCGTCAAAACTGAAAAACGAGCCGGTGCGTCCAATGCCCACTTGAATATCGTCGACAATCAGTAAACTGCCCATATCTTTCGCCAGTTTGGCGAGCGCTTGCAGCCAATTTTTATGGGCCACGTTAACCCCGCCCTCGGCTTGAATGGTTTCGACCAAAAAGGCCGCTGGCGGGCTAATGCCGCTGGAACCATCTTCATACTGTGCGCGCAGCGCGTCTAAATTGGCTATGCCGCAGCCCATTTCGCAGCCGGGGCAGGTTTTTTCGCAACCAAAGGGTTGGTGCTCTACGTGTAGCAATGGCACGCCCGCCGCGCCGCGAAAATATTGGTTGGCGGTACACGCCAGCGAGCCCAAGGTCATGCCGTGAAAGCCCTTAGTGAACGCCACAATGTCGCTCCGGCCGGTTGCACGGCGCGCCAGCTTTAATGCCGCTTCAACGGCATTGGTACCCGTCGGGCCCATAAACTGTAGCTTGTGGGGCATATTGCGCGGTTCGAGAATGGTTTTTACAAAGCGCTCCATAAACGCGCGCTTGGCGGTGGTATGCATATCCAAACTGTGTAAAACGCCATCTGCCTGCAAATAATTAATCATTGCGGTTTTCATGCGCTCATTGTTATGGCCAAAATTTAACACCCCAGCGCCGGCAAAAAAGTCGATATATTCCTTGCCGTCCTCATCGGTTTGGCGCGCGTTACGGGCCTTATCAAACACCACTGGGTAGACGCGACAATAGGCTCGGATATCAGACTCTCGTTGCTCGAATATGCTCATACTTGTCTCCTCGTTGGGTAAAAGTGGGCGCGACTAAAGCGTGGCTGACACGTCCCTTTTAAAAATCGTTTTATTTAATGGTTGTTGCTAAGTGTGTGTTGCGCAGCAGGTGCCGGTGCCCCCACCAATTGCGCGAATAAACAGGTCACTTTTTCGATTAAGCGGTCGTTAAAATCGTAGTGCGGGCTGTGGCAAGGGGCTTGATGGTCGGGGCCATCATCGGCACCAATTAGCGCAAAGGCGCCGGGTATTTTCTGTAAGTAATAGCTGAAATCTTCCGAGGCCATTATGGGCGTAGGCAGCGTTTGTTCGAGTGCTTCGAAGCCATCATGCGAATTGTGTTGCTGCCAAAGTCGCCGCATGCGCTGAGCTTCGGCGGGGTGGTTAATCGTCGCGTCGTAGCGCGGTTGGATGTTTACGTCACACTCCACGCCGTAAGTGTGCGCGGTGCACAGCGCGATATCGGTAATCCACTGGCAAATTTCGTCGCGGGTATGCCGATCGGGGATGCGAATGCTGCCGCCAATCACCGCTTGTTGCGGTATTACGGTGGCAGCACTGGGCGCTTCAATGGAGGTAACACTCACCACCGCCGCTTGCTGCGGTGGCAGGCGGCGACTAATAATTTGCTGTAGCGCTAAAGTAATCGCGCTGGCCGCTAACACCGGGTCGCGGCACAGTTCAGGCTGGCTGGCGTGGCCGCCTTTGCCTTTTACCGTTAACGTAAAAGTGCCATTGCCGCACATTACAATGCCGTCGGGGCACAGCATTTTGCCAAACCCAATAGCGGGCCAATTGTGCCACCCAAATATTTGCTCAACGCCATTTAAAGCGCCGTCGTCAATCATGTGTTTGGCGCCGTGGCCGCCTTCTTCTGCGGGCTGAAAAATCAACGTCACTGGCGCGGGCAATTGCGCTTCGTGGTGCTTAAGCCACTGCGCCGCAGCCAGCAAGGTTGCCGTGTGCCCATCGTGGCCACAGGCGTGCATGCAACCGGCGTGTTGCGATTGATACTGCTTATCGGTTTGTTCATTAATGGGCAGTGCGTCAATATCGCCGCGCAGTGCGATGTGTGGGGTTTTGTCTCGACCCAGTGTCGCCGCCGGCGGCGTCAGCTTGGCTACGGTGCCCGTTTGTGCACACACCGACCAAGGAATGCCCAGCTGTGTTAACTGCGCGCGAATGCGCTCGGCTGTGCGTGTTTCCTGCCAGCCAAGCTCGGGGAACTGGTGTAACTCTCGGCGCATTGCCTGTGCCGATGCGATCGTACTTTGCCAAATATCTGACATGATCCTCCCGTAAATAACCGAATAACTTTTATATAAATTCGGAAGCACTGTTTTGGCGCGGCTTAACGCACTATTTTTGTCGTGGGTGTCGTAAACGGGGCAAAAATTCGCTGAACCACACCACTATTCAGTTACCCACACCACTAGGGTAGACCCTGAGCAAGGCCTGTTCCAATTTACGGCAGTCATTAATCTTCTAAGTTCATGAATTAAATAAGTCAGCGAGGGATTTAACAGTTAAAAACACAAGTTGGCGGCGAATAGAACCTGCTGTTTGCATTTTCGCCATTTTTGGCAAGGTTATTTAAGGTAACGGGAATTTAAGCGCTAGGCGGCGATTTTTAGGGCCTTTACCCGCCGGCAGCGCCCATATTGCGGCAGCTCCCAAGGGTCGACACCGCATCGCTACTGGGGAAGTCGTTAATTGGAATAACGCATCGGGGCACGGATGCTCTTTTAGACATTGCAGGAGCGTAATGCCGAGCAGCAGTTATCGGTGGCGCGAACTGCCGAGATAATTAGCCAGTGCCCACTTTAACGAGCCGCTGAATAGTTACCGTAAGCTATTGTTTTTGCGAGTAATAAAAGGTTGTGATATTAAGTTGTAGATTAATCGACTAATTATTAAAAATAAAAACAACGTGCCCGAGCGCTGTAGACCTCGATGTGTCGTCATTATGAGTGTCATCATTCTGGTTTATGCCTATTTGTTATGTGAACGTCTTTTGCCTATTGGCTCGCGCCAGCTTGCCCGCCATTTACGGTCGTGAATAACAACGATAAAACCTTCAAGGTGGTAAGCTTCTGGTATGCTAACGACTGTATTTTTTGTCACTAGCCCGACCCATTTCCGTGCTGGAATATTACCGTGACCGCTTTGCCGCACTGCGGCCGCTGCTTTAACTTATAGGATAAGCTCCATGCAAAACCTTACGCCGACAGGTCAACACATTGTGAATGACCTAAGCCAACGCTATAACCTTAGCCAAGACGCCGTGATTCATATGCTAAATGCGGTAAACAACGGCGCGGGCACTATGGCGCAGTTCAACTGCCCGGAATTGGGCGGTGGTGGGCAATGGATGGCCGGTGGTATGACGATGGTGGGTGATATGTTTAATCACTCCCTTAAAAACACCGTGAATAATTTATGTGCAGAGCTCGCAAATGCGTTGGCGAACAACACCATTTATGCGCCTTTGCCCGCTGGCTCGCGCAATAGTCGCAACTGGTGGCCGCCCGAGCTGGGCCAGCCTACCAGTTCCGGTGGCCAAAATAATTCGCGTTACGCATTATTTCCCAATCGGTTGGCCGTTGAGGTGAATGGCATGCTTAGTGTGTACGATACCTTAGATCACCAAATCGGTGGCGTAAGTCAGCAGCAGGGCTCTAACGATTCGCTCGTTTTTAATAGCCAGTACGGCACCATTAGCGTATCCAATTTACCGCTGGTGTCTGGCCCGAATGCGCCCGCCAATAACCAGAACTTTATTCAACCCGAGCCGCAAAACAATGGCATGCAATCGATGCAAAACCAGAGCTCGCACTTTCAAAGCCAGCCGCCGCAACAGCAAGAGCCCCAGTTCCAGCAGCCCGCTATCGAATCAACCCCGCCACCCGTGCAGCCGCAGCAAAATCAGGCGCCATCACCCAACCAAGGCGGTGATGTTTTTCAGCTCATCGAAAAGCTCGCCAACCTGCGCGATATCGGGGCGATAACGGAAGACGAATACCAAAACAAAAAAAATGATTTGTTAAGCCGTATTTAGTGGGCCAATGCATACCGAGGAGACAAAAATGATTTTATCGACAACAGCAGACGTCACCGGCTATAAAACCGTAGCACAACTGGGTTTGGTCAGCGGTAATATTGTGCAGTCCAAGCATGTGGGGCGCGATATTATGGCTGGCATTAAAACCCTTATTGGTGGTGAAATTGCGGGCTACACCGAAATGCTCGCCGAAGCTCGTGATAAAGCGGTAGAACGTATGCTTGATGATGCCCAAAGTAAAGGCGCCAATGCCGTCGTTAATCTACGTTTTACCACCAGCGCCATAGCACAAAGCATGTCCGAAATACTGGCCTATGGCACGGCGGTAAAGCTCGAAAAAGACGAATAAGCACGCGTTAAAGCCAAAGCCGCTTATTGCGCCGGAGGTGTACCCATGACCCAAGTCGCTGATATTCGCGCGATTTTATTCGATTTAGACGGCACGCTGTACATTGGCGATGCCCCAATTGATGGCGCGCGCGCAACGCTTGCCTACCTTCGGGAAAAGTCCTACACCTTGCGCTTTCTGACCAATACCACCACTAAATCCCAGGCGCAAATATTAGTCAATCTACAGCAGATGGGTTTTGATATCGCAGAAGACGAACTTATTAGTGCACCGGTTGCCGCGCGTTTAGAGCTTGCTGCGATCAATCAAAAAATGTCAAAACCTATTCGAATTTGGCCGCTTGTGGACGATGCCATTAAAACGGATTTTGACATGTTTGATTACGACGACCAAATGCCAGATTACGTGGTATTGGGCGACATTGGCGAGCGTTGGAATCTTGCGTTGATTAACCATTTATTTAACGTACTCCACTCGGGAGCCCAGCTAATTGCACTGCATAAAAACCGTTTTTGGCAGACCACCAGCGGGCTGAAAGCGGATATCGGCTTTTTTATTGCTGGGTTTGAATACGTGTGCAGCAAAAAAGCGCTAGTGATGGGCAAACCCAATCAAGATTTTTTTAATCGCGTATTGGCCTCTGCCAAGGTGCCTGCGCACCAGGCGCTTATGGTGGGGGACGATATCGACAGCGACATCGACGGCGCTCAGCAGTTGGGTATTCGCGGTGCGCTGGTTGAAACCGGTAAATTTCGGCAGCATTATTTTGAGCAGTCCGATGTTAAACCCAACCATGTCATCGCCTCGATGGTACAGTTGCAGCAGATGCTTTAACCCTCGATAACGATACCGGTGATTCAACTATTGCCGGCGCACCTAGAGACTTAAGGGCGTTTCTAAAAATAGTAATTTTTTTGTGAGGGCAAGGAAGTACCGCCCGGAGAACCGCAGTTTACGTGGTGTAAATCACTCAGCGCATCCATGCGCTTCACCCTACGGGCAGTAAACTGTGCAAATTGATCCTTCAATTAGTGAGGATTCGAGGACGGAACTTATGCACAGGACGTGCGGTAATCCGGATTTGCATCGGTACAGGATGTACTTTATTAGGGCAGTGCAGGAGCACACTGCCGAGGAGCAAAAGCCGGTGACGCCGCTATCGCGTAAAAAGTGCATTTTTAGAG
>DATBNJ010000177.1:0-26687 GCA_036554385.1 Marinagarivorans sp. | reverse complement strand
TTTGTACTCGGTAATAATGACAAAACACTCCGAAATGTTATCGAGCGGCATGCTGCCGGTCGCCTGCCGCATATCCATAATCGGTATTGTGCCACCGCGGATATGGGCCACGCCCCTCACAACTGGGTGCCGCTTGGGGATCTCGTTCAGGTGCGGGCATTGAAGCACCTCTTTAACCTTAAACACGTTGATACCATAAAGTTGCGCCCCCCCGAGACTAAACAACAAGAGCTCCAACCTATTCTGCCCCACCAACTGCGTGCGCTGGTTGACACTATCTAATACGCCGGCCATAACAATCTCCGTAACAGGCACAAGCCAACACAGTGGTTATCCTCTGCGCTAACGAAACGAGTTCTTATTCTGAAACGCCGCTCATGGCGCTTCGCAGTGCCGCAATAACAACGGCGACTTGTTCATTTACTGTTTTACCTTCTAACGAGCACACGCAAGGCGGGCTCGAACACACCTTTAACTCTAGTCGCAGTTTCCTCGGTTTGGCGAACTAAATAGTGGGAAAATCCGCCGCTTTGTCGCCTTAGCAACACCTTAGGCACGTCGATGCGTCAAGCTTTTGGCCGAATACTAAATGGCGTATGTAGCGCCCGTAAAATGCCAGAAAAATGGGGGTAATTAGCGAGACATTGTGTTTGCTCACAGTTTGCCCCTATGCAGCGCAAGCACAGGCTTGTCAGCGTGAGTAAACTACGCTACGTGATGCTTCGCTCGAGAACTCGATCTATCCAAGGCTCGGTATCGGCGCAAGATTTGCTGCTAAGTAGGACAAATGCCAATAATCTCAAAACGTGTCATACTTTTGTCACGCACAAGGGCTACAACGTATTCGACACTGGAGGTGAATCTTGAACCATATATCGCGTTTTTTACTCATATTCGGCATCGCCATGGGGCTTATTCAGCCAACAGCGGCGAGCGAAGCACAACACGAGACAGACGCTGAACGCATAGCGCCCTACGAAGATATTGACGCTATGCGCGAGCAGGTTAAAACAACGCTCGAGCAACACTATCGGCGGATTGTCCAGAGCGGCGACTTAGAGGTGCACGTCTCGCGTATCGACCCGCGGCTAAAGCTTGCCACCTGTTCTCAACGCAAAGCCATCAAAATCAACGGTAACCAAACCAAAACGGCTAATATTTCTGTACGAGTAAGCTGTAATGGCGAATCGCCTTGGAGCATCTTTGTGCCCGCGCGAATCGACGTGCTGCAAGAAGTCGTCACGACGACGCGCGATATTTATAAAGATGAGATACTCAAACCAGAAGACCTCACACTTGTAGTGCGCAATACGAGCTCCTTGGGGTTCGGATACACGAATAACATCAAGCCACTTCTCGGCAATGCCGTTACCCGCAACATTAATGCAGGCAGCGTCATTCGCCTCGCCCATGTTAGCGAGCCACTCGCCATTACTCGCGGCGATAAAATTGTGCTTGAATCGGGCACTGGCGGACTCTCGGTAGCGGCCTCGGCCATTGCCATGTCCGATGGTAAGGTGGGCGACCAAATCCGCGTCAAAAACGCCGAATCCAAGCGCATTATTGAAGTCTTTGTAGTCGCCCCAGGCCGAGCGGCTGCCAATTTATAAGGCCATTGTTTTTTTGCACCGAGTCGCGATCCGTGGCGTCTAGCAGAATTGGGAAGAAAAAACACCGTTTTCCTGCCTGCCAAATTGACCTCCAAGGACGGAGGAAATGCAGCTAGTGTGGTGTATCAAATAGATAGTGCAAATAGAAAGCTCCTCGGTGGCCTGTAGCAAGGCGCGACCCGCGGGTAATAGTGGTTCTATGACCAAGGGGCGCAACGCAGCTACCGGCTGCTGAGGCGCTTCCCGAAGGGTGGGGTGCCGGAAATCTCAGTTTATATCACCGGCTTGCACTCAAATAGGCGCCCCATATATGTGTGCTATTTGTTTAATACACCGCACTAGGTCGTGCCCGCTAGCGCATTTGCATATGGCAGCAACGCCTTTGCTGCATTAACGGCTAACGCGGGCTTATAGCAGCTAATTCGCAAATGTGAAAAAATTTGAAAAATAGCCTAAAGTAATCGACGAAATGGCCGTCAAGCTGTATGAACCGGCTGATATCCGAGCAAAATCGGCAGCCCTTATATTTGATAACAGAGGCATATACCATGGTTATTGATCCCAACGCCGGTGGCGTCGGCAAAAACCGCCTGCATGCCCCCGCACAGGATACCGGCAAGGCTCGCTCCCCAGGCGATGTCGGCCGAGCTAATGGCGCAGCAGCCAATGCGCCCTCATCCGCTAGCGATAGCGTATCGCTCAGTGGTGCTGGCAAAGCCATGGGTCGACTAGAGGCCAAAGTGCAAGACAGCCCAGATATTGATATGGGCAAAGTCGCAGCCATTAAACAGTCCATCGCCAACGGAAGCTTCAGCCCTAACCCTGCCGCTATTGCCGACAAAATGCTGTCTGATTTTTAAATCGCGAAACGCCCTAAGTGGCGTTTCTAGATCACCCTAACGACCTTACCGATCAGGGCACGATTTATTAGCGCTTATCGCGTCTGTTAAGCGCTCGCGCCTGTGTTTTAAAGGGCTATAGCTGTACGAAACGCCGACTCCCTCTTAAGCGTTTATCCGAATACGACGTCAACCACACTATCCAGACCGCAAAAAGCCCCTACCGCAACGGCATGCCTGACTGCACGCTGGGTATTTTTGTCACCTTTTACACTACTGCGCGATACATCTCACGTTTGCACACCGGCATAGCTGCAAACGGCCAGCCTATTTGGCCCAGCAGACAACGCTAAGTTGGTCCAATAAGTGCTCACCTTGGTCCGATAACTGCTGTAGATCCCATTAGCCCGTTGCAGCGGCATTTTTTTGACTCGGCGAAGGCCAGAATGACTCGGGAGAATTCTATGAGTTTTAATCACCCCCTCAATAACGAACGGCTCGCTAAAAGTATTAATAACGACATTTACGCCTGTGAAAAACTGCTTTCGTTACTCGAGCAGGAGCGAGAGCACTTGGCGCAGCGCAACATTGACGAGCTCGATCCACTTATAGAAGCAAAATCACTGTTATTGAATCAGCTGCACCAAAGTGCCGTTGCTCGCACCCAGTGGAGTGCTCAGTTTCAAGCTCAGGCGCAAGACCGCGATGACGACCTTCTCGAAAAAAGCTTCTCGGACTTTGCACAAGAAAACGGCCTTGCCGAACAATGGCAAAAGCTGCAGGGTTTATTTAAAGCCTGCCAAGCGGCCAACGAAGTTAACGGCAAAGCCATGATGCGCAGCCAGTCCACCCACGAGCGATTGCTCAATATATTACGCGGTCAGGGTAGCAGTAGCTCGCTTTACAATGACAAAGGCGCCAAACACAACCAGAATTCGCGAGGGACTTTAGGCGAGGCCTGAGCAGCATTCAATCAAGCGGCTTAGCAGAGACACCTCTCTCATTTTTAACACTCAGGCAATTAGGTGTTGAAGCACAAGAAAAACCTTAAGCGCCAAAACCGCGACGCATCTTCGCTTTGGTGCGTTCATAATGCGGCCGCCGCCGCAAAAACGCTAAGCAGCCTCTGCATTTCTCCAATCAACTGAATAACAGACCACAAGTAACTTGGCCCATGGCTCTCAGGGTCGTCCACCACCAGCGTCCCTTGGAGCGGATGAGTTCTGCACAATCCCCCCAAAAAAATCGCGCCGATAACAATTGACTACAAAATACCATACGGTATGGTATGCAAAAAATTCGAGGCGCTGCGAATGAAAATTTACTGTTATACCGGCTGGCTGCTAATAGCCATTGGCTGTATTCATAACGCCTTCGGGCTGATAGTCGGCTGGCCGATTCTGCTGGACATGGTTAACGACGGGGTTTGGAATACGGTGCAACCCAGTGGAGCTGTGCTGTTTGACCGCAGTGCCATTGTCTGGTTTTTACTGACAGGCTGTTTCTGGTGGCTGCTTGGCGGCCTGATGCAACATCTGCTTTATCAAGAACTGGCTCTGCCACGCTGGCTGGGTTTCGGTTTCGTTTTGCTGGGACTGCTGGCTGGCATTGTTTTGCCGGCATCCGGTGCCTGGCTGTTTATTCCCCTAGGGTTGCTGCTGTGTTTGCCGCCCCGCGATAGCACGTATCACCATGCGGTTTGATCGGGATCAGTGGCTACGGCAAAGTCTGACATTACTGATTACCCACGGCCCGGACGTACTGAAAGTAGACCCTTTGTGCCGCAAGCTCGGCGTCACCAAAGGCTCGTTCTATCACCACTTTCCCAGCCGTGAAGTGTTTGTCGGCGAACTGCTGAAACACTGGCAGCAAGTGCACACGCAGGCATTAATCGACGCATTAGACGGCATCGATGATCCCTACCTGCGCAGTCATGCACTGAGTAAGCTGGTGAACGCGCAAAACAAAGAGCAAGAACTTGCCATGCGCGGCTGGGCGCTGCGCGATAACGAAGTGGCCCAGTTTGTCAGCCGAGTGGATGGCCAGCGCATCGAATGCATTGAACATATCCTCGCCGCTATGACCGGCCAACAAGACAACGCTGGCCTTCAAGCTCGGCTAATTTACAGCCAGTGGCTGGGCAGCGTTCAACTGGCAGATCACATTTCTGACCAGCAGCAAGCTAGCATCGAATCACTGCTGCGGACTGCCCTGGTACCCAGCTAACTTACCGCTGGCACAGACAACCGGTTAACCGCACCCCGGAGACAAAACCATGTACGCCTGTATTGCCCCTAACGCTTGGCTGAGTATCGCCGCCGGATTATCACTGGCTGCAAGCCTTCTCCATATCGGTATCGTCATTCGCGGTCCGGACTGGTACCGGTTTTTTGGCGCTGGAGAAAAGATGGCCACTGCGGCTGAAGCAGGACGCTGGTATCCAGCACTGAGTGGCCTGGCGATTGCCGGAATACTTATGACCTGGTCCGCTTTAGCCTTGGCCGGCGCCTGCGGCTGGCATTTTCCCGGTCTCAAGTGGCTGCTGGTGCTGATCAGCGGTGTATTCATCGTTCGCGGGCTAGGCGGCTTTCCTCTGGTCTACCTTGTCGACTCCCCCGAAATAGCCGAAATTCGGGCGCGGCCGGTATTTGTGGTGGTTACGGGCCTGATTTGCCTAGGCTTTGGTTTTTGTTTTGGCTATGGCGTTTATCAAGTTTGGACCGAGCTATAGAGAACGTAATGTCGCTAAGCCAGACATTTTGACCGAACCAGACTTTCACGCCCACCGCAGCGGCGCTGTCGCGTATAATATATCGATTTGACCGGCCGTATGACATTGACTAACTCGAAGGTGGCAACAAGCCACAACCCTTGGCGCTTCTGCACCGCGCCCATGATGGAATGGAGCGACTCACATTGCCGCTTTTTTTGGCGCCTATTATCCAAGCATGCACGCTTATACACCGAGATGGTCACTACACCCGCACTGATTCACGGTGACCGGTCGCGCTTTTTAGCATTCAATGCCGAGGAACACCCCATCGCCTTGCAACTTGGCGGCAGCAACCCGAGCGAGCTAGCAACGTGCGCCAAAATGGCCGAAGATGCGGGTTTTAATGAGGTAAACCTCAACTGCGGCTGCCCCAGCGATCGCGTGCAGGAAAACAAAATTGGTGCCTGTTTAATGGCCGAGCCCGAGCTAGTCGGCGACTGTGTGCAGGCTATGCAACAGGCCGTAGATATTCCCGTTACCGTCAAGCACCGCATTGGCATTGATGATTTAGATAGCCAAGCCCATCTCGAGCACTTTGTCAGCACGCTCAGCCAAGCCGGCTGCGAGGTGTTTATCGTGCATGCGCGCAAAGCGTGGCTTAACGGTTTAAGCCCCAAAGAAAACCGGGAAATCCCGCCATTGCGCTACGAGGCGGTGCGCCAGCTTAAGGCGCTCTACCCTCAGCATACCTTTGTACTCAACGGGGGGGTAAACACCTTAGCGCAATGCTCGGACGAACTTCACCACTTAGACGGTGTCATGGTTGGACGAGAGATGTATCACAACCCCTACGCCTTTGCCCAAGTCGATGGCGAACTTTTTGGCGGGGCAGCGACCGCAAGCCGCGACGAAATACTGGGGGAATTTATCGATTACTGCTGGCGGCAACACGCCAAGGGCGTGCGCCTTCATCACATGACACGACACATATTAGGTATTTATACAGCACAGTACGGCGGGCGATTATTTCGACGCTTTTTAAGCGATAACGCCAGCCCCAAAGAGGCAACACCGGCGGTTTTAGAAGAGGCGTTAGCGCAAATACAGACTCTTCAGCACAAACGACGACAGGCCACCGACAGCGCCGAAAACGCGCGCTAAAAATTGGTACTTCTGTGCGGATTGCGAAACCGTACCCAAATGCCCATAATACGCGCCTCATGCAATAGGGGATTCTCCATGACTAACAAGCTCGAACAACTTAAAAAATTCTCTGACGTTGTTGCCGATACTGGCGACATTGAAGCAATTAAGCTTTACAAGCCCGTCGATGCAACGACTAACCCATCATTGTTGTACAGCGCAGCGCAGCTCGAGCAATACGCACCTTTAGTACAAGACGCCCTATCTCGCGGCAAAGACGTTTCTGACGCCGGCGATATTTTAGCCGTAGCGATCGGCTGCGAGATCCTCAAGATCGTACCAGGCAAAATTTCTACCGAAGTTGATGCGCGCTTGTCATTTGACACCCAAGCATCAATCGCTAAAGCGCATCGCTTAATCGAACTCTACGAGCAAGCAGGCATTGGCAAAGACCGCGTATTGATCAAACTCGCCTCCACATGGGAAGGTATTCGCGCCGCTGAGGTTCTGCAAAAAGAAGGCATTAACTGTAACCTGACGCTTTTGTTTAGCTTTAGCCAAGCCGCAGCCTGCGCTGACGCTGGCGCATTCTTGATTTCGCCTTTCGTTGGTCGCATCTTAGATTGGCACAAAGCCAACACCGACAAAAAAGAATATGCACCTTTTGAAGATCCAGGCGTTCAATCAGTCACCAAAATTTACGACTACTACAAAGCCTGTGGCTACGACACCGTTGTAATGGGCGCCAGCTTCCGCAACACCGGTGAAATCGAAGCGCTTGCAGGTTGTGACCGTTTGACGATTGGCCCCGCCTTACTGGACCAGTTACAAAAAGACACTGGCACTTTAGAGCGCGCACTTAGCCCTGAAGGCAAATCGGGTGGTGAACGCCTAATTGAAAACGAAGCCCAGTTCCGCTTCAGCAACAACGAAGATGCCATGGCTACCGACAAGTTAGCCGACGGCATTCGTCGCTTTGTTGCCGACATGGTTAACCTTGAGAAATTCTTGGCCGCTAAAAAAGGTTAATGACTTTTAATGCTGTCGAAAATACTCGATATTTTTCAGGCTGAGCTTCAGCCTGAAACCAACACCGCGCTCAGTGACGACCAAAAGCGTCTCGCTTGCGCGGCCTTGTTGATTGAAGTGGCTATTGTAGACAACGAGTTTGATGCGCAAGAACTGGCTTGCCTACAGCAAGTGCTTGAAGAAAGCTTTGATATTCCCGCCGACCAAAGTGCTGAGTTTATATCCCTTGCCCAAAACGAATGCATTGAATCCACCTCGATGTACGAGTTTACTCAGCGAGTTAACACACACTGTACGCCCGAAGATAAATTTGACCTGATCGCAGGCATGTGGCGCATTGCTTACGCTGACGGCGAACTCGATAAGTACGAAGAATACGTCATTCGTAAAGTCGCGGACCTTATCCACGTGGCGCATAGCGAGTTTATTCGCGCCAAGCATCAAAGCCGACCCAATTAACAGGTAACGCAGCAAAGATTCAGCGCCCCCTTGCAGCGACACTATGCAGCAACGACACTATGCAGCAACGACACTATGCAGCAGCGACACTATGCTGCAACGACACTTGCGATACACGGCCTCAATCAAACTCGCAACGTCGGCGCCAAGCAAGCTCTCCCCCCCAATCGAACAAACTAACACTAGCCAACGTACGTGAGCCCGACCCAAACAGAACCCGTCGCCTCCATTCGAAATAACCATCTGGTTCAATTCGGTAGCAAGCAAGCGCTCACGCAATTGTGTAACCTTTGAGGCTCAAAACTAAGCCTCAAAACTAGGCCCCAAAACTAAGACGCAAAATCTATGAACCTATTGCTGTTGCACGAAAACGACAAAAATCACAATGGGCATATTACGCTGCAAGATTACCGAGCCGAGCATATTATTAAAATCCTACAACTGCCGGTCGGGCACAGGCTCACGGTGGGGCAAATTAACGGCGATATAGGAACTGCGATTATTCACGCCATTTCCGACAACACCGTAACGCTGCGGGATATTTCAACAACTCTTGCACCGCCGCCACAGCTGGATGTCGAGCTTATTTTAGCGCTGCCACGCCCGCGCATGCTGCAGCGTAGCTTGCAAACGATTGCCACCATGGGCGTAAAAAAACTCCACTTGGTGCATACCATGCGGGTTGAAAAAAGCTTTTGGCAGACGCCACTTCTTAAGCCCGAGGCAATACGAGAACAGCTTGTCCTGGGGCTAGAGCAGGCCAAAGCCACCCAAATACCGCACATAGTGCTGCACACTAAGTGGCGAAATTTCATTGCTGAACAACTCCCTTTGATGGCTGATAAACAAAAAATCGTTGCCCACCCCGGCGACTACCCCGCCGCCGGCACCCTGCCCCCCAAAGCCACTGTATTAGCCATCGGCCCAGAGGGCGGCTTTACTCAACACGAAGTCGACGAACTTCTCAGCCACGCCTTTAAACCAGTACAGCTTGGAGGACGCATATTGCGCGTCGAAACCGCCGTACCGGTATTGCTCGCCAAGCTATTTAATTAGTGTGCACCAGCAGCGCCGTTTTTTACATGACCACTAATACGGCAGATGGAACTGCCGCCAAACCCAAAAACGTAAGCTGGCACAGATCCATCCGGTTAATTATCGCCGAACAGCTTTTTCTTGGCGGCGGCGTATTCATCGTCGCTAATGGCTCCGCTGTCGCGCAGCGCTTTTAAGCGCTCCAATTCGGCCACCGTATTACCGCCACGACTCGACGACGGCGCCGGTAAAATATCGCCAGTAAAGTAAGTACCTGCCGGTAGTGGTTCGGGGCTTGGACCGCCAAAAAAAGCGCGGATTTTTTGCAAAATAAGTTTAATTAACCGCCAAAGCTTAGGCAGCAGCCAGATCGCTAATACGATAAACAAACATAACAAAACGAGAAAAACAGATGGGTGGTTTAAGGCCGTCCATAAACCACCTAATACCAGTAGGTCTTCCGCAAGCGAAGCGCCCCAATTCGATACGGGCTCTGGCGAGGTATTAATGAGCATGCGCGTACCCGCTTTAGTTGCGTGTCTCGTCGTCGCCAAGCCGCCACCCACTATGGCTGCCGCCATCTCCATCACCGGCGATACATCTCCGACTGCACCGGCCGCCAACAAAGCCCCCGCGGGTATTCGCACAAAGGTATGCAAGGCATCCCAACCGGTATCGACACCGGGTACTTTGTCAGCAAAAAATTCGACGCCGTACATTAAGCCTGCGGCCGCCAGCACCATGGGGTTTTCAAGTATTTGAAGATCCGGTGGTAAGTCGATATTACCCGTTGCACCACCAAAGCCCAGCACCAGCAATACGGCGTACAAATTAATGCCGCTGGCCCAGCTTGCGCCCATCGACAGCGCGAGTGTCGCGATAAGACTTTCGTAGGCTTCCATTAGTTAGCTCTCTGTTAAAAATGTATTCAATGCCTGCAGGCGCTCAGGCGTGCCGACATCCAGCCAATAACCATCGTGCAGACGCCCCCGTATTAAGCGCTGTGCTAGCGCCCACTGAAAAACCTCACGCAGGGCAAACTTTTCCCGACAGTGCGGGTACTTGGCAATGAGCGCAGGAGACATAACACTCACCCCAGAAAATGTGCAGCTACGGGAATCACTAGTCACTGCAGCACATTCATCCTTAGCCCATACCTGCCCATCATTTGATAGGACAAAGTCACCCTGCGGGTTGTGTGCGGGGTTTGGCACCAACACAAACAGCGCGCCGCCTTCTGCCATGCTCGCCTGCGCAATCAGGCTCGCCACGTTTACATCACAAAATACATCGGCGTTGACAAGCAAAAACGGGGCTTCACCGAGCAGCGGCAAAGCCTTGTATAGCGCGCCGCCCGTTTCGAGAGGCTCGCTCTCGCGGCTCACGGTAATCGTTGCCAGCCCATGGCGCTGCGTAACGTACTGCTCGATTTGCGCGCCAAGGTAGGCAACGTTAACAATAATTTCACGCACGCCCGCCGCCTCTAAGCGTACCAGCCAATGCTCCAGCAAAGGCTTGCCCCCAGCCTCCAGCAAGGGTTTTGGGCAGTTTAAGGTCAGCGGCTGCATGCGCTCTCCTTTGCCCGCCGCTAAGATCATAGCTTTCACGGCTGAATTACCACTGAATGAAACCACGGTTGCTCGGCAATAACGGGCATCAGCGCCTTGTCAAACCAGATGGCAACGGGTCTAAAAGCATCGTAGCGCGCCAGCACATGGCGCACGTAAGCAATCACAAGCGGTAAATCATTCAGGTATTGGGCTTTGCCATCGCGCAAATACAAACGCGCAAAGATCCCCAGCACTTTTAAGTGTCGCTGCAGTCCAGTCGCATCCATAGCGCGTAAAAAGCGCTGCTCGCTCGACATTTGCAGCGGCTCGGGCAAAGTTTTGCGATAGCCTAACGCTTGCTCTTCAACAAATGTCTGGGGCCATTGTTGGTAGCAATCTTTTAGCAGCGAAACAACATCGTAAGTAACGGGCCCCACCACCGCGTCTTGAAAGTCAATAAAACCAAAGACCTCATGGGACGCAGGAGCATCACATACGTGAATATTGCGACAGTGGAAATCGCGGTGCACGATAACCTGAGGCTGCGCCAGCGCTTGCTCTATCAGCTGTTTGAACAACGCTGTTAGCAGGTCATTTTCGCGGCCCGACAGCACATAGCCCAATAGCTTTTCAACAAACCATGGGATAAAGAGGTCTAATTCGGCCTGCAAGGCGCGGGCATCATAGTACGGGTAGTCAGCGGTGGGCTCGAGTTGTTGCAAGCGCTTTAGCTGAGCCAATACGCGCTGATACACCTGAGCTACCGGAGCACTCGGCAATCTAGTACTCGCGTCACCATCGCTCAGCAGGCCAAGCACGCGGCTTAATGAAACGGGGCCAAAATCTTCGATTAATAAAAAGCCGCGCTCAAAATCCCATGCCACAATGCGCGGCGCCGGCACACCATTTTCGCGCCAGTGCTGACTGATCGCGACAAACGCTGGGTGCTTTTCGATTTCAGGCGGGCCATAAACCGCCAGCAACGCCGGTTCACTTGCCAAACGAAAATACTGCCGAAACCCGGCGTCGCCCACAATCGGGCTAAGTGCCGCCGTGGCTATGCCGCGCTGTGCTAATTGCTCGTTCACCCAGACAGCCAAAGACTCGTGTATTGTCATAAGAATTAATCACCAAGCAAGGTTTATGCACTTTTGCTGTTTCATTCAGCACTGCGCGCCATTACAATCTGCGCCCAAGATAACAAGATGAGCCGCAAAAGACCTTGCAGTATGCCTAACCCCAATGCTTGCGACAACGCAAAGCCCTCTAAATCAACCGCGTCGCAGGCACTATCAACGTTGCGAGTGGCTTGGGGTCGACTTCCCGCTGCGCTCGGCGCGATGATCATCACCGCTGGCCACGGCACGGTTGCGCACGCTGAAACAGCAGCGCAAATGGACTGGCAACCTCGAGCATCGCTATCACCCGAGCAAACACTGAATTTAAGACCCGCCTGCCAAGGCGCCTATGTCGACCCCTTCGCCAACGCACCCAAACCCGACCCTGCCAACACCATTATCGAACTTGATGCGGGCAGCGCTGATGTGAACGAAACCCACATAGAACTCGGCAGTGGCGTGCGTGTACAACAGGGGCCTCGGCTCATTCAAGCCGAACATATGCTTTTTAATAAAGCTACGGAAAAAGCCGCCATGACTGGCGATGTGTTTATCCGCCAAACCGGTAGCCTCATTAAAGGTGAGACCGCCAGCGTGAACATGGTGGGCAACGAAGCAGAGTTTACCAATGGGAGCTTTGTTGCTCACGAAACTCATATGCGCGGCACCGCCGGGCGCCTAGCACACGAAGCAAACGGCAAGTTGGTGCTTGAAAATGGCACCTTTACCAGCTGCGAACCCAACGATAAGGCGTGGTTACTTTCAGGCAAAAGCCTAACCATCGACCCCAATGCCATGCAGGGCTATGGACGCGACGTGGTGATTTATGTCGGTGGCCTGCCGGTGCTTTACACACCGTATATTCGTTTCCCCATTGGCAGTACCCGCCAAAGCGGGTTGCTAACGCCGAGCATCGGTACCGTTGACGGTGGGCTCGACTTTGCTCAGCCCTGGTACTGGAATATAGCCCCCAACCAAGACGCCACTATAACGCCGCGCTACGTAGCTGGCCGAGGCGCCATGCTTGAGCTGGAATATCGCTACCTCGGCCATAGCAGCGAGAACATTGCCCAGCTTGCCACCTTGCCCGACGATCAAGGCGGGCTGGATGGCGACGAAAAAGCATTGGTGGCTAGCGGTCAAGCCACCGAAGCAGAGCTCAACCCCCACAGCGGGGAAAGCCGCTGGTTAATGCAGTTTGATCACCGCGGCGGTTTTCAACAGCCTTGGTATAGCAATGTCGACTACGGCAAAGTCAGCGATATCGACTTTTTGCGCGAACTGCCGGCGGCCAGCTTTAGTGTCGCCAACGAAACTTACCTCACCCAATCGGCGAGCCTAGGCTACGATTTTACCAATTGGCATATTTCGGCCAACCTGTACAACGCCCAAAACCTTCTGGTTGATGTGGACGACTCTTACCGCCGACTGCCGCAAATTCAAGCCGAAGGTAACTACCGGCTCGGCGACTTTGGCACAAGCCTTTACCACGAATACGTCAGCTTTGATCACAGAGATAACCAGCGGCTAAACGGCAATACCATTATTACCGGCGACCGCCTGCGTCTTGATTACCAGCTTAACTACCAGCGCGACACCAGCTGGGGTTTTATTCAGCCCAGCATGGGCGTGCAAGGCATGGGCTATAACCTTGATGAAACACAGCTGCGCGCAGATGCCGATGACCAGCCATCACTGTCGACCCACTACGCCAGCTTAGACAGCGGCTTGGTCTTTGAAAACACGACCGGGCAAGCGACGATCGAACCTCGGCTGTTTTACTTGTTCCGGCAATACACCGACCACGATAAGCTGTTTAATGTCACCGAGGACGGCCAGGACGTTAACTTTGACACCTCGCCGCTGACCTTTGGATACGACCAACTGTTTCGCAAACGCCGCTTTACCGGCGGCGACCGCCTTGACGATGCCAATCAGCTCACCCTCGGCCTTACCCACCGCTACTTTCGCAGCAATGGCGCGCCGCTTTGGGCTGTCAGCTTAGGGCAGCTATTTTATTTTGATGATCGCCGCGTTGGCTTAAATGAAGAATCCGACACCTCGCAAGAATCCGATATTGCTGGCCAATTCAGTGCCTATGTTAGCGATCACGTGCGTACCCTCGGTAGCGTGCAATACAACCCCAAAACCAAAAAGTTAATGCGCGCCAGCTACGGCCTGCACTACGCCAAGGACAACTGGCTCTTTAATCTGGGCTACCGTTATGCGCGTGAACAACAACTGGCAACCGGTGATCTGAGTCAACGGATCGATCAGCTGGATCTATCGTTCTTTTTGCCAGCCGGCAACCAGTGGCGCTTTCTGGGTCGTTCTTTTTACGATATTGACCAACAACGGGAACTTGAAACCTTTATCGGCTTCGAATACGACTCATGCTGCTACCGCATTCGCACTGTAGCTCGACGCTGGCTGGACGCTCAATTAGCGTTAACCGCTGAGGACGACCGCCCGTACGACCAAGGCCTATTTTTTGAGATTGAACTGTTTGGCTTAGGCAGCTCTGGAAAACGCATCGAAAACCTCTTAAAAGACAGTATTTTTGGCTATGACCAAGACCGCTAAACTATTTGGATTCACTATGAAAAACCGTGTCAAAACGTTGCTCTGCGCGCTAGCATTTTCAGCGACAAGCGCTTACGCCGAGCCCAAGCTTATCGACAGCATCGCCGCCATTGTCGACAACCAAATCATTTTGGAATCCACTCTGAACGAGCGCATGGAAGTCATCGCTGCGCGAGCAAAGGGTTCGAATACGGCGCTTCCCGAGTTAGCCGCCTTACGCGAACAGGTCCTAGAGCACTTGATTATCGAGCAGCTTCAGGTGCAGATGGCGAGCCGCTACGGGGTGACCATTGACGATGCAGAAATTAACGCAGTGGTTAATAACATGATGCAAGAAAACCAGATGTCCGAGGCGCAGTTTAACGCGCAGCTGGCAATGGAAGGCATGACCATCGACACGCTAAAAGAACGCGTGCGACGGGACATGATGATTCAAAATATCCAGCGCGGGCTGGTATCGCAGCGCATCACCGTATCGGACCTAGAAATTGATAACTTTTTAAAATCCGCTGAAGCGCAATTTTGGCTATCCCCCGAGTATCACCTCGGCCACATTTTAATATCGCTGCCGCAGTCAGCGAGCGAGGCAGATATTCAAGCGGCAAAAGATAAGGCCGACGAACTCTACCAAAAAGCCTCGCAAGGCAGTGTTTTTGCGGAGCTTGCCATCGCCCACTCCAAAGGCCCGAACGCGCTAAAAGGCGGCGACTTGGGTTTTCGCAAAACGAGCGATTTGCCCAGTCTTTTCGCGCAAATTGCACCAGAGCTCGAAGTGGGCGGCGTATCTAAACCGGCGCGCAGTGCCGCGGGCTTTCACATTATTAAACTCTACGAAAAGCGTGGCGAGGCATCGCAAGTTGTTAAACAAACGCGCGCGCGCCACATATTGATCAAGCCCTCAGCCATCGTGACCGACGAGCAAGCGCAAGCCAAGCTGACTAAAATTCGCCAGCAAATTCTCAAAGGCGCCGACTTTAGCGAAATGGCCAAAGAACATTCTGAAGATATCGGCTCGATGCTGTCTGGCGGCGATTTGGGCTGGTCTAGCCCCGGCCAATTCGTACCCGCCTTTGAGAAAACCATGAGCGAAACCGATATTGGCGAAATTTCCGAGCCGTTTCGCAGCCAGTTCGGCTGGCACATTCTGCAAGTGCAGGAGCAGCGTGACGAAGATATGACCGAAGCGGTTATTCGCAATAAGGCCCGCAATATTTTAACCAACCGCCGTTTTGAAGACGAGCTTCAAGTCTGGCTGAACGAACTGCGCGACGATGCATTTGTCGAAATTAAAACCGAGGTGCAAGGCTAGTGATTGTTGTCACCCCGGGAGAACCCGCGGGCATTGGACCAGAGCTAGTCTGTCGCTTTGCCAGCGAAACCCGCACACCTCTCGTGGCCGTTGCCAACTATGACCTACTGCAAGCAACCTGCGCGAAATTAAAGTTGCCGCTGGTACTTGAGCCCTACGGCGCGAACTATGGATTAGCGCCAATGACTTCGGCGCCGACACTGAAAGTTATCGATGTGCCACTCGGCGCTGCCGCTGTGCCCGGCCAACTGGATGTGCGCAATGCCAACTATGTGGTGCGCAGCCTCGAAATTGCGACCGATGCCTGCCTCGATGGTACCTTTAAGGCCCTCGTCACAGGGCCTGTGCAAAAAAGTGTCATTAACGATGCCGGCATTCACTTTAGCGGCCATACCGAATTTTTATGCGAGCGCAGCCAGCGCGAGCGCGTCGTGATGATGCTGGCAACCGAGGGCTTGCGAGTCGCCCTGGCAACCACCCATCTGGCCCTAAAAGATGTCCCGGCGAGCATCACTCCCGCGCTGCTCGAATCCGTTATCACCATTTTGCATCGCGACTTGGTGAGCCAGTTTGGGCTTGAGCAGCCGCGCATTCTAGTCTGCGGGCTTAACCCCCACGCCGGTGAGGGTGGCCATATGGGCCGCGAGGAAATCGACACCATTGAGCCGGTGCTCGAAAAGCTCCGCACCCAACACCAGTGGCACTTGACGGGGCCGCTGCCGGCAGACACGTTATTTACGCCCAAACACCTCGATACCGCCGATGCCGTATTGGCGATGTATCACGACCAAGGCCTGCCTGTACTGAAGTACAAGGGCTTTGGCAATGCGGTCAATATCACCTTGGGCCTACCCTTCACGCGCACCTCCGTTGATCACGGCACCGCGCTAGATTTAGCCGGCAAAGGCGTTGCCGACCTCGGTAGTTTGCGCACGGCCATTGCGTACGCCCAAACCATGATACGCCGCGCATGACATTCGCTAATTTTGAAATACAGGCCGCAAGCCCATGAGTCGAGAACAACAGCACCGCGCACGCAAGCGCTTTGGCCAAAACTTTTTGCACGACGAAAGCATTATCAACCATATTGTCCGCTCGATCCGCCCGGCAGCCACCGACAACATGGTAGAAATTGGGCCTGGCAAAGGCGCCATCACCCAGCTTATTCTCGATACTTGCCAACACTTAAACGTGGTGGAGCTCGACCGCGACCTCATCCCCATTTTGCAGGAAAAATTCGGCCATATTGCAACATTTACCATCAATGAAGCCGACGCCTTAAAATTTGATTTCGCCCAGCTCGGCAGCATTGATAAGCCACTGCGCATCGTCGGAAACTTGCCTTACAACATTTCAACACCGCTCATTTTTCATTTGCTCAGCTATAGCCATATGGTGCGCGATATGCACTTTATGCTGCAAAAAGAAGTGGTTATGCGCATGGCGGCTAAAGCGGGCGATAACAACTATGGCCGGCTGAGCATCATGACCCAATACAGCTGCGACGTAGAGCACCTATTTGATGTCGGACCAGAATGCTTCGAGCCTCAACCCAAAGTGGACTCTGCGATTGTCCGGCTTACCCCACAGCAACGACCTAAACACCCTGTTGACGACCATAAAACCCTTGACCTTGTAGTGCGTACCGCCTTTAGTCAACGCCGCAAGACACTGCGCAACACCCTAAAGACGCTGTTGACCAGCGAGGAACTCGAACAACTCGAGGTTGACCCGTCACTGCGCCCCGAAAACTTACCCCTTGCAACCTACGCCAGATTAGCGAACTATCTGTACAATAAAGCGCCAACCTAAGGGTTGTGCCTAGGCCAGCAGCAACCTAAAAACCTGGCCGAACATCAGCATTGAGCGAATACCCTATGATTGAATCCGCAGACAACAACACGCAAGATACCGACACCATCCGTGTGCAGGTCCGCACACGCTATTTAAGTGAGCAGTCTCGGCCCGAGCATTCGCGCTACGTTTATGGCTATACCATCACTATTTTTAACGACGGCGAAGAACCTGCACAGCTGATGAGTCGCCATTGGATTATTTCTGACGATAAAGACCAAGTCACCGAAGTTAAAGGCGCCGGCGTGGTCGGCGAGCAACCAATTATCCAACCCGGCAGCAGCTACACCTATTCCAGTGGGGTTGTAATGGAATCGGCCGTGGGCACCATGACCGGCAGCTACCGCATGCAGAGCCCCAACGGCGACACCTTCGATGCGCCCATTCCAACCTTCACCCTGATTCAACCATCAAGGCTTCACTGACCGCAAGCGTCAAACTTAGCAAGCCGCCACCCTGAAACGCCTTACCTGTTGGCCACGCCTTGTGCACAACGCCTGTTTTCGGTAGCGCCTGCACTCGATGGCGTCATAGTGACCCAATCAGGCCTCGGTATAATGGCCGACAACCTATTTTATAACGACTTAAGAGTTACCTAAATGACAGATTGGGCCATCGGCGATATACAAGGCTGCGCCGAGCCATTTTTTCGACTACTCGAGCGCGTCAACTTTAACCCGAATTTTGATGTGCTCTGGGTCGCTGGCGACATGGTCAATCGCGGGCCCGACAACCTCAGCGTTTTACGCTACATCAAAGGCCTAGGCCATCACGCGCGCGTAGTGCTTGGCAATCACGATTTGCACTTACTCGCAAGTGCTGAGCGCGCGCGTAAACCCAACGCCAAAGACACCTTTCAAGATGTATTAGACGCCAGCGATCGCGACGAGCTTCTGCTTTGGCTACGCCAACAGCCTCTTCTGCAGTGGAACGAGCAATACCTAATGAGTCATGCCGGTGTTCCGCATATTTGGGACACACCCCAAGCCATCAGACTGGCCAACGAAGTGAGTGAGTGCTTAAAAGATGATAAGCGCTACCAAAGCTTTCTGTTCGAGATGTACGGCAACGAACCCAGCCGCTGGGAGCCGGCTCTGAACGGCAATGAACGCCTGCGCGTCATTACCAATTACTACACCCGCATGCGCTTTATTGACGCCACTGGCACCCTCAACTTAACCGCCAAAGAGTCTGCCAACAACGCACCTGCTGGGTTCAGCCCCTGGTATCTACATCCTGCGGCGCGCAGCCAAGAGCTACTATTTGGGCATTGGGCCGCCCTAGAAGGGTCAACAGGATGCAAAAAAATCCACGCCCTCGACACCGGTTGCGTGTGGGGCAACACACTCACGCTGATGAACTTGGCGAGCCAAGAACGCATATCAGAGCCCGCATAACACCGAGCAACACTACAAGCTTGCACGCGTCCATGACAGTGGCGCGTGCTACAATCATAACTTTGACGCTGAATCAATAACCACGATGGAAAAGTCACCCCTGTACGCCATTTGGCGGGTTTTCCTTCCAATTAGCCGTAATCGCCGTCAAAGCACTGGCTTTTTTTTGTTAACGCGCTACAGTTGAATTCGTTAAGCCGTAACGACGAGAGACTTTTTATGCATCATCCAATATTTTTTATTGACCGCCGCAAAGGTTCCGACCGCCGAGAAGACGCTGACCCTTGTAGAAATATGGACATCGATCTGTTTCACCGCAAACGCCGAAAAAGCAAAGACCGCCGTGACGAAAGCCGATCATTAAGTGATGATTACTACGCCTACATGCAAAAGGCTCTTTCATCGTCCAAGCCCGAAACCTCGAACAACCCCAAACACTTCGAGTAACGGCAATTCGCGGTACCAACGCGCCAAGATTGCAAACGCCATGCGCTAAAATAGGCATGGCGCGGTTTTAGTATCGCGCCGTTTTGCTAGCTCCCCGAGCCAGCCCCCCCTTGCTTAAACCCTACTTAGGTAGTGGCTGAAGGCTCCATATCGTCGTCTTGTATCATCACCTCATACCAGCCTAGCTCCAAGCACACGAAATGGCAGCTGAGCCCTCGTTAGCGCCGGTAGTTTCAGGAGAATATTCAACTCATTCTGGCTTATGAACTAAAATCAGTACTGTTTCCACGTTTACTGAGATGACCATGTTTGATGCTCTAGAACGAAAACTCCTTATTGACACTGTTAGCAAACGCTGCGCATGGCTAACCAAAACCCTCGATGAGGGCACGCTGGACGATAAAGCCCAGCAAGAGCAAAAAGCCGTGCTCAAAGCACTCGGTACAGCGCTTAAAAAGCTCGAAGCCACAGCCCCGACCAAATCCATAGCCAAGGCGCCGAGCAAACCTACAGCTATGCCTCCGCCCAAAAAAACACGCCAGTACACGCTGCCCATCGACGAGGCCCATGTGCTAATCGCTGAAGACGATCCCGGTTCGGCCGCCCTGTTAGAAGGCTTACTCCGCGATATTGGGGTGAAATCTATTGAATTTGCCCGCGACGGCCGCCAAGCGGTCAGTATGTTAAAAAATGCCTCGCCCACCTTCGATATTGTATTGTGTGACTGGAACATGCCCGAACTTACCGGCCTGGAAGTTAAAAAGCAGGTCCGCAACTTAGCGAGGCTGCAAGATACCCACTTTATTATGGTTACCGCGGTAACCGAGTCCACCCGCATCAAAGAAGCCATTGGCGAGGGCATTACCGACTACATTATTAAACCGATTGACGGCACAATCCTAGAAAAGAAGATAAAATCCGCGCTCACCGGCATTAACGACGACAGCGATGCCGACCCAATGCCGTAACAAGCCCGAAACGTCGCGGCAGAAAACCCAATTGCCGGCGACAAAACCGGCGCACGAGGGCGCTGATACGGGTAAATTTACAAATTCTCAAATACCCCATAGAATAGCTCTCCTTCAGGCAGCCTTGGCTGCCTTTTTGTTTTGGTGAAAGGTATATTTGGCCCAGCACTTGGCATCGCGATGCTTGTGCCTGCCAATGACTGTATGAATGGTAACGAATGGCGTTTCAAGGTGGCGACTCATTAATAGCCGCACACAGGGCTATTGCTAGTTCAGCCCTGTTAAATTGTTGTGTTGACCTGCTTCAACATTGTTTAGCCCTTTTGCATGGAAACTGGAAATGAGTTTAATGAATACCTACGGCGAACGAACTACAACCTTGGTTAGAGGCGAAGGTGCCTACGTCTGGGATGCCGAGGGTACCCGCTATCTCGACGGGTTATCTGGCATTGCAGTGTGCGGCCTGGGCCATTGCCACCCCGCTGTTACCGCCGCCGTGTCAGAGCAAGCGCAAACCTTAGTTCACGTCTCCAACTTGTATCTGGTCGACCCGCAAGTCGACCTCGCCAAGCGCTTGGTTGAAATTTCCGGTATGGACTGCGTATTTTTCTCCAACTCCGGTGCCGAAGCTAACGAAGCCGCGCTCAAGATCGCGCGCAAATTCGGCAACGACAAAGGCATAAGCCAACCTCATGTGATCACCGCTGAAAGCAGCTTTCACGGGCGCACAATGATGACCTTAACCGCCACCGGCAATAGCAAAGTTAAAACCGGCTTTGCGCCACTGGTTGAAGGTTTTAGTCACGTTCCCTTCAACGACATTTCGGCCATCGAGGCCGCCGCAACCGAAAACACCGTTGCGGTTATGGTCGAGCCCGTGCAGGGCGAAGGCGGCGTTCACGTGCCGGCAGACGACTACCTCAGCAAACTGCGTGCACTGTGCGATAAAAAAGGCTGGCTGCTGATTCTCGACGAAATACAAACCGGCAACGGCCGCACGGGTAGTTATTTTGCCTACCAACAATCGGGCATCATGCCCGATGTGGTGACCACCGCCAAAGGCTTAGCCAACGGTTTACCGCTCGGCGCTTGTTTGGCGCGCGGGGTTGCAGCGTCGGTACTTCAGCCTGGTAATCACGGCTCCACCTTCGGCGGCAACCCCATTGCTTGTGCCGCAGGCCTCGCTACCGTCAATGTTATCGTCAAGCAAAACCTCAGCGGGCGTGCCGCCGAGTTAGGCGCTTATTTTCAAGCGCGATTTAAGTCCGCCTTTGAACACAATGGTCATGTCAAAGATGTTAGAGGCAAAGGCCTCATGTTGGGCATTGAGCTCGACAAGCCCTGTGCAGAACTGGTCGCCAAGGCGAACAAGCGCCAACTCTTACTCAACGTAACGGCAGGCAATACCATCCGACTGCTACCTCCCCTCACCCTTTCAGAGGCCCAAGCCGACGATATGATCCGCATCGTCGTCGACCTCGTTAATGAATTCTATGCATAGGAATCCGGCATGAGTGTTCGCCATTTTTTATCCTTAACGGATATCACTAGCGCCGAGCTCGATACCATTATCGCCGCGGCCATCGAACTTAAAAAAGCCCACCGCAAAGGCGAGCTCAACAAACAGCTCGAACAAAAGGTGCTAGGCATGATCTTTGAGAAATCATCGACCCGCACGCGCGTTTCCTTCGAATCCGGCATGACACAACTCGGCGGTTCTGCGTTGTTTTTGTCGTCACGGGATACCCAGCTCGGTCGTGGCGAACCCATCGAAGACTCAGCGCGCGTTCTGTCTCGCATGGTCGACATCATCATGATTCGAACCTTTGGACACGATATCGTCGAGCGCTTCGCCGCCCACTCGCAAGTCCCGGTAATCAATGCGCTAACCGATACCTATCACCCATGCCAACTGCTGGCCGACATCCAAACCTATGTCGAACACCGCGGCTCACCCCGTGGCAAAAAAGTGGCTTGGATTGGCGATGGCAACAACATGTGTCATTCGTATATCAATGCAGCAGCGCTGTGCGGCTTCAAGCTACACATTGCCTGCCCCACAGGCTTCGAGCCCGACGCCGACATAGTCGCAAAACATGCTGATATCGTCACCGTCGACAAGGACCCCGTGGCAGCCGTTAACGGCGCAGACTGGGTGGTAACAGACGTTTGGGCCAGCATGGGGCAAGAAGACGAGCAACAAGAGCGAGAAGCGAAGTTTGCCAGCTTCCAGGTTAACCATGAGCTAATGAGCCATGCGAACAAAGATGCCATCTTTATGCACTGCTTACCGGCGCACCGCGGCGAAGAGGTTAGCGCCGAGCTGATCGAAGATAGCAAGGTGTCGATCGTATGGGACGAAGCTGAAAATCGGCTGCATGCACAAAAAGCGCTAATGTTATTTTTGCTTGGCAAACTAGACGCCTAAAAAACAGGCGGTCTAGGGTGTATTAAATGGCTAGCGTGGCGCATCAAATAGATGGTGCAAATGGATAGTGCAAAAAGAAAGCCCCTCGGAGGTCTGTCGCACGGGGCGCCTCTGGGTAATAGTGGCGCTATTATCCAGATGTCCAGCTGGCTTAAATGGCCCATTACAATAATTGCCAGCGCCCTTTTTAATAAACCGGCAAATAGCTAACTCAAAGTAAAAACCGTACCCCTGCCGAATCGCGTTCTACCCGCTCACTATTAACCAATGCAAGCAGCTGATCCTCCGACAACGGCTTCGAGTAATAGAAGCCTTGCACCTGATTACAGCCTTTACTCATCAGCCAATGCGACTGACTGAGCTGCTCGACCCCCTCGGCCAACACCTCAAGCTTCAGGTTGTGTGCTAAATCGATAATCGATTTAGCGATCGCCGAGTCGTTGCCGTCTTCGTCAATATCATTAACAAAGCTACGATCTATTTTTAACTTGTTAATCGGAAAACGGCGCAAATAGGCCAACGATGAATAGCCAGTGCCAAAATCATCGATAGCCAACGATAAACCTAATTTGCTCAAGCAGTTGAGCATATGAATGGCCTCTTCTGCATTTTCCATTGCCGAGCTTTCGGTAATTTCGAGCTCAAGGTACTTGGGTGCTAAGCGAGTCTCCATCAAAATCGACATTACCGTTTGCTCAAAACGGCGTAAACGAAACTGCTTAGTCGACAAATTTACGGCGATCTTGCCAAAATTCAACCCAGACATCAGCCAAGATTGGAAACGCTCACAGGCGTGTTTTAGCACCCACTCCCCTAGAGGCTCAATTAAGCCGGTATCTTCCGCCAAAGGAATAAACTCCATTGGCGAGATCATGCCGCGCTGAGCATGCTGCCAACGGACCAACGCTTCCAGTCCAACAATACGGCCTGTGCGCAAATCGATTTGCGGCTGATAGTGCAAGTGCATGTCTTCGTTTTCAATACAACGGCGCAGTTCGTTTTCTAACAAAAGGGAATCAACCAAGGTGGTTTTCATCTCTTTTAAGAAGAACTCATAGCGATTTTTACCGGCTGACTTTGCTCGGTACATAGCGATATCGGCATGTTTGAGCAACTGATCGATAGACTCGCCATCGCGCGGGTAAAAACTAACACCAATGCTCGCGGTCGAGGTAATTTCGTGCCCCTGCAGGCGCATGGGCACTGACAGGCGGTGCAGAATACGACTGGCGACAAGCTCAACGTCCGATATGCTGCGCACACCCTCTAGCACCACGACAAATTCATCGCCGCCTAGGCGTGCAACGGAGTCTGTTTCTCGCAACTCTTCACTAAGAACCTCGGCAACAATTTTTAACAGCGCATCGCCGGCATCATGCCCCAAACTGTCGTTTACATTTTTAAAGCGATCGAGGTCAATCAACACCAACGCAAAGTTATCGCCGGTGTGCTGGGCACGCCCCAGCACTTTTGAAATGCGATCGTAAAAAAGCGAACGATTGGCCAAGCCCGTCAACGGGTCGTGGTAGACCATATAATCCAGTCGCGACTTGTGATCGCGCAACGAATGCTCCGCTTGCCGGTGCGCCGTCACGTCAATTCCCACAAATAAATGCCATATTTCCTTGTGGGCACCCGACGTTGGGATTGCCGCGTCGGCACCCTCTTTAATGGCTTGCTCGGCGCCGATGGTGACTTCTCGACGCAGCTTTACAACATGGTAGCTGTGGGTAGAGCGATCTTTGTGGCGAAAGTTAATATCCAGCCCTTTCGCCGATTCAAAATCGGCTTCGGCGTTTAGCTGCGCAATTTGTTCATCAACACCCGCGGGAAATAAACTGGCCAAACTATTGCGAAACCGGTAATCACGCGCCACACCCTCAAACAGCTCAAAGCGGTTATTGACGTAAACAATATTGCCACGGCCATCAAGCGCGCACACAAAAACGGGCAGCTCAGCCAACAACCCTGTAAGTACGGCGTTTAAACACGCATTGACACTCAACGTTGGCTCATCGTTGACGGCTACAAGCGCCTGCGCCTGTTCAGCACTAGAAGGCCGAATAGCATCAGCCTGCACGTGCCCTTTATTGCGAGGAGATCTAGGCATGGTTCAACCACAAAAATGACCCTTTCATTTAGCGTAGCTCAGCTTTCAAACAGTATCGCTGATAGCCGACAAGCGGTAAAAGTCAGTTCAATACTACAAATAATGGTTGCAACCAATCGTTCAAAACAGCACCGCTCGGCGCAACGCGGCCTACATTTTGCAGAACTCGCTATCAATAAGATTAGTAGGCGTTATATTCGCGAAACCTCAAGGGTAACAGCCTGCATTTGAACTAAACCGTCAAAAAATAGGCAATTGACATGACTGAACCCCGCTCAGAGACCCACTCAGCGTCAAATATCCAACAAATGTTGCGCCAAGCCGAAATGCAACAAATTCAGTTGAAGTCCGAGATTACCTTTAAGCGCAATATGGAGGCTTTTAAGCAAGTTGCGCCACAAATTTATGACCAATACAGCAACTACCAACCCGAAGAATTGCGACTAATTTATAGTGACGATGGCTATCTCAATATCGCAAACTATAAACTCAACAACAAGCTTGTATACACTGGCGACCCTGCGGCGTTCTGCGAAGCGCAATTTGAAAGTTTCAAAAAACGCCCAACGCTTTCGACGATTACGTTCTCTAAGTCAAAAATCACCAATGAAGACCACATTCACCCGCGAGTTATCAATGACTTAATAGCACAAACGGAACTGACTAAGGAAGGCATTACACAGTCAACCGACGTGCCGATCGGCTTTATGCTAATTACCGGCTGTGGCTTGGGTTACCACATCGAGAAAGTCGTAGCACAGTTAGACATTCAAAACTTATGCATCTTCGACCCTCACAAAGACTCCTTCTACGCCTCATTACACACCATTGATTGGATACCCATATTGCAAAAAATGTGCAATGGCGGGCGAATGCTTAAATTCTTTATTGGTGTTGAGCCTAAAGATGCGATGGCCGACATGAAGTTATTAACCGATAAGATTGGCCTCTTTAATATTGTACACACCTTTGTATTTCGGCATTTTAGCAGTAAAAAGGAAACTGAATTTCTTGAAACCTACCGCAAGGAATTCCACTTAGCTGCCGCCGGCACGGGTTTTTTTGATGATGAGCAAATCAGTCTTGCTCACAGCATTTACAACATTAACCAACATTATCCTTTCTTGCACGGCTATACCCAACTTATTGGCGACGCACCGGTTTTTCTTATTGGTAATGGCCCTTCGCTGGATCAGCATATCGACTACATTAGGGCCAACCAAGACAACGCAGTCATTATCACCTGTGGCACGGCAATTAGCTCACTAGCGAAAACTGGCATTAAACCGGATTTTCACATTGAGATGGAACGCAGTGCCGTAACGCCGTCTTATATTTTGCACGGCACCAGCGCTGAGTATCGCAAAGGCGTACGACTCATCTGTTTAAATACCGCGGCCCCGCAAATGACAGAGCTCTTCGATGAGGTATGCCTCGCGTTAAAGCCCAATGATTTAGGTGCACTATTTATCGAACAGCTCTACCGCGAGCAGACACCACCTAAACTAACCCTGTGCAACCCAACCGTCACCAATGCCGGGCTTTCCGCGGCAATACAGGTGGGGTTTCGCAACATGGTTTTCATCGGCATAGACCTCGGCATGAAAAGCGACGAAGCGCACCACTCCGCTTTAAGCATTTACCATGACATTGAAAAAAAGAGCGCAGAAAAAACCACTCGCAAGCGGGCTAGTTATAAAATAGCGGGGAACTTTGGCGGTGAGGTATCAACCAATCCAATACTGCATGCAACTCGCAGCAATATGGAAATATTAATACGTCGCGCCGAACGCATGGGCCTACCGCTAACCATTTACAACCCCAATGATGGCGCACTAATTGACGGCACGCTACCAACACCTCAAGCGTCTCTACCCTCTTTCGATAAAATCGATAAAAATGCAGTCATCCAAAAAATAATCAACGACACCATTAAACCATTAAGCGAAAAAAGCATTACAGAGCGTAAATTCAAGAAGCAACACCTTCGAGATTTAAACAAATTTCGTCATAAAATCGACTTACCCGCACGCGTCAAAAACCCCACCGACTTGCAAAGGGCCATGCGAACAATTTTCAAAAATATACTTAATAG
>DATBNJ010000144.1:0-18314 GCA_036554385.1 Marinagarivorans sp. | reverse complement strand
AACACCTCTTGTGGGTTATTGTTTCTCGTACACTCAATAATGGCGCATTTGACGCCGATGCACGAGAGGTGTTCATCTCATCATCCGTGTAAATAAGGGGCGCTTTAAATCGCAAGCGCTGTGTGACGAGGCCGCGCTGGTAGCCTGCATGGCTTATGTTGATTTGAATCCCATTCGCGCCAAAATGGCCGAAGCACCTGAAACCAGTGACCATACCTCGATAAAGCAACGCATTACGGCAGCAAAAAATAATCAGCCCATTAAAAACTTGGCGCAATTCGTCGGTAACCCGCGCGAACCCATGCCGCAAGGTTTGCCGTTTGCGTTAGTGGATTACATTGAGTTGGTGGATTGGACGGGCAGGGTAATTCGCGATGACACCCAGCTCCATTGCATCCATGCAATCGCTGGATTAGTCAATCCTATGCGTCAACGGGGCCACATTGCCACGACTTTGCCGCCGATTATCGATCGCCTAGGTATCGAGCAAGATAACTGGTTAGAGTTGACGCGCGCCTTCGAAAAGAATACTAAGACCTTTGTAGGGGCCGGTGAACATATTGAAAGTGCCGCTCTCACCATGGGTTACCAGCGCACGCCTAATCGGCGGCGTTGCCAGTCGTTGTTTGGCTGAGCATTACTTCAAATTTTTAACTGCGCTGTTCAAACCGCGTTTAGGTTCGTATATAGTTAAAGGTGCTAAATAAGTTCGTATGATAGCTATTAGAGTATAACGTAAAGCGTTTGCGACTCTAATTGGCTTGAAGTGGCATCCATGGCCGTTTGTGTGCGGTTTTTTGCACCCTTTTTAGAGTGACTGTCACTCTTAATACTTTTGATGCGAGCACCCATACATATGAAGTGGAGTCACAAGTTGAGCAGGGAGTATATTAACGTCGTTGTAGCAATCGCATTTTCGATCTTTCTCGTTTTCGTTTGGGAGAGGGTGGTAGGCATTCTCAGCGCAATCGCGATACCTGAAAACTACGTAAAAAATGAGGATGGCTCATATACCGGAAATATGTACGTAATTCTGTTGTGGGATTTCCTCGTAATACATTTACCTGCACTGCTAATTCCTTGCTTCATACTTTCGTTTCCTTTCAGGGTTTGGGTGGTTAGAAACTCAGCTCTTATATTCTGGTCATTTCTCTTTGTGTTTTTACTGCGCTACCTTTATAGCATGATCACTGCCTTACCAGTGCTATTTCCACCTAGCGTTCTGAAGTCAATATATATCATGATGCCCACTCCATACCCAATTCTTGGTGTGTTTTTAGGCGTTTGGCTAGGGTTCAGGTTAGATCGCAGTAAAAATAGACAATTGGTATAACAAGCTTGTAAACCGGACCAAATTACTGCGCGGTTTTGTGTTCGCTGCGCTTATAACACAAAACCGCTCCATAATTTGGTCCGGTTTTTGTTGACCAGAACAGTTACAGCGGCGTTAAGCGCCAAATGGAGATCAACAACATGAAAATTTCTAGGGCATTCAAGGCCAGCCTTTTGCTATTGCTTTTTCTGGGCATAAGTTCTGCCTATGTCAAAGCGTTTACTATCGCAGGGCCATCTATGACACCTACGTACTGGTATGACGATATCGTCGTTTCTAATCACCTCGCTTATGATTTCAGGCTACCTCATACAGATTTCGTCTTATTGGAAACGGGTCAGCCTGAGAGAGGCGATCTAATTATGTATTTTGATATTCCGAAAAATGCAGTTTCCGCTAAGCGAATTATTGGTATACCAGGGGATACAGTTAGCATTAAAGATAACGTGATTTATCTCAATGGTGAAGAAATCAATCAGAGCATTGAGCCTAAAAGGTTTTTCGATAATGTCCCTGATAAAAACGGGATTGGAGAAATAGTTCTGAGCGAAGAAATCGACGGTACCTCTCATTTGATCACATACACGCCGGGCTCAGGGGAAATGACCGCCCTCGAACCTATTAAAGTCACAGAGGGTAAGTATTTCATTTTAGGCGATAACAGAGATAATAGTGCCGACTCTAGGTTTATCGGATTAATCTCAAGAGGCCAGATAAAAGGTAAGGTAATTTACGGAAACAGGCCGCTAGAATCCTATGCTCCACCCAGCGCATAACGCACAAGGATAGATTGCGCGAAGCCGCAATCTTATCCAAGGCACCTCTAAAAATGCACTTTTTCCGCGATAACGGCGTCACCGGCTTTTGGTCCCCGGCAGTGTGCTCCTCGGTAATTGCTCCTCGACATTGTGCTCCTGCAATGTCTAATAAAGGACTTCCTGTCTCGATGCGTCGCTCTACCTCCTGAATCCGTTCAGTCGTCTGGGCGGTACTTTATTGCCATGGATGGCATGTATGCAGGCAACGCAGGAGCACTTGTCTGCCCTTGCTCTCACAAAAAAATTACTATTTTTAGAAGCGCCCTTAAGAGCTTTTTCGGTATTGGCGATGGTCAATGTGATATTTTTGAAGGCGCGAACTTAATGTGGTGGGCTTTAAACCCAATAGGGCGGCAGCGCCGTTCTCCCCATAAATCTTGCCTGCGCAGTGTGTCAATGCTTTTTGTAATGCCTCCTTAGTCATTTGCTTGCGCATGGGCTCAGTGATCAACAAATCGTCCTTAGTGGGTGTTTTGCTCGAGGAGTCGAACTTGTGATGATCGCTGGTGGGTACTTCAGAAATATGCAGTTTATTGCCCGACGTTAATATAATCTGTCGTTCGAGAAAATTTTCCAATTCGCGGATATTGCCGGGCCAGTGGTAATGCATCAGTTTGTTGATTTCGGTTAATGGCACGGCTAGAACTGGTTTGTTAAGCCGCACGCAAATCTTGTGAATAAAGTGCGCGATTAGAAGGTGAATATCGTCAAGTCGCTCGCGCAGTGGCGCCGAATGAATCGGGAATACATTGAGCCTAAAGTATAAGTCTTCGCGAAACAGCCCCTGCTCGACGCGGTTTTTAAGGTTCTGATTGGTGGCTGCAATTAAGCGAACGTTAACGGTGCGCGTGGTTGACTCGCCGACCCGTTCGAATTCACTATCTTGCAATACGCGTAATAGTTTGGACTGTAGCTCGAGTGGCAGCTCGCCGACTTCATCGAGAAATAAGGTTCCGCCGTCAGCCAGCTCAAAGCGTCCGGTGCGGTCTGTAAAGGCACCAGAAAATGCCCCTTTGCAATGGCCGAAAAATTCGCTCTCAAAGAGCTCTGCGGGCACAGCAGCGCAGTTTACGCGTACCAAGGGTCTTTCACTTCGCATACTGGCAGCGTGAATCGCACGGGCGATTAGCTCTTTACCGGTGCCCGACTCCCCGGTAATTAGCGTTGTTGCATCGGTGGGGGCGACCATTTGTATTTGCTGGATAACATTATTGATGGCAAGGCTATTCCCGACGAGTTGGTGAAAGTTATACTCGGCGTTAATTTCTTCCTGTAAATAGGCGTTTTCTTGCTCTAGCCGAAATTTCAATTGCTCTACTTCTTCGAGGGCCTTGCGCAGTTTGTTTTCAGACTGAATGCGTTCACTAACATCGCGAAACACCACCACCGCGCCGACGAGGTGGCCATTGTCAACGATGGGTGTGCTCGTATAGTCGACATCAACCGCTTTGCCAGAACGCGTCCAGAAAACATCGCCGCTAACACTTTTAACGGCGCCATCTTTAAATGCGGCATAAATTGGGCATTCATGCGCACAAAAATCGCTGCCATCTTTATGGGTGTGATGTATTAATGCGTGAATATTTTTGCCAATAATTTCTTCGCCCTTCCAGCCTAAAATGCGTTCTGCCGCTGGGTTGAAAAAGGTCGCGACGCCCTCTGCGTTGACGCCGTAAATACCCTCTCCGGCGGCTTGTAAAAGAAGTTGGTTCTCTCTTTCGATATTCGAAAAAACATCGTGTATGCGTTGCCATTCCAACGAGCCAAACTGGTGGTAGCGTTTCATTCTATGTTGCAGCTGTCGCTTGGCATGGTTGCGTCTGTGGCGAATGCACAAGCTTAGATAATGATGGTTTTGATGCACTACCTTGCTACCTGTGACTTCTAAGCTTATTTCTTCGCCTTTGGGAGAGTAAATAAACAGCTCTTCAGTGAGGCCTGACCCTAGCTCCAAAATGGCTTCGCTAAAGCCAATAAGCTCGGGTAAGCACCGTTTGAAATAGTGGCTGGGCTTGTTATTGATGTTTTTAAACCCGATTTGGTTAAACAGTCGCTCACAGGCTGAGTTGAAATGCACAATAGCATTTTCCACTGGGTCAATAAGTAGGATTGCTTCGGGGCAGTAATGATTGAGGTCAATCGATTCGATCATTTCGATACATTGCTTTTGAGGTTTGGTTATTCATCGAGGAAGTGGCTGTGCTAAAGCAGCCGTTTCGGTATAAGCGCTAATTAACAACGAAAATTCGTGCCAATCGCAACGAAAAGTCGTTTTTCACGAAATATCGTTGCGACTATTTTAGTGCATTTCTAAAAAAATATTATATAAAACAGAGGTTTAAAAGTTTTTTGGCTGGGTGGCACAAAGATCGCTATCTAAGGTGTAAGTTTGTGCGCCTTTCTCGATGGCCAAGGCCTTCGGGGGATCTCGTGTCTTGGTAGGCATGGTGTTGGCGCATTTTTAAAAAGTTTGCCTTTTTAATGTGCATATTGCTGATCTACGGAGGTTCCACATGAGTTTTAAGAGTTTGAATAACCCATTTGATGACAAAGTTAGTATTCAACACAGCCGAGGCTGCAGCTGCCCAAGTTGCACTAGCGGCGGCAAGCTTGACACTCAGCAATATAGGCAGCAGCTAGAGGCGCAGGCCAACCGAATGGAACAAGGCGGCCCCGCTCGTGATGCGCAATTAGGCTCCACCGACGACGTTATGGATCGCGCGATTGAGAGCGCGATTGTGCGCGGTATATTTGGTCATTCGGATGTAAAGCGCAGGCAGTTTATAAAAACCGTTGGGGCGTCGACGTTCGCAGCGGCGCTAGCGACGGTTTTACCAATAGATAAGGTAAAGGCCGCCGTTAAAGACAGTATAGGCCCACTTGAAAAGAAAAAACTAAAAGTGGGTTTTGTGCCAATTACCTGCGCAACGCCGATTATTATGGCTCACCCCATGGGCTTTTATAGTAAATACGGGCTTGATGTTGATGTTATTAAAACCGCTGGCTGGGCGGTGGCGCGGGATAAGTCGCTGAATGGGGAATACGATGCCTCGCATATGCTAACGCCTATGCCACTAGCAATGACGATGGGCGCTGGCTCTACCGCTGAGCCTTACATAATGCCTGCCGTTGAGAATATTAATGGCCAAGCTATTGTACTGCATACCAAGCACAAGGATAAACGCGACCCCAAACAATGGAAAGGGTTTAAATTCGGCGTGCCGTTTGACTACTCAATGCATAACTTTTTATTGCGATACTACGTGGCCGAGCACGGGATAGACCCAGACCAAGATATTCAGATCCGGGTAGTGCCACCACCCGAGATGGTCGCCAATTTGCGCGCGGGCAACCTGGATGGATATCTATCGCCAGACCCGTTTAACCAACGGGCAGTTTACGAAAAAGTTGGATTCCTACACACGCTAACAAAAGATATTTGGCAAGGGCACCCCTGTTGCGCATTTGCCTGCAGTCAAAAATTTGCGACTGAAATGCCCAATACCTACTCAGCACTGTTTAAATCAATTGTCGACGCGACACATTTTTCGGCAAAAGCGGAAAACCGTGAAGCAATATCAAAAGCAATTGCACCGAAAAATTACCTTAATCAGCCAGAGGTTGTCATCAAACAGGTGCTTACCGGGCGCTATGTCGATGGCCTTGAGGAAAAAGTTTTTAACGAACCGGATCGTATCGACTTTGACCCCTTCCCCTGGCACTCGATGGCAGTGTGGATTTTGACTCAAATGAAGCGTTGGGGTTATGTAAAAGGGGATATTGACTATAAAGGGATTGCCGAACAAGTGTATGTTGCAGATCAGACTCGCGAGGTAATGGAGAGCCTCGGTTACGAGGCGCCGAGTAAAACCTATGAGAATTATACCATCATGGGTAAAGAGTTTGATTACAACAAACCAGAAGAGTACATCAATAGTTTTGCTATTAAACGCACAAACTAACCTGAATATTAGGTGGCTACCCTATTTAGGGCGCTACGTTTTAAATGGCGTCACTGCAGGTTTTAGCGAGTGGAACAATAGGATGCAAGCAGGCCGTTAATTATTATAGCTCGCTAACTTTCTAGCCAATGTGAAACGACGATTTACAAAAAAACGAGGTAGCCTTTATGGCTTCATTGAATATTAAAGCCGTTATTCTATCGCTACTGATTTTTTCGGTTTTAGTGGGGCTATGGGAGTTAACTCATCAGTCGCCAGAAGCCGAAGAGGCTTTGTCAGAATTTGAGTTGCTTATGGGGGGCGCCGACCAAGAGGCGAGAGTGCCGCCGCCTTCTGCAGTGGCCACGCTTGCGTGGAGTGAGCTATCTAACCCCTTTTATGACGCTGGGCCCAATGATAAGGGTATTGGCATTCAGTTGGCTTACTCCCTTTACCGAGTACTGACCGGGTATTTTTTAGCGGCGCTTATTGCAATCCCGTTAGGTTTTGTTATTGGAATGTCGCCATTGATGTATCGGGCACTTAACCCTTTTATTCAAGTGCTAAGGCCAATTTCACCGTTAGCTTGGATGCCGCTAGCGCTATTTATTATTAAAGATTCAGAGCAGTCGGCTATTTTTGTGATTTTTATTTGTTCTATATGGCCAATGTTGATTAATACCGCATTTGGCGTGGCCGGTGTCCGCAATGACTGGGTCAACGTGGCGAAAACGCACGAGCTGAGTGCTCTGCGCACGGCATTCACGGTAATTCTGCCTGCGGCTGCGCCAACAATTTTAACGGGTATGCGAATATCCATTGGTATTGCATGGTTGGTGATTGTCGCAGCCGAGATGCTGGTAGGCGGCACAGGTATTGGTTACTACGTGTGGAACGAGTGGAATAACCTCGATTTAAGTAGCGTTATATTCTCCATCATCATGATTGGTGTGATTGGCATGTTGCTCGATTTGGCACTGAATGCTTGTGCGCGGTTTGTAAGCTACAACGAATAATGGGATTGCGAGAGAGGTTTATATGTCTAACCGATTAGTCACGGTTGAGGGGCTTAGTAAAGTCTACCCCGGTAAAAAAAATGCACCCGACTCGATAATATTTGAAGGTGTTAACCTCGCCATTAATAAAGGCGAGTTTGTTTGTATTATTGGCCACTCCGGCTGCGGTAAGTCAACCATTTTAAATGTTCTTGCGGGGCTCGATGACGCCACTTCGGGAGCCGTTATTATGGATGGCCAAGAGGTGGTTGGGCCAAGTTTAGACCGCGGTGTGGTATTTCAGAACTACAGTTTATTACCGTGGCTAACGACGTTGCAAAACGTGGTGTTTGGGGTCCGTGCGCGCTGGCCACGCTGGAGTAAAGCGAAGATTCAAGCACACGCAAAGCACTATTTATCGATGGTTGGCCTTGGCGAGGCGCTTGACCGTAAGCCGAGCGAGTTATCGGGTGGTATGCGCCAGCGGGTCAGTATTGCCCGTGCCTTTGCAACCGAGCCAAAACTACTATTGCTTGACGAGCCTTTCGGCGCGCTCGATGCATTAACGCGAGGCAATATTCAAGACGAATTGGTTAAGATTTGCGCAGAGACCGAGCAAACCGTATTTATGATTACCCACGATGTAGACGAAGCGATTTTACTCGCTGACCGCATTCTGCTGATGACGAATGGTCCTAATGCGCGCATTGCAGAGGATATACAGATAAAAATTCCCAAGCCGCGAGATCGTGCACAAATTGTCGAAGACGAAGGTTACTACACCATTCGCAATTATTTGGTGAATTTTTTAGTTAAGCGCTCGGGCGACCCAGCGCTAAAAGATGCTGCGCACAAAGCCCCGAAAGTGGTCGACCCGCTAAATTTTAAACCCGTGGCGTCCAAGCCGACTGCTCAAAACTCTAATGTTCAACCGATGACCTTTACAGCAAAAGCGTGAGGAAATGTTATGAAAAAGCTAGAAATGACTGAAGTATTAATGGCAGCCAAAGCCGCCAAGGGTGTGACTTGGGAAGAGGCCGGTAACGGCATAGGTGTATCACCTGTGTGGTTGGCGTCGGCCTGTTTGGGTATGAATTCCGCAACGCCGGAAAAAGCCGCCGCTATTGTCGATTATTTTGAGGTCGATAAAACTGTTTGTGAAGCGTTAGAGGCTTACCCAACTAAAATATGGGATCAGGCTGTGCCGACGGACCCGCTTATTTACCGGCTCTACGAAGTGGTGGGTGTGTATGGGGAAACCTTAAAACAAGTCATCCAAGAAAAATTTGGCGATGGCATTATGAGTGCGATCGACTTTTCGATGGACGTTGAGAAGGAAGAAAACCCTAAAGGCGATCGCGTGATATTAACGCTCAATGGCAAGTTTTTGCCGTATAAATCATGGTAGAGCTTGTTGAGACAGCGCGGCCACCGCTGCCGCCTTTTGATGAGCAAAGCGCGCGCCTGAAAGTTAGGCGCGCGGAAGATGCATGGAATACGCGAAACCCGAGTCAGGTTGTACTGGCCTATACCGCCAATACCGAGTGGCGCAACCGTGATGAGTTTTTAACGGGGCGGTCGCAGGTGCAGGATTTTCTCACCCGTAAATGGCAGCGTGAAAATGGTTATAAACTCATCAAAGGGCTTTGGGCTTTTACGGGAAACCGTATTGCGGTACGTTTTGCTTACGAGTGGCATGATGAGGCTGGCCAGTGGTATCGTTCTTACGGTAATGAAAACTGGCAGTTTGCCGAAAATGGATTGATGCATCGGCGTATCGCCAGTATTAACGATTTACCTATAAGGGAGGCGGAGCGATTGCTGACTTGGGGGGATGGGCCAAGGCCCGAAAACTTTGCTGAATTAGACGCGCTAGGCCTTTAGCTTTAGGGGGCTTCTAATGGAGGGGGCTTCTAGAAATAGTTATTTTGTGTGAGCGCAAACGCGGGAAAAGGCTCCAACGATGAGTGCTCCTCGACATTATGCTCCTGCAATGTCTAATAAAGAGCATCCGTACCCCGTGCGTTATTCTAAGTAACGACTTCGCTAAAGTAGCCAGTGGCTGATCATTTTCTAGGCTGTTCAAGCCTTCTCGACGCCTTGCTCCACTGATGGCGCATTAGCTGGCGTCTTTATTGTTGTGGTCTTTTTCTTGGTAGTAATCTTTTAGGTCGTCACGCACGGTATTTGGCCACAGCTCTACGCCGGATAAGTAACCGGCGCGGCCGATCGCGTGGGCCGCAATCGGCGCGGTCAAAAATGTGAATACAATAATGGCGAGCGCGCGTGCGGTAATGTCAATGCGTGCGAAATATAGCGCTACGGCAATCATGATTAAGGCAATAGCGAAGACACCAGACTTTGTGGTGGCATGCATGCGCGTGGGTAGGTCCGGTAAGCGGAGCAAGCCAATAGATGCGAGTAGAATGACCACTGCAGCCAGCAACAGCAACACAGAAATTAAAATATCACTCATCATTCATTCCCCTGACCTGAATAAAACGGGCAAAACCGATGGCCGCAAGGAATGCAGTAATCGCCAATACAATTGCAATATCAAGGTAAGCACTAACGCCTGTATCAATGGCGTGAACCCCGACCATACCGGCAACAATACTGGCAATTAATTCCAACGCTACAACACGGTCGGGTAACGACGGCCCTTTAACTAGGCGGATAAAAGCCAACAACATGGAAACAGACAATAAAAAATAGACAATCTCGACGACCCACTCAAACATGTGTTTACCTAATGATTTTTAACAGTCGTTGTTCTAGTTCATGTAAATCGGCGAGAAGCGCTTGCTCTTCTTCGCCGAGGAACATCGCGTGTACAAATAATGCCGTTTTATCCTCTGAGACGTCTAAAACCAAGGTGCCGGGCGTTAAGGAAATTAAATTTGCAACCAGCGTGATTTCTACGTCGGTCTTTGCAGACATATTGTATTTGATAACGCCGGGTCGCATATGCCATGTGGGGGTGACAATATCAATCGCGATTTTGATATTTGATAACACCAGCTGCCAAAGAAAGAAGCTCAAAAAACGGAAAAAGCGTGGTATGCGCTTGGGGTAGCTGTGCAGGCCGGGCACCAGCTTATGAATGAGCGCGATCACCAAGTAGCCCACCAAAAAACCAAAGAAATAGTTCGAAACGCCAAAGCTTCCAGTCAGAAAGACCCAGCAAGTAGCAAGTAACAAATTCCAGAATAAGCCCGTCATTGCTGCTCACCCAATACCGCATTGATGTAACCAGAGCGATTAAGCAACTGGTCGGCAGCAAGCTCGGCGATCTGAAATAGCGACTCGCCGAATATGCCAATCGACACCGTCATCGCCGCTAGCATAATAACGGGTAGTAGCATCCATGGGCTGAGCACTTTACTGGTAACCTGTTTTTCTAGCTCGGGCTCGGCTTTTTTCCAGAAAACTTCATTCCAGATTTTTATCATCGAGTAAAGTGTGAGCAAGCCGACCACTAGTGCAAAAGCGGTTGCCCACCAAGCGCTAGCTTCTACGCCGGCTTTAATCACGACGAACTTTGCGAAAAAGCCCGACAGAGGCGGCAAGCCTGCGAGTGACATTGCAGATATCACAAAGGCTACGGCAACCCAAGGCCGATGGCGGTACAGCCCTCCCATCTGTTTGAGCTCATGTGTGCCTGTTAATTGATGGGTTAGCCCGCTGATAAGAAATAAATTTGTCTTCACCAAAATGTGGTGCATGATGTAAAACACCCCGCCCACTAGCGCTAAGGGTGTGAACAACGCAATGGCGAGAATCATGTAACCGATTTGGCTAATAATATGAAACGACAGTATTCGGCGAAACTCAAATTGCGCTGCAGCGCCAAAAACCCCAGTCACCATCGTCAACACGCCAAGCCATAGTAACAATGTGTGAGTAAATGTGATGTCACCAATAAAGAGCAAACTAAATACGCGATAGATGGCATAAACTCCCACCTTGGTTAAGAGCCCCGCAAATACCGCCGAGACCGCAACCAGCGGTGTGTGGTACGAAGCCGGCAGCCAGAAGAACATTGGGAATACACCCGCTTTAATACCAAAAGACGCCATAAATAGCAGCGCGAGCACATTTACCATGCCGTCTTCATCGGCGTCTGGAATTTTAAGCGCTAGATCCGCCATATTCAGCGTGCCGGCCATACCATAGAGCAGTCCAACTGCGGTTAAAAAGATGGCAGAAGAAAACAAGTTAATAGTGACGTACTTAATAGCCCCTTCCATTTGCGAGCGCTCACCGCCGAGTGTCAGCAAGCCGAAAGACGACAACAGCATTACCTCAAACCAAACAAATAGATTGAAGATATCACCAGTGAGAAATGCGCCGCTCACCCCAACGAGTAAAAAGTGCAGAAGCGGAAAGTAACCGAAACGAATATGCTCGTTCGGCACGCTGGCCATCGAGTACATAGCTGCAGCCACCGATACGATACCGGTGAGCACTATCATAATTGCGCTGAGCACGTCAGAGACTAACGAAATGCCAAAAGGCGCCGGCCAGTTGCCCATTTGCAGCACCAAGTAGCCTTGATCAAGCGTTTGGCGCATCAGCTCGATGCTGGCTAGGCAGTAAGCAATGCTGCCGATAAGCGTAATCCGCTTTTGCCAAACGGTGCTGCGCCAAGAGGCTAGGCATAGGGCCCCGCTGAGCAGCGGTAGCAGGATAGGTAGGAATACGAGGTTGCTCAAGTATCGGTGTCCTTCATTAGATCAAGATCATCCGTCCCCACCGCTTCGTACGCGCGGTGAATCAACACCACTGAAAAGGCCAGTACACCAAAGGCGATAACAATCGCCGTAAGGATCAGCGCCTGCGGCAGTGGGTCTGCGACACCACTGCTGGCGATTTTGGTCGTTTCATCGAGGAATGGCGGCTCAGCCCGGGTCATGCCCGCAACGGTAAAAATAACGAGGTTAGCGGCATTGCTAAGAATAATCAGCCCCATGACTAATTTTACAATCGAGCGGCGCAGCATCATATAAAATGCAGCCGCAAACATAAGGCCAATGGCGATGGCCATTAGAACTTGCATAGCTAGCTTTCCTCCAATTGTGCTTCTGCTACCGCGGTGAACATCGTGACGAGTGTACCGATGACGGTGAGGTAAACCCCGATATCAAATACTAAAACCGTCGACAGTTTAATGAGGTTATCGCCAAGGGATATCTCCCACCACTGGGCGGTAAAAAAAGCCTGATCTACCAGCACCGACGGGATCGTGGCAACGAGCCCTAGCAGCAAGCCAATGGCCAGTAAGTCTTTGGGGGAAACCCGCAGTAGTTGCTTGAGAGCGTACACGCCATAAGCATATAAATACAACGCGAAAGCGCCCGAGGCTACCAGCCCACCGATGAAACCGCCACCGGGTTGGTCGTGCCCACGCAGTAGTAAAAACAGCGAAAACACTAATTGTACCGGCAATACAATCAGCGTTGCCGTGCGCAGAATTAGGCTGTCGGCGCTGATATTCTTAGGCTTTGCCATGGTCCGCCCCTTTTCTTAGCTTCATCATGGAATACACCCCTAAGGCGGCAATCGCCAGCACAAAGATCTCACCTAAAGTATCCAATGCTCGAAAATCTACCAAAATAACATTCACTATATTGCGACCTTTGCCCAGTTCGTAACTGTTGGCAATAAAGTACTCCGAGATAGTAGGCGCCCACTGTACAGGTAATGCGGCTAACACTACCCAGCTGAGTACAAACCCTGCAAATAGCGCCACGGCTGCATCGCGTAGGCGCTCTGCATTACTCGAAAAGCGTGCAAAACCGGGTACGCGTATAAGCACGATAACGAGTAGAAGCACTGTGAGTGTTTCTACGAGTACCTGAGTAATGCCAAGGTCTGGGGCACTGAAGTGAACAAATAGCAAGGCGACTGAAAAACCCATTGCGCCTAAGCTGATAATTGATGCAAAGCGGCTTCGGGTGCGCACGGCATAGGCAGTGGCCAGCAGCATGAGGGTTACCATCGCACACTCATAAACGGTGGGTATGAGTTCGAACGTCCAGCCGGGGAAACCCACCGAATCGAAAAGCACCCAAGCCACCGGGGCTAGTGTTGCAAGCAACAACACGATCATATAAATACCTAAGCGGCCGTTTTGAATGGCGCCAGTTTGCCATGTGGCAAAGGCGGCGATGCTATCCATTAGGCGAAAGTAGAAGCTTTCTGGCCCAATTCGATCGGACCACTTGGCTAGCTGTTGCGCGACACGGCGGCTGCGAAGCCACCAAAATGCGAGCACTGCGCCCGCCGCAAGCGACAGTAGCGATAACAGCAATGCTGTGTTGACCCCGTGCCACAGTTTTAACTTGACGGCTTGTTCGCTTACCGCAATGGATTGCACGGCTGCATGCACTAAACCTTGCTCGGCCAGCGCTGGTGCAAGACCAAATAGCACTGACAAAGTCAGCAAAACCACGGGCCCTGCCAACATGGCCGGCGGCAACTCGTGAGGGGGCCTGGGCAAAGTAACCGGCTGGCCGAGAAACGGCTTAACGATGAGCGTAAGAGCCACGCCCACCACCAGTGTTGCCGCCACAACGATTACGACAATCAGCCAGCCATCAACCCCAAGCCCCGCTTCTAGCAGAAGCTCCTTGCCGATAAAACCAAACAGCGGTGGCAAGCCCGCCAAAGACAGCGCGCCCACAATGATCAAGCCGAATGTGACTGGCATAGTGGCTCTAAGGCCTTGTAGCTGTAGGAGATCTTTAGTGCCGGTACTATGATCTACCCCGCCGGCCAGCATAAATAACGAGGCCTTATAGAGCGAGTGTGCTAGGAGGTAGCTAACAAAGCCAATTAATGCGTACTCGCTACCAATGCCAAGCAACAGTGTAAGGGTGCCCAAAGCCATGACTGTCGAGTAGGCCAATACCTTTTTTAAATCGGTTGCCATATAGGCTAACCAAGCACCGAGTAGCATCGTGGCAGCACCGGCCCAGAGCTGAGCGGTAGACCACACGCTTTGCTCAGATAGCGTTGGGTGCAATCTCGCCATAATAAAAACCCCGGCCTTTACCATCGTTGCGCTGTGCAAAAAAGCGGACACGGGCGTTGGCGCGGCCATCGCATTGGGTAGCCAAAAATGGAAGGGGAACTGCGCGGATTTGGTAAAGGCGCCAAGCAGAATAAACACCAACATTGCGTTGATGAAATGGCTTTGTTCACTAATAGAGATTTGCACGATTTCTGATAGCTGATAAGTACCCGTAAGGCTGCCAAGCATAATAAAACCGGTCATCAGTAGCAGGCCGCCACCGACGGTTATAAACAACCCTTGCAGGGCAAGCTTGCGAGACTTCTCAGATTCGTGGTTAAAGCCGATCAGCATGTATGAGGTAAAGCTGGTCAGCTCCCAAAAAACAAATAGGGCCAACAGGTTGTCGGATGCCACCAAGCCTAGCATGGAGGCCATAAACAAAAACAACCACAGAAAGAACCGGCCTTCGTCTTGGTGGCCTTTTAGGTAACTGCTCGCATAGAGAATGATAAAGCTGCCAATGCCGGTTACAAGCAACAAGAACAGCAACGACAGCCCATCGATGTAGAAAGACAGCGATAAGCCAATTGATGGCATCCAGCTTAGGGTTTGTAACACGGGGTTGCCGCTGGCTACCGCCGGCCACCAGTTGAGGCAGTAGAGAAAACCAGTGGCAGGCACTAGCGCTAACAGTGCTCGGGGCAGTCGCCAGGAATGAGTCCAGACAGGGGCAATGCAAGCGGTAAGCACTATCGCAAGTAGCAGTCCAATCAACGGTACCTCCTTAAGCTAAAGTGGTCGGTTTCGGGGCGGCCTCGAGCATCCCGCAAAGCCGAGGAGTGGGTTAGAGGGGATTTACGGCCAGAAGTTTAATTAGAATTGTCCGATTTTCTAAAAGAACGTTTGAGGGTGGGAGTTTTTTTGTACGGTGCTTGCCCGTTTAGCACAGGCAGCGTGCTGTGCTTGGCATCTGCTTCAGCGGTCGAGATAGCTGAAGCCTTGTAAACAGCGAGCAGTTGCCACGGTTCTACGCCTGCCGTCTAGTATTTAGATCAAATAGCGGCTCACCGGTAAATGCGATTCCTGACCTGCTGAGTGGGTAACCTGAGGTTGCGTTTCGTTGCAAACAAATATAAAAGACATGCTCTAACTGGCAACAAGGCTAGGACAGGCGCGCGCAAAAACTATACAGGTTGCTGAGCACTGCGGTTATCAATCACAATCACGTTTTACTGACCGCTTTAAATAACATTTTGGGCTAACACCATCGGCACTACGCCAAGCGCGATTGATCAATAAGGGCGACCTTTTGACCGATAAAGGCGAGCTACCGATTTACGCATTGAATAAACTTTTAATACCTCAACCCAAACGGGAGCTACTATGAAAAAAGCATTTATTGGAATCTGTGCAGGCTTTTTATTAAGCCACACAAGCTTTGCGCTCGAACTCACCAGCAGCGATATCGCACATGGCGAATTTATGAGCAATGCCCAAGAGTTCACCGGCTTTGGCTGCAAAGGGGGTAATTTATCGCCCGCATTGAGTTGGACTGGCGCGCCCAAAGGCACTAAAGCCTTTGCGCTGCTCGTGCACGACCCCGATGCGCCCACTGGCAGCGGCTGGTGGCATTGGCAAGTGGTCAACATCCCGAAGGACGCCACCCAGCTGCCAACAGGCGCAGGCGTTGAAGGTAATGCAAAGTTACCGAAAGGCAGTATCCAAATCGAAAATGATTATGGCGTAGCCGCCTTTGGCGGCGCTTGTCCGCCCGTTGGCGACGGTGCACACCGCTACCAATTCACTCTGTATGCGTTAAGTACCACCCTAGATCTACCCGCCAACGCTTCCGGCGCCCTGACGGGCTATATGGTAAAAGCCAATGCGATTGAGTCGACGACCATCGAGGCGCTGTATAAGCGTTAACCCTTTTCAACTGAGGGCAACCTAGCCCTTAATTGCTTCCTATACGCTGATTCGGCCCAGAGGTGGCGATGCTGTTTAAAACTATTGACCTATTGATAGCTATCTTGCGTGAAAACACGCGAAAAAACAGCAATAGTTCTGCTATGCGGGGCTTACAGGAAGTGCTCGCGCGTACCCGATAAGGTATGCGCGCTGCTTTGCTTGGACCATCTGAGGTTATACCGGCTACAAAGGCGAGGCGAGAGTAAGGCGAGCAACGAGCCCTAAGATACACAAAACAGGCCTAGTCCGAGGAAGAACTTCACATGGAATGGCATGAAAACTATGCTCAAACATTAGAAGTTCCAGTCAGTGCGAGTGCGCAAACCGCGCGTTACAGTGAATTGGTATAGGGTATTGGTATAGGGTATTGGTGTGACGAGAATGCTTGTGTTTTACGCGGGCAGTGATATTAATGCGGAGCCGGATGCGGTAATTCCGACCGTCCGTATCTGTGTGGGGAGCTCAGTAATGGGGCGTTTTATCAAGACTTTGGCGCTTCTCACAACCTAGTTTGGGGTAATAATTAGATGAAACTTCTCAAAAATAAGCTCTTTTGGACAATATTATCGATCATAACGTTTATTGTCGTCATTATTGGGGTTATGCCTAGGCCTATTGGCATGAGCTTGGACAAAATAGGTAATGGCCAGAAATCCGTGGTTTTTGTTTACGACCCTAACCTTGCCGTTAGCAATCTACAAACCATTGAGATGAATAAAGCACGCGATATGATTGGCGAACGGGCTACTTTCTTAATCGTTAAAGCTGGAAATCCAGAGGTTGAAAGTTTTAAAAATCGCTATGATGCTCGCCCAGCTTCGTTATTGTTTTTTAGCGGTGATGGAAAGCTAGTCGATCGGCAAGAGGCTTTATTAAATGCCGAGCAATTAATTGAGAGGCTGCCAGATCGATAGCGCAATAATAGATAACAAGTTGCTCTGGGTGACTCGCAACCCGGGCCTCGATTTTGCGTTGATTATGCGCGGTGAGTTTGTTATTTGTTCTTAATATCGATTTTTTAGGCGGACGTTAGGGTTACTCACTAATGAAATAAGGAGGCTACATGGAAATCTCTGGTGTAAGAATTTTTGTAAAAGACATCGCAGAAGTAAAGAAGTTTTATGCCGATAAAATGGGCTTAACAGTGGAATCAGCTGGCCCTGGCTTCGTTATATTTGATACTGGTCCAGCGAGGTTAATAGTGGAGTCCGTATCAGAAAGTGATTTAGATGCCCATGCGGGTTTAATCGGCAGATTTACTGGAATTTCCTTCACTGTTAAAAATATCGAAGCGGAATATAAAAAGTTATCTTCCCTAGGGGTGGAGTTTTCCGGCGAACCCGAGCAACAATATTGGGGTGGGTGGTTAGCAACTTTCGTGGACCCAGCAGGTAATGGGTTGCAGCTCGTACAGCAGCCCGTCTAACCAATTTGCGGCTCACTTTGACTTAGGCCAAAGTGAGCCGCAAATTGGGTGCGCTCGAAAGGTGCCTGCGCCATTTACCAATAAAGAGCAGGGGCTGTATTTACTGGAGCTGGAGGCAAGGTAAAGTTAAATTACGATATTGGTGTTTTTAATAATGCTTGTGCAACAAGAATATCCAAGGCGCTAAACTTTTCGCTGGGTGAGCACGAAATACCATATTTCAAAACGAAAAGTGCATCCGGAGAGGATGTTGTTCAGGTTTCGTCTGGTGGCAAAAAGCTATGTTTGGTACTTCGAATCTAAAGGTTATGACACCGAAGATATACGGGCTATATCCGGGGGAATCGTAGAAACTAGTGATATTTCTTTAGATCGATTTCAAGATGTAGCATTAGCTGTTAAGTCATATAGCCCAGACATAAAAACCAAAAACAACGTAGATGTGAACCTGCTAAAGTGTTTTCATCTGAAAGATGATGAAAAATTAAATAAATATCTAGAGTGCGGTAACTGGATTCATTTTGTTCTTTGGATGGCGCTAAAAACTGCTCGATTTAACGCCGCTTTCCAGGCTCGTAGATGTGCAATCGGCGCTGGTGTGCCAAGCAGAAGAGTTGGAGCTTTTGGGGCCAAGTCAAAGATTAGGATTAGCCCTTCGGTTTCGGTATCAGATACTGGAATCAAACGACTTTTGCCGCTGTTCGGGTCTAATGCGACCGGCCAATTTAATAGGCGTAGTTGGCTGGTAACTGCTCACCCGGTTAATCGGATTATGTCACTTTTATAGGGGCCGCTTCAGAGCTCCACCGATGGTA
>DATBNJ010000140.1:0-4101 GCA_036554385.1 Marinagarivorans sp. | reverse complement strand
GTGCTTGCTCTAGCTGCGACAGTTTTTGCTTTGCCACACTCAACACCACCGAAGGCACTCCCGCGAGTTTCGCCACTTGTAAACCATAGCTTTTACTCGCTGCGCCTTGCTGTACTTGATGCATAAATTTGATGTCGTCGTTGTGCTCGATGGCGCTTAAATGCACGTTGCGAATATGCGAGTACTGCTCGGCTAAGCTGGTGAGTTCGAAGTAATGAGTGGCAAATAGGGTGTAACAGCGAATTTGGTCGGCTAAGTATTGTGCGCAGGCCCAGGCTAGGGAGAGGCCGTCGTAGGTGCTGGTGCCGCGGCCTATTTCGTCCATTAACACTAGGCTGTTGGAGGTGGCGTTGTTTAAGATATTTGCGGTTTCGGTCATCTCTACCATAAAGGTAGAGCGTCCGGATGCAAGGTCGTCTGAGGCACCAATGCGTGTGAAAATGCGGTCGATGGGGCCAATGGTGGCGCTGGCAACTGGCACGTAGCTACCAATATAAGTCAGCAACACAATCAAGGCGGTTTGACGCATATAGGTCGATTTACCGCCCATGTTGGGGCCGGTGATCATCAGCATTTTAGCCGAGTCTGATACCAATAATGGATTGGCAATAAAGGGTGCTGACATTACGTTTTCCACCACAGGGTGGCGACCAGCGTCGTATTCAATGAGGTTGTCGCTGCTTAGCTGCGGCGCATTGAAGTTAAGCGTATCGGCACGCTCAGCAAAGTTCACCATCACGTCTAGCTTGGCAATGCTGGCAGCGCTGGTCATTAAGGCCTGTAATTGCGGCATGATGTCGTCAAACAGGGCTTCGTAAAGGCGCTTTTCAAGCGCTAAGGCGCGGCTTTGACTGGTCAGTACTTTATCTTCGTGCTCTTTGAGCTCTTGAATAATATAGCGCTCGTTATTTTTAAGGGTTTGACGGCGCACATAATCAGGCGGCACCAAGTGACTATTGGCGCGGCTTACTTCGATATAAAAGCCGTGCACACGATTGTAGTTCACTTTTAGGGTAGCAATACCGGTGCGCTCTCGTTCGCGCACTTCGAGGGCTTCTAGAAATGCGGTGGCGCCTTGGGCTAAATCGCGCAGCTCGTCGAGCTCTGCGTTAAAGCCCGGTGCAATCACGCCGCCGTCTCTGAGCACTACCGGTGGATTCTCAATAATGGCGCGCTTAAGTAAGTCAGCGAGCTCGGGGTATTGCGCAATCCGCTCAATATACTCTTGTACGACCGCTTTGATCTTGTCGTGTGCGGCCAGCTCATCAAGCTGTTGCTTAAGTGCCGGCAACTGATGTAATCCGTGGCTTAAGCGCGCGAAATCTCTGGGACGGGCGCTTCGTAAAGCTACGCGGGCCAAAATACGTTCTATATCCCCAATTTCCGTTAAGAGGTGCTGCAGCTCGCTGTAGTCGCATTGTTGGATCGCATCAATAAGCTGATGACGACGGCGAATTTCTTCGTGATCGCGAATGGGCTGATGCAGATAGCGCTGCAGTAAACGCGAGCCCATGCTGGTGGCGGTATTATCAATCACGCTGAGCAAGGTATTGTCAATACCGCCCGACAAATTACGCGTAAGCTCTAAATTGCGCTGAGTGGCGGCGTCCATGTGCAGCATCTGGCTGTGATTGTCGTGGGTAATACTGTTGATATGGGCTAACTGTGTGCGCTGAGTTTCCTGCACGTATTGCAACACGCAGCCGGCGCTGCCAATGGCTAACATGTCGCCGTCGATGCCAAAACCGTCGAGGTTTAAGGTAGAAAATTGCGTGTTTAGCTTGTTCAGAGCGGTTTGCTGATCGAACTCCCATGCGGGGCGACGACGCTTACCTTTAAAGCGCTCTAGCAAATGCACATAAGCAAAGTCTTCGTTATATAGAAGCTCAGCGACTTTGATGCGCTCAAGGGCGGCTAAAAATGCGTCTTCGCCCACACAGTCGAACACATGAAAACGTGCGCTGGCTAAGTCAATATAGGCAATGCCAAAGACATTTTTGTGTTCGGTAACGGCGGCTAATACCGCGTCTTGGCGGTCGTCAAGAAGGGCTTCGTCGGTGATGGTACCTGGCGTGATAATTCTGACGACTTTGCGCTCAACTGGGCCTTTACTGGAAGCTGGATCGCCAACTTGTTCACAAATCGCCACCGATTCGCCCATTTTTACCAGTTTAGCAAGGTAGTTCTCGGCAGCATGATACGGAACGCCAGCCATCGGGATGGGCTCGCCAGCGGTTTTACCACGAGCAGTGAGAGAAATGTTGAGCAGGTTTGCCGCTTTTTTTGCGTCATCAAAAAACAGTTCGTAAAAATCGCCCATGCGGTAAAACAGCAAAATATCTGGATGCTCTGCTTTAATGCCCAGATATTGGGCCATCATGGGCGTGTGATTTGAGGACTGCGATGTTTGCATTATTATTATTTTACTCGTCAATTAAAGACTGTTGATGTTTGTTTTACGTATAGACACTCGATGCGATTTCACAAGCGATTCCAAGAACGATTTCACAAGCGATTTCACAAAATATACACGGATTTGCATCGACTCCGGTGCGCGCAATTTGCTATCTTGTACACTTGCATTTGCTCGTGAGCGCTATGAATACTCGCATAATGTTCTTACACTAATTGCACAAGCAAGCATTGAGACCACCATTAGTGCGTATTCTAAAGCAAAAACAGACAATAATAAAAAGGCTTACATGCTAAACACACAATTAAAAACAAAACATCAACTATCCACCCAGCTCGGCGAAGCATTGCTCGCCCGTGATGCTACCGTTTGTACCATTGAATCTTGTACGGGTGGCGGACTGGCTTTTGCGATCACCGATATCGCCGGCTCCTCAGAGTGGTTAAATCAGTCTTGGGTGACTTATTCGAATCAGGCAAAGATGGATTTAGTTGGGGTAGAGCGCTTGGTGCTTGAAGCCTTTGGTGCGGTGTCTAAAGAAGTGGTGTCGCAAATGGCCGTCGGCGGACGCGAGAAAGCAAAGGCTGATTATGCCGTGGCGATCAGCGGCATCGCAGGGCCCGGCGGCGGCTCTAAGGATAAGCCGGTGGGGTTGGTCTGGTTTGCCATTGATTGTAACAAGGGTATTGAGACCTTTAGTCGCTGCTTTTCTGGTGATCGCCAGCAGGTGAGGGAGCAAGCGATTGTGCTTGCCCTTGAAAAACTGATCCAGCGCATAGTTAACAGGTAAATCTAGCCGTGAGATACTGTATAGGCCTCGTATTATATGAGGTCTACATAATAAATACGCGACAACATTGGTTTATGTAAAAAATTTACATGTAAATTCATACAGTTATAAAAAACTTCAAATTAAGCATTGAAACTGTATGGATACACAGTATACTTCCGATATAAATGATTGCATGTTGATTGGCGCAGCGATATTTATGCAATTACAATTAACAGTCTGGGCGATTTGGTTTTGCCAGCACGATAAAAGGAAAATAAAATGAAATCTGATAATAAAGCTGATGCTAACAAAGCGAGCGCGCTCGAAGCCGCCCTGTCACAAATAGAAAAGCAGTTTGGCAAAGGCTCCATCATGAAGCTAGGTGAAAACCGCACCATGGATGTCGAAACCATTTCTACCGGTTCGCTTGGCCTCGATATTGCGTTAGGTGCCGGCGGGTTGCCAATGGGTCGAATCGTTGAAATTTATGGACCAGAATCGTCAGGTAAAACCACACTCACCTTAGAAGTGATTGCATCGGCCCAGCGTGAAGGCAAAACCTGCGCATTCGTAGATGCCGAGCACGCCCTAGACCCTATTTACGCCAAAAAACTCGGCGTTAATATTAATGAATTACTTGTTTCACAGCCCGACACCGGCGAGCAAGCCCTTGAAATATGCGACATGCTCACCCGATCAGGTGCGGTAGACGTTATCGTGGTTGACTCAGTGGCAGCACTAACACCAAAGGCGGAAATTGAAGGTGACATCGGTGATTCGCACATGGGATTAGCCGCACGTATGATGTCGCAAAGCATGCGTAAAATCACCGGTAACCTCAAGCGCAGCAACACAATGCTTATTTTCATTAACCAAATTCGTATGAAGATTGGTGTCATGTTTGGTAACCCAGAAA
>DATBNJ010000136.1:0-7006 GCA_036554385.1 Marinagarivorans sp. | reverse complement strand
CCGATACCCGACTCTCAACCCGAACCCTGCGAGCAGGGCACACGCATGATTTGCTCAACCGTAAAGGGCTGCTTTTGCGAGTGATATCGAGCGGCCATGCGGAACGACCCACATCGTTGCGCCCGCATGGTCACCATTATTTGTACGGGCGCAGTATTAACGTCAGTTAAATTCAGCGCGCCAGCGGTGCTTAATCGCTTCGCTCACCTCGCTGGAAAAAATCCTGAAAGCCAGAGAGCAAAAGCAATTTTTAGCTGCCCTTTAGTCCAAGTGCTAGCCAACAGCTTGCCCTCGACCATCACCCAACGCAAAATGCCCGCCCCAAGCGCGCTATGACAAGACAAGAAAGAGCGCCTAGCTCTCCCACCCCCAGCACCCAAAGTACGAGGTGCCAAAACCGTGAATGAATTCTAGCCATCGATAGCGAAGCTGCGCGAAGAAGCTACGCTAAATTGCTCCTTCAATTTAGCTCAATAGTAACTTTTTACCCTTTCCCTTCACACCGCTGCCGTCTCAATCTTGGAGCAAACGCGCCTTTAGGTCGCACCTAGGGAAAGTCATAGCTGTCAATTACTGGTGCAATTACGCACCAGTAATTGACCGGACTGCTTAGCCAAACCCAATGACCGCACCAATTCGACTCATTAACACGGCTCTTACAAGCGACTGCCAAATATAACAACCGCCTACACCAAAATCTACGCGCCACATAAAGCCCACTTATGGATCACCATGATTTAAGTACTATCACTTATGCGGCGTGACATTAATTTTTTTATTAAAAAATGATCTTAATTGGTGCTCAACAACTTGCATAAAGACTTTATTTGGGTCAAAAACGCCTTGTATTGAAAAAAATAACGTAAAAGCTTCAAAGCTATGTGAGTTTTGGCAAAAGCATTGCAAATGCCTAGTAAGTTTTCACGTTGGCGCACTATCACCATGCAAGCTTCTGTTATTTCTGAATTCCCATCGCTCGAGCATACCCATGCTCCCGGGCACACAAGCACCGTGGGTACTACCATTATTGTGGGTAATGGTCCTGCTGGAATGCGTGTTGCCACCGAGCTGCTGCAGCGTGAAAGGCACGCCAAAATTATTATTTTTGGTAGCGAACCTTATCAACCCTACAACCGCGTACAGCTGTCCGCCCTTTTGGCCGGAGACGTTAAGTTTGAAGACATACTAACGCCCATTCCAGGCAATGCCGATAGCGCTTTCGAGATGATTTACCACGCCGTGGTCGCTATCGACCCCCAGCGTAAAACCGTGCTCGATAGTCACGGTAAAACCTATTGCTACGATCAGCTCGTGCTGGCAACAGGTTCCAACCCGCACATTCCGCGCATCGATGGTGTCGAGCAAGCAGGCGTCTATACCTTTAGAAACCTAAAAGACACTGAATCGCTGTATAACCGCGTCAATCGCGCACGTCACATCGTGGTTGTTGGCGGAGGGCTTCTGGGCCTTGAAGCAGCGCGAGCACTTCTGCGCAGCAATACGCAAGTGACTATTATTCAACAAAGCGCTCGCCTTATGAATCGCCAGCTCGACGAAAAGGCGGCAAATTTATTAGCCGAAGCCGTCAAAACACTGGGCATCAAAGTTATTTGCAATAGCGGTGTGCGTGAGGTTTTGGGTGATGGCCGGGTCACGGGTGTACGCCTTCGCACCGGCGAGTCACTCACTTGCGATACCGTGCTTTTTTGCACGGGCATTCGGCCCGAAGTGACCTTGGCGCGCAACGCGCAGCTGAAAATCCAAAATGGCATTTTGGTGGACGACAAGCTGCAAACGAGCATGCCTGATATATATGCCATCGGCGAGTGTTGTGAACACCAAGGTGTCGTGTATGGACTCGTTAATCCGGGCTTCGAGCAAGCGGCCGTCGTCGCCGATGTTATTACTCAGGGGCGGGCCAGATACCTTGGCTCCTTAGAAGTCAGTCGACTTAAAGTCGTCGGGCAAACGGTCTGTTCGATGGGTGAAATTAATGAACAGCCTCGAAGGCCTTTTGTTAAGGCACTGAAGTATTACAACAAACACAACGGAACCTATCGATCTATCATTTTGCACAAGGGCGCGATCGAGTCGGCTGTTGGTTATGGCGAGTGGCCCGAACTTAGGCGCGTTCAAGAAGCTTATCAACACCAGCGCAAAATTTTCCCCTGGCAGTACGTGCGGTTTTTCCTAACCGGCAGACTATTTGTCGACGAAGATAACTCGGTAAAAAGCTGGCCGGCAACCACGATTGTTTGCCAGTGTAATAACGTCAGTCAAGGTCAGTTATCCGATCACATCGCCCAAGGTTGCTCCAGTGTCCAAGCTTTGCAAAAGGCAACCTCAGCGGCAACCGTGTGTGGGTCTTGCAAACCTCTATTACAAAATTTACTGGGCGAAAAAGCCGCCTTCGATAAAGACCGTCATAGCGGCAGCCTTACCCTGGCAAGCCTCTGCGCATTATTGCTGGTTTTACTGTTCGCCACCCTACCGGCCATCCCCGTCGGCGAATCGGTGCAACAACCCTCGTTTCTTGAGTTTATCTGGAATGATAAGTTTTATAAGCAAGTCACGGGGTTTTCGATACTGGCCATAACGCTGTTGGCGATGATATTTTCAATTCGCAAAAAAATCCACGACAAAAAACTGGGTGACTTTAGCCATTGGCGCTTGGCACATGCGCTACTTGCACTTATTGCCGGCACCCTGGTGTATTTACATACCGGCTTACATGCCGGAGAAAACCTGAATTTTTGGTTACTGGCAAACTTCTTAGCAGCCTTTGCAATAGGCGCGATAACCGCATCGGCAATTGCATTAGCGCACAAAATTAAACCCTCAAAAGCGCAAACCCTAAGAAGCCAAATGCGATGGCTTCATATATTGGTGGCGTGGCCACTGCCCGTACTTGTGCTTATGCATATTCTTTCTGTTTACTACTTTTAACCCTGGCGATAGCGGATTATGAAGGCATACACACTCTGGATTATTTGGCTTGTCGCATTCCTTTTGGGCATGACCTATTTGCTTGTGCGAATGATTTTTGGCGAACAAAAGTCCGAATTTTTGATTGGCGATACCACCTACGGACACTACCAAATCGAAATGGCTTGTGAAACCTGCCACACCACTCCATTTGGCGGGCAAGAGGTACTGCAAGATGCTTGCACTCAGTGCCATGCCGAGGAACTCGAAGCAGCGCATGACTCGCACCCTAAAAGTAAATTCACCGACCCGCGCAATGCCGACCTGCTGGCAATTATCGACGCCCGCTATTGCATCAGTTGTCACACCGAACACAAAAAAGATCAGACTCATAGCATGGGCCTTACCCTTCCCAAAGACTATTGTTTTCATTGTCATGTCGATATTGGTGAGGAGCGAGAAAGCCACAAAGATCTGGCCTTTGATAGTTGCGCCAGCGCGGGCTGCCACAACTATCATGACAATCGTGCACTTTACGAGAAATTCCTTTTAGAGCACGCCGACGAACCTTGGTTAAAAGAGCCTTTAGCGCAGGCTGGGCAAGCGCTGCCATCAATCACCGAAAGCATTGACCGGCAAGCGGCGTTAACGCCTGCCGATGCCAATGCTCCCGAGCATGCCCTCGAAACCAAGGTGCTGACCGAATGGCATAGCGATGCCCATAGCGCTGCCGGCGTTAATTGCACGGGTTGCCATAGCTCGGCAACAGAAGCATGGATTGAAAAGCCTTCGCATGACCAATGCGTTAAATGCCACAGTCGAGAGGTTACAACGTTCCTTGCCGGCAAACACGGCATGCGGCTGAACCCCGAATTAACCACCTCGTTACAAGCTATTACCCCTGGCGAGTCTGAAATGAGCTTTCACCAAGACAGCTTAGAGACTCGTCATGGCTGCAATAGCTGCCACGCTGCACATACGTTTAACACTCAAACCGCCGAGGTAACCGCCTGCTTAAACTGCCATGCGGACCAGCACTCACTCGCTTATTTAAATTCCCCCCACGGCCAGATTTGGCAAGCAGACCCAGCAAGCGACGCTGCGGTCACCTGCGCCAGCTGTCATATGCCTCGTATAGAAAGCACCTTTAAGGGCGAAAAATTTGCCGTCGTGCAGCACAACCAAAACGACAACTTGCGTCCCAACGAAAAAATGATCCGCAGTGTTTGCCTCGACTGCCACGGCCTTGGTTTTGCTATCGATGCCCTAGCATCTCCTCATCTAATCGACAACAACTTTTCCGAAAGTCCAACGCAACAGGTTCCATCCATAGATTGGGCCAAAGCCCGAGAAAATTAAACCGCCACCAAACCAGGAGTCAAACATGAAAAAGATCATTCCACTTAGCCTACTTGCAGCCAGTCTAACGAGTTTAACCGGATGCGGCGGAGAACCCGCCGCCAAAGGCATAGCCCCGCAAAAGCATACCGACTCGTTATTTGCGGTCATGAACGCTGACCGAACCAATTACACCAAGCTCATTATCAAACGTCTCGGGCCAGACGGTGTCGGCGCGATCCAACCCGAAGAACACTGGAAGGATTTCGAAGCTGGCGCACCTTTGCCAGCACAAATGTTTCGAGCGGGCGCCGAGGCCGTCAACGAAATGACTGACGATTTCACTTATTCACTACAATCAAGCTGGCCAATTAACAAGCAAAATGCCCCTAAAACCCCGTTAGAAAAAGAAGGGCTGGAATATGTTGTCGCCAACCCCGGTAGCAACTTTTACGGCGAGGAAACCCTTGGCGATGTCACCTACTTTACCGCGGTATACCCAGATGTCGCCGTCAGTGACGCCTGCACCAAGTGCCACAATGAACACAAAGACTCACCCAAGACTGATTTCGAAGTGGGTGATGTTATGGGCGGTGTTGTGATTCGTGTCCCACTTTAACGCATCGACTGAGTGACGCTAGCTCAAGCATTTTTGACATGAGTCAGCTAAAACCAAAACAAGGGGGTCTTATGAGTTTATCGATCAAGCCTTACATTATTTTTATGCTAGCCTTGGCATCAACGGGCTGTGCAGAAAAAGCGCCCGAAAAAGTAGAGCCTACCAATGGTGAGCTCGTTTTTATGGGTACCTGCCGCGTCTGCCATGCTCAGGGCACCAATGGTGCCCCGATATATGGGAATAAAAAAATGTGGGGCAAAAGGATAACTCAGGGAGTCCCTACACTGATTGAACACGCTAAACAAGGCTACGGTTTAATGCCAGCAAAAGGCGGCAACACCGAGCTTAGCGACCAGGACATAGCCGATGCTGTGCGCTATATGGTCGCGGCGGTTCAGGACTAAGCCCACATTTATTTGAGATTAATCCGTATGTTCAACCTATTTAAAAAAAAGAAGGAAGAAAAACCTATGAGTCTTTTTGAACGAATTGGCGGCGCTCCAGCCGTAGAAGCTGCGGTCGACATTTTTTACCGCAAAGTTCTTGTCGATGATCGTATCAGCCACTTCTTCGACGACGTCGATATGGATAGGCAAATCGGCAAGCAAAAAGCCTTTTTAACAATGGCTTTCGGCGGCCCCAATCAATACTCAGGCAAAGATATGCGCGAAGCCCACAAGCATATGAACCTCACCGAAGAGCATTTTGATGCGGTGGTCGAAAACCTTGCTGCAACGCTTACTGAGCTCGGCGTCAAAGAGGACGACATTAACGAAATCGCGGGCATTGCCAACAGTGTCAAAGATGATATTTTGAACCGCTGAATTTTAACTAGCCCTTTTAGACATCCGCGCAGGGCGCCATGCCCTGCCTATTCATTCGCACTCTTCTTTTAGCGGTTCTTTCAATGGCTGTAATAAAATATGACAATCAGCACTTCTCGCTAGCGGGTGGGCAGTCGGTACTGGATGGCTTATTGGCCAATGGCCACAATGTTCCCAACGCTTGCCGCGCCGGCGCTTGTCAGTCCTGTAAGCTTCAGGCCACCGACGGGGAGATACCCATTGAGGCTCAGCAAGGGTTAAATAGCGCCGAAAAGCAACTCGGCTATTTTTTAAGCTGCCAGTGCTACCCCACTACAGATTTAAACATCGCCACCAGTGCCCTCACTCAAAGCCACTCGGTTAAGGTGCTTGAGAAAACCCAATTAAGTGACGATGTTGTGCAACTAAAACTGGAGGCACCGATTCATTTTGAGGCTGGACAGTTTATTAATTTAAGCGTTGAGGTTGATGGCAACGCGCGCAGCTACTCTATAGCAAGCCTGCCCTCCGACGGCTTCATTGAGTGCCACATTAAGCGCATCCCAGGCGGTGTGTTTAGTGACTTCGCCTTTAAAACCTTACAAGCAGGCGACACCTTAAGGCTGCAAGGGCCTTTTGGTAAGTGCATCTATTCATGCGAAGACAAAAGCCAACCGATGGTGCTAGCCGGCTTAGGTACGGGCCTGGCGCCCCTGCTGGGTATTACTCGCAGTGCGCTAGCCAAGGGGCACAATGGCCCGATGCATTTGATCGTCGGCGCCAAATCTACCAGCGGCTTGTATATGACCGATAAGCTAAGGGCATTAGCCGAGCAGTATTCAAACCTGCAGGTCACCCAGATTGCCCAGCAAGGTGCCGTGGCTCCCGCCATCTCGGCAGATATCTACCAATTCTGTAAACAAACTTACCCTTCAACCCAAGGTTTTAGCCTTTACTTATGCGGCGCCCAAAGTTTCGTTACCAAACTGAAAAAACAAAGTTTTCTACTCGGCGCAAGTATGGCTCAGATACATGCAGATAGTTTCGTCGCTTGCAGTTAAAAAAACAGGGGCAGGCTGTACGGTAGGCCGCTAGCGCCGGAAAAGTGCAAAGTGCAAAATCGGCACCCATCATTGACCAAGCGTTTAACAAACCGGCGTCGCAACCCAGTTTGGCTGAGGGGCGCTTCTAAAAATAGTAATTTTTTTGTGAGAGCAAGGAAGTACCGCCCGGAGAACCGCAGTTTACGTGGGGTAAATGAGGATTCGAGGACGGAACTGACGCCGCTATCGCGTAAAAAGTGCATTTTTAGAGGTGCCCT
>DATBNJ010000118.1:0-7989 GCA_036554385.1 Marinagarivorans sp. | reverse complement strand
GGATAGATGCATATATTGATAATTATGAGGTAAACCTCGTATTGAAATCAGAGAGGCTTAATGTGGCTTACGGTCCGGACTATGAATTTATATCTAATATATCAAAAGACTTGCATAGAGTTCTAGGTGCCCCAGTATTTGACATTTTGGCTGATGAAATGATATAGGGGTATAGAACAACCTGGAAGGACGCCCAATCAAAATTTCGAAATGTCGGTATCTAGTGTAGCTTATCTGGACGGCGCCCTCTGGGACATTGGTTACAACGAGCGCGCATTCGCCAGCCGAGATTTCGTGTTCACCTCAGCACAGTTAGGCTTGGGCCCGCTCCCCCCGTCACGACTGCCCTCACTATTTGAAGCCGAGGATCCGTTAGCGTCACTTTCCGCAGCCTGGGTTGAGCATTTTCAGCAAGACCTTGCCATCGCAGACTACGGGGATTTCTTAGCGCTGGTTAGAGACGGCTACCTTCGCCCCGCTCCAGGCGGTGTTCGTAACCGCGGAAGCTTCATATACAATTTAGAAGGTATGCCCGAGGTTTCGGGCCTTTTTTTCAGTAGGCGGGCGATAGTCAGGCTGCCAGCCAACGACGATTTGGGTCTTATGGTCGGCACCACGAGCGAGCCGGGGGATGGTATTACCCGGCGCATTCTACTGAACATACCGTACATCGACGGTGCCCGCCAATACACTCTAACCGGCTCGAATGACTTTCTCGAGGCGCCTTACCTGGAGATCACCACCTACGGTCTAGAAGTCGCGGGCACCTTAGGCGTCGAGGTTTGCGAGGTAAGCGGCGACCAGAACGGCACAATAACGATCGAAGGGGCCAGTAAGTACGGCACAGACGGCATTTTTGAGGCAGAGCTGGTTTGCACGCAAACGGCAAGCAATCTCGACAGAACCGAGCAGATAGTGACACGCTCAGTGACAGGGTCATTTGAGAATGTGTTGTACGCCCCGTAGGGGCGCTCACGGCGCTGCTTAACAGCGCATTTGGGTGTCGTTTCGGGCTCGTATTCCCGCTTGGTGCGGTTTATCCCCAAGCTTCAAGCAATATATAAGTCTATAAAGGACATGCACTCCATAAAAAGTCTGATCGAGCGAAGTGACGTTGCTGCCTAGGCGCCAAGTTTCAGTAAATTTTGAATGGGTTACTTGGAAGCGCTGGCGGCGAATGGCGTCTAGTTTGACGATCGGTTAAATTCAAGGAGTGAGCTTCTATAGCATTTAAATAAATGCCATTTCGGAGTCTGATTTTTGAGGGTATTAGAGTGGGTGTTCTGCTTAACGTTTAATATACCGTTTGACGCGATATTTAGATATTTTATCCACAGAAGAAGTATTTAGTGGGGCGCGGTGAGAGAAATAACTCGTAGAAACCGAGGGTGTAGTAAAGCCTTCACGATCTTATTTGGCTTGGATTGCTGATATGGTAGCGGTAACTCCATGCGGCCCATTTCGATAGCTGCCTAAGTCGATGTCTCGAGCCGGCTTTAGTGGCATTCCAAATTCAACCCTTAAATGTGCGAAGAGTGGCGAGTAGAGCCTCCGTTAATCCCACCCGCCAAAACATCAATTAAAGATCCATACAATTCGCATAATAGGTCACAGTCGCCGGCCAATCGGAAAACACCCCGATTACGCCCACATCCTTGGCCAACACGTCCAGCACTTTAAAGGTATCGCCGTCATTATTAATCACGTCGCTAATCGATTGATGGTACCAGCCACCGCCGTTTTTAAGTGGACCATCGCGCTCAAGTGTCCAAGTGATGATGTCTAAACCGGCAGCCTTGGCGAATTTGGCGTAGTCGGAAGGCACTATTTTCCCTTTGCTGTTGGTGTCTAATAACATCCAAATCGGCGGCGCGATAATATTAACGCCGTCGGCTTTAATTCGCTCCATATCCGCAAGCGAGGGCTCGAAGCTTGGGTCGTCGTATCGGCCATCCAGAAAAACCGCTTGTTTGCCGTAGCTGGGTGCATTTTTAACCCAATATAAAACATCGTCATAATTAAAGGACTGCAACCAAACATCGCAGGGCTTAACGCCTGCATTGCGATAGTCGTCGACCAACTGTTGGGCATAGTCTTCTTGCGTGTAGTCACCCTCATACGGCATATCGACGGAGGGGAATTTTAATTCTGGGGTGAATTTAGCGCCCAGATCATTAATCAGTGTAATGCTTTCTGGGTGACTTAATAGGGTGCCGCACTGGGCGTATAAATCAGTGCGGAAACTGGCCGTACCGCCCATGTACTCTTCTACCGTTAAAGCAGTCGGGTCGCTTGCGTCCATTTTGCCGCACAGGGTTTTAAACTCGTCCAAAGTGATATCGCTGGTGCAGCACATGGCTGAGGCGGGCTCGCCGGTTAGCAGGTTGGCCGGTGTAAATGGCGTGGTGCATTTGGCGGCTAATTCCGGGATGGCGAGAATATTCGTGGTGGTATGCAAGTCGCATTGTGAGTGACGGCAGACCAGCGCTTTGTCTTTCGTAAAAGCGGCATCACATTCGATAATGCCTGCACCTTGCAGGGCCGCGGCTTGGTATGACTCCTGGGTATGCTCTGGAAACTGTAGCGCAGCACCCCGGTGGCCGATGGAAAAATCGGTGGGATAAAAAGGGCCGTTTTCACAGGCTTTAAGCTGCCGTTTTAGTTTGCCGTTGTCCATATCGTCGACCAGATAAAACGGACGAGCGCCGAGCTGAGATTGCGCTCGGTGGTGCTTGTGCTTGTGAGGCCCCTTATGGCTCCAGTCCCAGCTTTTATGATCTTTACTCCAGTGTTTTTTATCCCAATCTTTCGCCTCGGTGGTTTGGCTGGCAAGGCTTAAGACACCCAGTAAACCCAATGCGAGCAGGGCTGGAAGGTGGGGGCGCCAACGGCGTGGAATAGACGGAAGCGTGTCGCGATTAAATGGGCTAAACCTAAAGTTATACATAGATATCTCCGAGTGTTGGGCGTGCGGGCTAAACCGTTGGGATGTGAAAGTGCCGGCGCACAATGGATGGCGCGCCAAAGAGCATGCACAGTCTGTATGGCGCTGAGTTGACGCTTTTTTGAATAACCTGTGACAGATTGGTATCACGAAGAATAGGGGCAATGGCTACGCTGCTCATAGCGATTGCGCTCGGTATCGGTACAGCTTTTGGTAGCCTTCGCGCCTTCTGGTTGTCACATCAATCCAGTAAGCTTTAATGCGTTTTTAGGGTGTTGTGGGTGAAGTGCGCGGTAGCTGTTTTTTAGCGGAGCTTTAGGTGGATAAGGTGATTCGTTTGTTGCTGGTGATACTGGCGAGTATCGGCTTGTTTTTGGGCGTGCTGGCATTATTGTCGCCCATACCGGTGGGCATTTTTATTATTGGCGCCAACGGTGCGATCTTGTTGTGTGTTAGCCCGCGTGCGCAGCGCTTGCTGCAAAAGTGTCGCGGCAAAAGCGTGCGCCTGAACCGTTATATCCACAATATAGAGTTAAAGTTAGAGCGCCGTTTCAAGGCACTATGGCGGGCTTTAACAGCAACGCGGCCACTAACGCCGACAGAGCACGACAACAAAATCGATAAACATTCCCAGCCATAAACTCCCAGCCATAAATAGGCTCGCCATTATAGCGATACAGTTTGCTTGCTCCAAAACGGGTCAGGCCTTATGCTTGGCGGCTGTCATAACGGTGTTCGAAAGATTAGTGCGCGAAAGTGCAACAAGGTATGTTGCGGGCGCTGTACGTTGCAAGCGCTAAGGGATGCAGCGGGCAGCCAATTTAAGGACTACAATAAAAGCAGTGTTCAAGGAAGATACGAAGGAGAATGCTATCAAACGTTTATTTTCAATAATTCAATGTGCCGCCATCACCAAGGCTGAGGCAGCGAAAAAGTTCACGCGTTGCTCGGGTGGCCTTGCGCTAAGCCTGGGTGTGGGAATAGGGGGGCTTTCTTCGCAGGCGTTCAGCCGCGAATTTGCATCGGTTCGTTTAGAACCCAAAGAGCTCGACTGGCGAGGCCTCCAAGAAGGCGTTCAATATGCGCCAATTTCCGGTAACGAGCACAAAGGCGACATGTACGTCTATCGTGTCACCTTCCCCAAGGGCCATAAAAGCCAGCCTCACTTTCATACCGATCAGCGCGTCATTACCATTCTGCAAGGCTCTTTATACGTGGGCTACGGCGATGTTTACGATGAGAGCAAGCTGAAAAGGCTCCCCGAGGGCAGTGTCTTTACCGAGCCGAAAAATACCTCGCATTTTGTCTGGGCCAAAGACGAGCGCGTGCTGATGCAAGTCACAGGCAGTGGCGGATCGCAAATTATTTACCCCGCCAAAGCGCTGGTGGTTGAAGACGTGACCCTAACGCCGGGAGTTAATTAAAGCGCCGAATGTTGGCGTTGCCGGGTGCGCTCGAGGCCGCTATTTACCGTCCAGTAAATGCCCGAGCTTGCCTTTTTTAGTCGCCAAATAGTGGGCGTTGTGAGGGTTGCGCCCCGTTTCGTGCTCTAGCCGCTCGGTAACGGGGATGCCAAGTTCTTTCATGGCAGCGATTTTGCGCGGGTTATTGGTCATCAGCTTGAGGGCGTGGATGCCCAAATGCTCGATCATCGGCTTCAGGATGCTGTAGTCGCGCATATCGGCCCCAAAGCCCAACTTTTCGTTGGCTTCGACGGTATCAAGGCCTTGATCCTGCAGGTGGTAGGCTTTGACTTTGTTCAGTAAGCCAATGCCCCGCCCTTCTTGGCGCAGGTAAAAAATCGCACCGCGGCCTTCGGTGGCGACTTTGTGCATGCCGGCCTGCAACTGTGCGCCGCAATCGCAGCGCAAACTGAATAGGGAATCCCCGGTCAAGCACTCGGAGTGAATGCGCGCCAATACGGGCTTGTCCGTTGTGACGTCACCCATGGTTAAGACGATATGCTCTTTATCGTTGGCGCTGTCGGCAAAGCCGTGCATGTTGAAGATGCCATAAGGGGTAGGCAATTTGCAGGTGTCGACGTAGGTAATGGTCACTCTGTGGCCTTAAAGTTTCAAAATAAAACGGTCGCTAGAATTTCGCTTGCAGTGTCATGGCGCTGTTTTCAACGCGCATATTCACTCGGCTTAGAAATGTATTTCCCAGCAATATGGTTTGTGGAAAGCGGCCTTCAATAACAAAAGCGCTAACGTTAGTGAGTAGCACATCGCCAACGGCCACAGAGCTTAGTATAACTTGATATGCCTGTGTATTGCCTTGCGCTGTACCCACTTGTACGGTCTTTGCATCGCGGTAGGCAATGCCTAAAAGCTCTGCGGTGAAGGAATTGAGCGTGACACTAGTTGCGCCGGTATCGACCATAAACTCTACCCAGCGATTGTTAATGCGCCCAGGGGTCAGAAAGTGACCATCCGGCCGGCGCCCGAGCTCTACACTGGCGGGCTCTGTACTGGTGTAGGTGCCGCCCACTTGGCGGTTTAGGCCGAGCTTTTTAATCTCGCCTTGCTGCTCGATTTGGGCATATTTGCTGGTGGCGCGTAACAAGGTAATGCCCTCTGGCGTGCTGGCGCCCTCTTTGAGCATATGGGCTTTACCGTTGACTTCGAGCACAGCAGAGCCCGCAAACAGGCCCTTAACAACAACGCGATCAGTATTGGCGCTGGCAAAGTGGGTCGCAAACAGGAATGTGATCATTACGGAGTAAAGGTAAAAGCGGCGCACGGGTACCTCGCAAAGTAGAGTGAGCGATTGCCGGTCTGTGCCAAAGCATCAAACCAACCAGTAGGCCAGCGCTTGCAAGCAGCCAAGCGCGGCAACGCCTGCAAAAACATCGTCCACCATAATGCCAAAGCCGCCGTGTATGTGTTTATCGGCAAGGCTAATGGGCCATGGCTTGAGCATGTCAAAAAAGCGAAACAGCAAAAAGCCTACCACTAGCCACGGCCAGCCTGCGGGGGCTGCGATCATGGTTATCCACATGCCCACAAACTCATCCCACACAATACCGCCGTGGTCGTGAACACCCAGCCACTTAGAGGCTTGCCCACACAGGTAAATACCAATCGCGAAGGCAACGAGCGTTACACCAATATAAGTATAGAGGGGTAATTGCGCGAGCAAGTAAAAGATCGGTAATGCGGCCAGGGTTCCGGCTGTACCGGGTGCCTTGGGAGCTAAACCACTGCCGAAACCAAAGGCCAGCAGCGCCACCGGGTTACTCAGCAGCTGACGAAAGGTCGGCTGCGGGCGGCCTTTTAGGTCGGTTTTAAAAGTGATGGTGGGTGCTGTGTTAGTCAAAGTGCTTGTATCCCTCCACATCGATCTCCATAGCTTTGCCTTTGTTGACCATGAGAATATCGGTGTTTGCGGTAATTTTACCAATGGCCGTTGCTTGGATGCGCTCTTGGCGGATCCACTGTTCTAAAGTATTGATATAGTCGCGCGGTACCGTAAAACACAGCTCGTAATCATCCCCCCCGCTGATGGCCCAGGTCAGCGCCTTGTCGAGGCTGACGCTACTGCGCCAGTGCTCGCTCATGGGTAGGCGGTTAACGTTAATCATTGCGCCGACACCGCTGGCGTGGCAAATGTGGCCGAGGTCCGCATAGAGCCCGTCGCTAATGTCAATGGCAGCCGAGGCTATGCTAGCCAGCATTTGGCCTTCGCGCAGACGAGGCGTGGGGCGGTAAAAACGCTGTTGCAAATACTCTTGTGAGCTGCGGCGCACGGTAAAGTTTTGCGTTAGCACTGCGAGGGCGGCAGCGCCGTCGCCTAGGGTGCCGGTCACGTAAATGATGTCGTCGGGCTTGGCACCACTGCGGCGCATCGCTTTGCTCGCATCGACGGCACCGTGTACTTGGACCGTAATCGTCAGCGGGCCACGGGTAATATCCCCCCCCACTAAATGGCAATGGTGCTCATCCGCAAAGTTCAGCAGGCTTTCGCAAAATTCACCGACCCAGTCGTGGTCGGCGCTGGGCAATGTTAAGCCCAGCGTAAACCATAAAGGCTCTGCCCCCATTGCCGCGAGGTCGCTAAGGGCTGTGGCTAAGGCGCGGGTGGCAAGGTGCCGAGCGGCAGTGCCCTCCAAAAAGTGAGTGCCCGCTACCAGCGTATCCATCGAAACGGCCAGCTGTTTGTTCGGCGGTGGAATTAAGAGTGCGCAGTCGTCACCAATACCCAGTGCGACATCGCTCGAGACGATGGCCTTAGCAAAATGCTGGCGAATCAGCGCAAACTCATCCATGGCTTAACCCTGGGCGCCTTTGACTTCCGCTTCGCGCAGGCGTGGCGCGACCTTATCGAGCACGCCGTTAATAAACTTGTGGCTGTCTGTTGCACCAAAACGCTTGGCAAGATTAAGGCCTTCGTTGATGACCACTTTGTAAGGCACGTCTAGGCGGTAGCGTAGCTCGTAGCAGGACAACCGCAAAATCGCCAAACTGATGGGGTCGATTTGCGCCAAGGTGATGTCGGTAACATGGGGCAAAAAGTCCGTTTCGATGGTGGTGATATTGGCTGGCACCTGGTGGATAAGTTCGTGCAGGTAATCCACATCGACTTTGCTCATGTCGTTATCGGTGCGGTATTCTGCTTCGATCACATTGAGCGGCATTTTGGTCATCTGCCACTGATACAGCGCTTGCATGGCGTAGTGGCGTGCTTTGCTGCGCAGTGCAGGCATGGGGTTCTGAGACATTACAGCTTACCTAATAAAGAGACCATTTCTAACGCGGTGCTGGCCGCTTCGCAGCCTTTGTTACCCGCTTTAGTACCGCTGCGCTCTATGGCTTGCTCGATGCTGTCGACGGTCAGCACGCCAAAGGTAATTGGCAGGCCGGCTTGCAGCGATACCTGCGCCAAGCCCTTGGTGCACTCGCCAGCCACATAGTCGAAGTGCGGCGTGCCGCCGCGAATGACGGCGCCGAGCGCGATAATGGCATCGTACTTACCGCTGGCAGCGATTTTTTGTGCAGCGATGGGGAATTCAAAAGCACCGGGTGCGTAGATGATGTCGATATTGG
>DATBNJ010000117.1:0-10296 GCA_036554385.1 Marinagarivorans sp. | reverse complement strand
ATTAATCAACTATCAGGCTGGAGGAGATCATGAGTTACCCAACTTTAGCTGTTGCCAATTTTCTCCTAGATCTTGCGCGAGCGAAAGGGGTCGGCGATATAACCCCCATGAAACTGCAAAAGCTAGTTTACTATGCAAACGGATGGAACCTAGGCGCCACTGGCGAGCCTCTTATCCATGAGCAAGTAGAAGCATGGCGTTACGGGCCTGTGATCGAAACCATCTACTCTGCAGCAAAGCAGTACGGTAATCAGCCGATTACAGCCCATTTGAGAAACAATACTGCCATTGCATTTGGCCATAGCGACTGTCCAGAGTTAAGCAAAAGCGACAAGGATGCAGTTCGACCGCTACTTAATTGGATTCTCGAACAATACGGCGACCTCACTGGCATTCAATTATCTAACTTAACCCATCGAGAAGAAGAACCGTGGTACAAGATTTATCAAGAGCGGCATGGAGGCAGCCCGCCACATGGAACAGATATTGATACCGACGTAATACGAGCCTACTTTAATGCTGAGGTTTCAAAGTTAGAAGAACCGTCAGCATGACCAAAAGCGCCAACGAACAGATTAACTCAAGGCTTATAGGGCGCTCGATTCCGTTTTCGGGAGAAATTGATAACGAACCCGACGATGCAACGAAGGAAGAGGAGCAGAGCTTAGAGCGAGAGCGCAAGCAGCTTGAGAACAATGCTCTAATTCAAGAGCTCGAATTTAAGAAGGAAGAGCATAGTCAAAGGATTAAGTATGCTAAGAGAATCTATACACTGATAGTCGCTTGGCTTGTGTTTATTGGTTTCGTTGTTATCTGCTCGGGGCTAAAAGTACTACTGTATGAATATTTTGAGTTGTCAGACAAAGTGATCATCACCCTACTCACAACCACTACGGTGACTGTCATCGGGTTGTTTGGAACCGTCCTGAAGTATCTTTTCGGCCGACAACCCAACAGAGGTTCCGCGACCGATAAACCTTAGCCTTTACAGTTGTCGGCGGCGTCCCCACATTCTAAATAAGTGTCCACCTAAAGCGACCGCTTCTGGATAGGAGGGGCTAACGGGGCGGAGGCATACAGACTTAAAGAATGCACCTTTGCACCGGGCATCGAGCTTTAGGCCCAGCCCTATTCACAATGCATACACTACGTATATACTGCGCTTTTTGCCGTAAAAGAGAGTCTATGCTCGCCGTTCCACGTCATTCACCTCTCTACAAGTCACGGCTAGAGTCCGCCGCCGGTATTGCGGAGCAACTCAAATTAGCCACCCGTGATCTCCATCGCACCGTCGAGCGCACACTCGCCAAAACACTTTTCAGCCCCCTGCTTACAGCGACGGAATACTTAGCAATTTTGGTCGCAATGCAGCGTAGCTACACACCCTTGGAAGCTCTGCTTCGGCAGTATCCAGCGACGCGCCTATTAATAGCACAGCGCCATAAGCTCGACTGGTTAAAGGCCGACATCGCTTATGTATCCGAGCTCAGCAAAGGCGCGATGACTCCAGCTTCAGCGATATTCCGGTCAACGGTTGAACCGCCCCTTCCGGCACGCTCGGCCGTTGCTTTAAACGCACCCAACGAAGCGCAAGCCTTGGGCGTTATGTATGTCATGGAGGGCGCCACCTTGGGCGGCAGCCCTATTCAGCTGGCGCTTGGCCGTCACCCATGGCTTTCCGGCCAAGGCGGGCTGCAGTTTTTTAATGCCTATGGGGCTGAACGCTCTGCGATGTGGATGTCGTTTCTCGAGACCCTGCAAAGCTACGCCGACCAACACCCCAATTCAGCACCCGCGATAATCGCAGGCGCTGAATACGCATTTAATGCCATTCACCAACCCCTTTTGGACATTGCTTGATGCGCAAACCTTTTGAAGTTTCGTTGGACAACTGTCACGAAGAGCCCATTCACATTCCCGGCTCGATCCAGCCTCATGGCTTTTTATTGGTTATCGCCCCTCAAGACCTTAGCGTTAAGTACCTCAGCGAAAACCTAGCCGAGCTACTTGAAACAACGCCCGACAATTTACTGCACACGCCGCTTAGCGAGATCGTTAACCCCGAGCTGATCGCGACAATTAAAGAGCATCAAGGCTCGTTAGAGTTTTTTAAAATTAACCCTGTGAGCGTTACGCTGAATCACCCCAGTAATGCCAAGCTTGCCATGTCCGCGGTGCTGAGCGAATGCGACGGCAAGGTGATGATAGAGTTAGAAAGGCGCGCGGGCTCGGCGATGCGTCACTTTGACCCCGTAAATTATTTAGTCAAACACTCGCTGCACTCCATTATTGACGCCGAAGAGCTTGAAACTGTTTTTAGTGCCTCCGTCGAGGAGATTCGAAGCCTCACCCAGTTTGATCGCGTGATGCTTTACAAATTTGACCATGAATACAACGGCGAGGTTGTCGCCGAGGCTAAGCGCGAGGATCTTAACTCATTTTTAAAGCAACACTTCCCCGAGTCCGATATCCCCAAGCAGGCACGCGAGCTCTACATTCGAAACCCTATACGCCTATTGGCCGACGTTGATGCAGGCGCATCGCCGCTTTACCCTCAGGATCAGCCCGTCGATTTAAGTACCTGCATTTTGCGCAGCGTATCGCCCATTCACTGCCAGTATTTGCGCAATATGGGCGTGCGCGCATCAATGTCGATCAGCATTATTACCGCAGGCAAACTGTGGGGCTTAGTGGCCTGCCATCATTACTCGCCGCATGTCGTGCCCTTTGAAACGCGTGAAGTCGCCCAGTATATGGGCATTATGCTGTCTTACTTAATTACCCTTAAAACACAATCTTACGACGCACTACGAGAAGCCAAACTTCTCTCGTTAAGCGCCTCGATTTCGGAGCGCATGTCAGAAGAAGTTTTTTTCACTGACGGCCTGCGGCAAAACGCCGACACCCTGATGGAGATGATGAACGCCACTGGCGTGGCATGGTGTATTGAGGAAGAGGTTGAATGCTATGGCAGCACGCCCTCGCCCGAGCAAGTCGAGGCCATCGCCACTTGGATTGCCGATAATACGCTAGGCAATAACTACGTCTATCAAAGCCACCAACTCGGCGTCGAAAACGAAGCCTTTGCCCACCTAAACGATACCGCCAGCGGCGTGTTTTTAATTTCGCTATCCGTCTCTTGTGACTTGTTTTTAATTTGGTTTAGAAAAGAAGTGATGCAAACTAAAAACTGGGGTGGCAAACCCGAGAAAGTCATCGAGTTTTTAGACGACGGCAGTCACCGCCTAATGCCTCGCAGCTCTTTTGCACTGTGGAAGGAAAACGTCCGCAATAAGTCGGAACCGTGGGAGAAGGCCGAAATTTCCTGCGCCGCCAAGTTTCGCAATACGGTGATTAACTACGTATTGGCAAAATCCGAACGGCTACAAAAGATTAACGACGCCTTAGAGGATATGGTGCGCAAGCGCACCGAGGCGCTAGAAGCGGAAATCATCTCCAAGGAACACGCGCAAACCGAGCTTGCCAAAGCCCTAAAAGCCTCGCAAGAGTCCAACCGCGAGCTAGAGCGCTTCGCCTTTGTGGCCTCACACGATCTGCAAGAACCATTGCGAAAAATCCAAACCTTTGGCACGCGCATTCAGCGCTCCAAAGATGCCATGGATGAAGACAGTGCTTATTACCTAGGCCGAATGATGGATTCCGCCAATAGAATGCAACAACTGATCAAGGGCGTGCTCAGCTTTTCTCGCATCCACCGCCGTGGCAACGAATTTAAGTATTTTAACGCCGACAGCGCCTTGCGAGAGATTCTAGATGACTTGGAAATACTCATCGCCGATAACGACGCCTCAATCACCTGCGAAGAACTCGGCGTGCTGTATGGCGACAAACGCCAAATTCAGCGTTTATTTCAAAACCTTATGCACAACTCACTCAAGTTCACAGTGCCGGGTTTAGCACCGAAAATCGCGATAACCACGACCCATAAAACCGAGCAGTTCATCACCGTTGCAGTCACCGATAACGGCATTGGCTTCGACAGTGCTTTTGCCGCCAAAATATTTAATTTGTTTGAGCGCTTACACGCCAAAGATTCCTACGAGGGCACAGGCCTTGGGCTGGCCATTTGCAAAAAAATCGTGGAGCGCCATCAAGGCAAAATTTGGGCAGATGCTGAAGAAGGTAAAGGCGCAACATTCTTTATCACCCTTCCGCTGGCAAAAGTTGAACCGACTGCCGACTAAAACCGCGCCCTAGCTGCGGAGTTACCTCGCCTCTTCAGGTGCCGATATTTTGCTGAGCTGCTCTTTCAATTCCATAATATCGGACTCTATCGACTTAAAGCGCTCCGCACTTACATGGCTGTCGTTACTCAGAACATTGGTGATTTTCGCCTTAATTTGCCAAATTTCTTTAACTTCAGAGCATTTAAGGGAATAGGTTTTGTAGTCGGGGTTATCGCTTTTTAGGAGAAAACTGCTGGCATCCTCGTCGTATCGGTAAACGCGCTTAGCCACTATGCCATCGTCGGCAATAATCACGCTAAGTGCACCGTTTTCAATCGCATCCCAATTTGAAACAAGTTCTGTAACCACAATTTCCCGGGGGTGAATCGTGGGCACCATGCTATCGCCTTCAATTTCGAACATGCGATAGTTGCCCGATTCAAAACCGGGAATGCGGTAAACCTCCAAGGTTTCGAGATAATCTTCATCGCCGCACTGCTTGATGTAGCCCGCATGGGCCTCTTCAGCGATTAAAGGAATAAGATTTAGCTCAGAGAGCCACTTGCGCTTGGCGTCATTGTAGGAGGGGTCAGTCGATAACATGCTTGAGTTGTGGATAGGTCCAGTATCAGATTGAAGGCTTTTGCTATCGCCCAGCACCAACCAATTGCAGTCAATATTAAAGACTTGGCTAATACGTGTAATGGTCTGAAGTGAAAGCGTCGATTTCCCAGATTCAAGCTGCGACAACGCCCCTTGAGTAATGCCGATATGTTCGGCGAACTCTTTTTGGGAGAGGCCCAGCTGCGTTCGCAGGCTCGTGATTCTCTCAGCAGTTGAATGTGAAGATTTCAAGGTATATTAACAAGCTTATATTGTAAAGAATACATTAGTACGCTAATGTGCGCGGGCTGGTCGGGAGTATACACTACCATTTTAACTTTGGCGGCCATTCCAAAACCGAGTATTACGCTTGATAGCTCTACTTAGGCTTTAACCATGAGGGCCGCCTCTTTAATGAAAAATTCCAACACCCTGTCTAAAAGACTTCGCTCCGTAAGCTACATACTGATCGCCGACGACGATCTAGACGATCAAGAGCTGATTAGAGACGCGCTCGTCGAAAACGAGCTTAGCGAAGACAAACTGCGTTTTGTCGCCGACGGCGAAGAGCTACTTGACGCACTAAGCGAGGTTAAAATCTTACCGAGCATGATATTGCTCGACCTCAATATGCCCCGCATGGGCGGGCGAGAAGTCCTCAGCCATATTAAGCTCAACGACCGACTCAAGCACATCCCCGTCATTATGTTTACCACCTCGGATTCGGAAGTCGAAATCCGCCAGTGCTACACCCTCGGCAGCAACGCCTACATGACCAAGCCAGCCCACTACAGCGATTTAGTCGAAGCCATGAGGGTATTAACGCAATACTGGCTAGGTCAAGCGCGTATCGTCATGGACTAAGCCTAGCGTAACCGTCGCGGCGGGGTGGGGTGGGGTAAAGGCCTACGCCGAGAGCCTGATAATTCCCCCAAAACGCAGGCGCCCGCATCGAGTTTTCATCTGTTATATCAACGATAAGTAAACTAATAGCGGTTTCGCCCTGAAGCACTGCGAGCGCTAGCCTTCCGGCTTTTTGGCCCTTTTAACGTTGCGAACCCAAAACAGATTGGACGCCCCCCGTTTGACCTCGAATAGATCGATGGCCTTGACTAGGCTACTCAGGTTTTTAAAACCGTAGTTGCGGCTGTCGAAAGAGGTTTTATTGGAAATGTGGGAGCCGACCGCGCCAAGCCCCGCCCAACCGTCGTCATCCTCGGTCGCCTCGATAGCCTGCCTAAGTAAGTTTATAAGCTTGGTATTGGACTTGATATTTTTGGGCTTGGCGGCACTTGTGGATTCTGGCTGCTCTTGTTCATCCAGGAACAAAAACTTCGAACAGGCATTCACAAACGGGCTCGGTGTTTTGCGCTCACCAAAGCCGAGCACAACTTTGCCCTCGGCTAATGCGCGAGTCACCATGGGCGTAAAGTCACAATCCGATGACAAAAAGCACATTACGTCGATGTCTTTGGTGTACATCACATCCATGGCATCAATCACCAGCGCAATGTCCGACGCGTTTTTACCTTTGGTTAAATCGTATTGCTGAATCGGTTGTATGGCATATTCGTGAAGCAAATCTTCCCACGGTTTTAACGTCGACGACTTCCAATTGCCGTAGGCCTTTCGAATCGTGACCACACCATATTTGGCCACTTCACTCAGCACACTTTCAAATTTGCTGGCCGGCGCATTGTCGGCATCGATAAATAGCGCAATTTTTTGTTTAAGGTCGGTCATTCGGGTTCCCGTATTGTTATAAAAGTGCACAACGCCCTTACGAGTGTCTGCCCTGAAGCGCCATCCGCGGTCTAGTAATAACAAGCGCTTCTAGGTGGGCACTAACTCGGCAGCATTTTTGGCTCACTTTACCCCGACCTCAAAAAATTCACCAGCGAAACGCAGCGCCTATGCAGTGCTTAAAATTATACCAACGCCTGATCACCGGCGATAACATTCATATTACCCGACTTAGCAAAGGCCAAGGCGACTTCAGGGCCACGACGATAGTCATCAAATAAATACTGGTACTTGGCGATCACGGCATCAATCTGTGCCTGTGAGGTCGCCCGGGCATATTCTTCGTGAAAGGGTAGCGCCTCTTGTAGCGCAGCCACGTGTGACGCAAGTGCATTTACCGTTCTCAACTGCTTCATCAAAGCGGGCTCATCGGTCAATGCCGCTTTCAAGGTATCCGCATGGGCGTAATCAGCCGGTAGCACAAGCTGGCCGTGATCATCAAAGCGGATTTCAGCTGGGGCTTCGGGAATACCGTGGCTTTGTAAAAAGTCGGGGAACACCTTTGAAAACTGTGACTGCAGTGTTTTGACATTCGCCTCAGAGGGTAACAATAAAGGGATGCTATCCAAATCTACTGGGCCATCGGGTGGCTCAAAAAACGTCGCCAGATCAACCACGCGATCACCCTTAGAGGTATTCATCACATACGCCGAATCCGACTGCGCGAGTCTTTGGGCAGCAGGCGAAATAGAGACCTCGCGGCCAGAACTTGCCGCATCAGAACTCTGCGTTGCCGCTTGCCGCGACTGGCTCGCAAACGCATCTGGCGCATGATGCACCTGCTGGCTCGAACCAGCCTGATAAACTCCCGAAAATAACGCAATAGACATAGCCGCTCTCCATAAGCTTTACCTAATGGTTGTGAACCACCGCAAAATTAAAGCCACTTCTGCCTAAGAGCCTCGGACTTCGCGCAATACCAACTACCCCACCCCTCGCACCGAAAAAATAAAAATGTTGTAACTTGATCAGCAGCTCGCGAAAGTAGGCACTGGCTAATCACTTTCTAGGCCGTTCAAGCCCTCCATGGGCACTATTCAAGCGCTCCCGGCGCTTCAATGCCTAGAAAATAATCAACCAGCACCCTTTCATGGTACCAACTGGGACTGGTACCAACTGGGACAGTCACACTAAAAAGATTTTGCACGAGGAAAAGAAATTTGGCTTTGGCCCTTAAATGGATAGTTATATTGCTTGCAATAACCCACTCGGTGGCCTGTAGCCATACCGCCGACTACCCGAAGAACACTGGAGCTAAAGCGGCACCTGATAGCTCGGTATCCGATCAGGCGATGCTTCAAGGGAAAGACCTTTCTTAACCACGCGTGATAATCAGTGCTTACTTTCTGCCACAAGCGAGTTAGCGTGACTGTCCCGGTAAGCTTGCGGTAAGCTTCCTCGCCGCCACTCAAACTGCCATTATTGCTCCCAACTTTAAACAGCCCTATGCCAACTATGCTTAAAACCACGCCTTATTTATTCGCGGCACTGGTTGCCGCTACCGCCTGCGCGCAGCAACCCACTTACGAACCGAACAGCAGTTCCAGCGAAAGCTTATCGAACGCGAGTGGCGAACTTAATAGCTTGTCGTTTTGGCAGGATAAAGTGGACACACAAAAGTGCAGTAGTGACTTCGAAGCGCCAGATGAACGGCTCGTACACGTTCTGAATTTAACGGATGAACGAAAGCTTTTACAAATCGCCTGTGAATTCGGCGCCTACCAAGACGGCTATCAGAGTTATGTGATTGATAACACGGGTGAAATCCTTAAAACCGTCCGTTTTATCGTCCCCAGTGATGAGAACCCCACATCTCTACACACTCAAGATACCGTATGGGGTAGCCTGTCGCTTTCAGGGCAGAGCGAGCTGGAATTATTGCATTTATCGGCAGGTTCTGGCGCCTGTGGCTACCGCGTGACTTACACCATTGATTCGATCCTCTCAGGCACCGAGGTTACACCTAAAGCACTTTATGCCGATTCGGATTGTTATAACGGAAAATTTGTACCAGAGTGGCCAAAAATTGACCTCTCTACAGCCGTCACACAACGAGAAAGGCGAACTAACTAGATAGATGATCTGGCGCAAAGTAAAGTCCAAGCGTTGATATGAAAGCCATTTATGCGGGGGATCCCCAACGCTCCCTATTCACTTTAAATGTTTGGCAACAAAGCTTTATTAACTGTGGTGAGCAGAATGACTGTCCCATTAAGTATGGGTTCAAAATCGAAGTGAATAGCGTAAAAGCGAATCTACCGTACGGCGGCTTTGGTTAGCCCTCTATACGTTATCGCTATGGCTGCTTTCATTGACATCTTCTAAGCCCCAGCCATCTTCTTCGACTCTTACAATGCGCATTTTGATGATGGGCATTTCACCTCCCGTATCCTGTACTTGGCCCTGCACTATTTCGCCAACACTGGGCAACCCTTCGGGGTCGACCACCACAAAAAGGCCTCCCTCAGAAAAGTTTTTGGTGAGTAAAGCCATCTCGCCAATATCGGGATGCCAAATTTTTAACTTCACACTAAGGGGAACTCGTGGGTGGGCTCGTTTATCATGCATTGCTATATCACACAATTTTAAAGGGTATTTACGAAAGCCTAGAGTGAAAATGTTACTTACGCAAAAAATGAGCAGTTAAACCCCGGCATTATGCAGTTTGCTTTTAAAAGCTGCCCCAAAGCTGAGGGGTTTTGGACTAAGAGAAACCCCAAGACACGCAGCGATCCGATGGTTGAGACACTCCCTAAGAATTTGAAGTGCCTGTCCCGCTAGGCTCTCGAATAATCGCAGCGGCGGCAAGGCCCGTTAGCAGCATGGCCAGCGCGCTTGCCAGCGCTACCTCGCCAATCACAGACGGTGCTACATTGACCTTGGCCATGGCGCTAATAATCAAGCTGGGTGTACCAATATTCATCACCAAGCGCGATACAAACTCAGAGGGGAAATTGGGCTGAATTTTACCCCAAATAAAGCCGGCCCCCACGGCAATTATCAGTGGTGCAAGAATCGCTAATAGTTGACTGAGCATATTGGTGTGAACGTGTTTATGTGAGCAAGGTAGCCCACAAAGCGTAGGCCGGACAAAGGGCACAGCGGCTAGAGGGTACCGGTACTGCGCGCGCTGAATACACAATACCAGATTACCATCGCCAGTAACGGCGCGGTGCAAACAGGTTGAGCTTGCCCGGCTTTTACAGCTGCGTAAGAGTGATTATCCCGTCAGGTGTTACTAAAAAACTTGTCGTCACCGAGCGTAAACGGCTCACGCCAGCCATTTGCGGGAACGCCGTGAATCCGTCCCTGAAAGGCTCCCACATCGCCATCCCGGCTCTGTGGCTCCCGCAAATAGCTGCCGCAAGCCCAATAATGGGCCGAGTGCCCGCTGAGTTAGGGTGACTATCCCGTTAAGTCGGGGGGCGCTCATAGTGATTAGCTGCTTAAAGTGGCTCCAGCTCAATTGTGCAGACAGTGTCTGCAAAATTGAGGGTGCGTTAGAGTGACTATCCCGTTAAGTAAGAATGACTGTCCCGTTAAGTGCGCCAGTTTTAAGTACTGGGCGACCTCTTTTAAGGTCATTATTTGATCGTTCACGCGCTCTCCTTACCCCTTTAGGCTAGTGAGAGAATAGTGGAAAATTGGGGAATCAGCAAACCGCCACTGCCCATGAAATGACTTAAGAATGTGCTGTGGCTGT
>DATBNJ010000110.1:0-26226 GCA_036554385.1 Marinagarivorans sp. | reverse complement strand
TGGAGCAGTTAGGTAATCAGCATAGTTACGGTAAAAATGTGACAGCCTTCGACTCAACTCCGACGATTCAAGGAGTTGCGGAAAATGGTGAGCTCTTTTCATCGGTGGTGGTGGTGAACGATATTTTTAGACTGTTAGCGTTTTTGGAAACGCAAGGGTCGGTGCAGGTATTGTCGAGCCCGCGCGTGAGTACCGTAAATAACCAAAAGGCGATGATTCGTGTGGGGACTGACGAATTTTTTGTAACTGGCGTTAAAAGCAATACCACGGCCAGTGCGGCGACTACCACGACATCACCAGAAATAGAGTTAACGTCATTTTTTAGTGGTATTTCCTTGGATATAACCCCCCAGATTAGCGCCGATGGCGCGGTGGTGTTACATGTGCACCCGCTGGTCAGCACGGTAGAAGACCAACAAAAGGTGTTTACCATCGGTAGCGACGAGTACGACTTGCCTCTGGCTTTACGAGAGATTCGCGAGAGCGACAGTATTGTTCGTGCGCAAAGCGGCGAAGTGGTTGTGCTCGGTGGTTTAATGCAAGAAACCACGGTGCAAAACGATGGTAAGCGCCCCTTGTTGGGCGATATCCCAATATTAAATATGTTCTTTAAAACAAAAAATGACCGCAAGACAAAAAAAGAACTTGTTATTTTGATGCGTCCAGTGGTCATCGACGGAGATGCATGGAAAAACGATATAGGCGGCAGTTTGCAGCGATTTGAAAAAATCGGTCGCGAATTTCGATTGCAAGAGTAGCTGTCGGCGCCAAGGCATACGCTGGAGCGCTTGTAATCTTGTTGTTGCGATTAAATGTCTAGCGCGGTTAATGTTGCCGCCAAATTCTGTTCGGGAGTTTTCAATCTATGGTCAGTCAGCAGCGAATTAGAATTGGCGACTTGCTGGTTGCGCAGCAGATTATTACCTCGGATCAGTTGTCAAGCGCACTGACCGAGCAGAAGAAGACGGGCCACAAGCTCGGTCGCCAATTGATCGAGATGGGTTATGTCGAAGAAAATACCCTGCTAACGCTGTTGTCGAAGCAGCTTAACTACCCGTTTATAGAACTAAAACAATTCCGCTTTGATAAAGAGCTCGTACAGCTCTTGCCCGAAACCATTTCTCGGCGCTATCGGGTGGTAGTTCTTAAGCGAGAGTCCGATGGGCTGTTGCTTGGCATGTCCGACCCAACGGACATTTTTGGCCTCGATGAGGTTCGCAAAATTCTTAAAGGCAACATTAAGCCTGCGGTTGTTCGCGAATCGGAACTGCTCGATATTATTGATGGCGCCTATAGTCGCGCCAGTGAAATAGCCTCACTGGCCGAGCAGCTTGATGAAGAACTCGGTGGCGAGTCCCTCAACCTGTCCGAGCTGTTGTCGTCGGTTGAAGATACGGATGCACCGGTGGTTAAGCTGCTACAAAAAATCTTTGAAGAGGCGATAAAAACGCGTGCCTCGGATGTTCATATTGAACCGGATGAAACCGTGTTGCGCATTCGTCAACGCATTGATGGTGTACTGGCCGAAACGGTGATGAATGAAAAGCGCATTGCTGGCGCCTTGGTGGTGCGTCTCAAACTGATGTCGAGCTTAGATATCTCAGAAAAACGCCTGCCTCAAGACGGTCGCTTTCAGCTTACTGTCAACAAGCGCAATATCGATGTTCGACTGTCGACAATGCCGGTCCAGTTTGGTGAGTCGGTAGTCATGCGTATACTCGATCATTCACAAGGGTTGCGCAGGCTCGATAAGGTGGGCATGCCGCCCGATTATGTAAAACGCTTCCGCCAGATTATTACGCGCCCACATGGCTTGGTTTTAGTGACCGGCCCGACCGGTAGTGGCAAGACAACAACGCTGTACGGCGGTTTGTCCGAGCTCAATACACCAGAAAAGAAAATTATCACCGTCGAAGACCCTGTCGAATTTCGTTTGCCTCGTATTAGCCAAGTGCAAGTGCACGAAAAAATCGGTTTGGATTTTGCCCGCGTGCTGCGCGCGACTTTGCGCCAAGACCCTGATATTTTGCTGGTCGGGGAGATACGCGATGCCAACTCAGCCGAGATCGCACTACGTGCCGCGATGACGGGCCACATGGTGCTGTCTACACTCCATACCAATGATGCTATTGCCTCTGCACTGCGCTTAGTCGATATGGGAGTCGATGCGTATTTGGTGGCCTCAAGCTTAAAAGCCATTGTCGCTCAGCGCTTGGTGCGAAAAATTTGCGAAAGCTGCAAGGAGCCAGCGCCGGTATCGGTTGACGAGCAAATGCTACTGAAAACCCTAAAAGCCGAGCACCACAAGCAGTTTTACCGCGGGGCAGGCTGCCCTCACTGCTTTAACACCGGCTATCACGGGCGGATAGGGGTGTTTGAATTACTCGAGATTAATCACCCCATGGCCAATGCGCTGCGCGATAACGATGTGCGGGCGTTTAATACGGTCGCGCACCAGCATCCGCACTATCGACCGTTAAGCCTTAGCGCCTTAGATTATGCAGTACAAGGCGTAACGACGCTTGAGGAGGTTTTAAAGGTGACCGCTCAAGTGGAAGACGAGGAAATCGAGCCAGCCACTTTGGAGACAGCGTTGCCTAACGATCTTGATGGCACCGATGGGAGCTAGCGCAGATGCCGACCTTTAAGTTTTTTGGCCGTACCGCGCAAGGTCAGGCAATTACCGGTAACCTTGACGCCGCCACTGCGGACGCGGTGGCCAGCCAACTACAAGCCCGTGGCGTGATTCCGGTGAATATCGCGGAAGTCACTATGGCAGCGTCGGCGAGTCGACAGCTTAGCGTGTTATTCGGCAAGGATAAGGTGGAGACCGTCGAGCTGATTATGTTTTGTCGGCAGATGTTTACCATTACCAAATCGGGTATTCCACTGGTTCGTGGCATTCGTGGTTTGGCCGCAAGTATTCGCCATGAAACCTTTCGCGATGTGCTAAATGATATTTCCGATCGACTCGAAAGTGGTATGACGCTATCTGCCAGTATGGCAAAACACCCCGAGGTGTTTAACCATCTATTTGTCAGTATGATTAATGTCGGCGAAAGTAGCGGTAAGCTCGAGGCCGTATTTAAACAGCTTTCATTTTATCTGGCGCGTGATGAAGAAACCCGAAAGAGTATTAAGTCTGCAATTCGCTATCCAAGTTTTGTGGTTGTTGCCTTAGCTGTTGCCGTATCTGTAGTGAATATCTTCGTTATTCCGAAGTTTGCTTTTATGTTTGAAAAGTATGATGCGCCTTTACCGTTGGTGACTAAAATATTAATGGGCATGTCCCATGTGTTTATTCATTACTGGTGGGCCTTATTGCTTGGCGCGGCGGTTATTTTTGGCAGCGCATATGCATTTTTACGCAACCCGAAGGGGGCAAAAATCTGGGGGCAGAAAAAACTCAAGCTGCCCCTGGTCGGCGAAACCATTTCGCGCGCGATGATGGCGCGCTACTCGAGAAGTTTTGCGCTGATGTTGTCAGCTGGGGTGCCCGTCAACCAAGCATTAACTCTGTGTTCGCGTGCAATTGACAACCCTTATTTAGAAGAAAAAATTGACGGTATCCGGCGCGGCGTTGAACGTGGCGATAGCTTAATTCGTACCCACGTGGCCACCAACCTCTTTTCACCATTGGTTTTGCAGATGATTGCGGTGGGAGAGGAGAGTGGCCAGGTTGAGCAGTTGCTTGAGGAGGTCGCCGATTTTTATGAACGAGAAGTGGATTACGACTTAAAAACGCTGAGTGCTAAAATCGAGCCGATTCTTATTGTGGTGATGGCCGTATTTGTCACCATACTTGCGCTGGGTATCTTTTTGCCGATGTGGGATATGTACAGTGTGCAAAGTGGATAGGGTTGCGTATGCGCGGTTTTATACCACTTGTTACAGCACTGTACTGTCGGTCGTTGGGTTGGCTTGTCTATGTAGTGCCTACAGTGCGGTACCTTTAGATGCACCCTATAGGTTGTACGGTTACAAGTGCTTCTTTTCCTGCCTCTGAGACTACAACGCGCCTAGCTCGTAAAGGCGGCCATCACTCATTAAAGCTCGCCAGCTATTTTTAAATTGTCCAATTGCAATCAGCGTGCTGTTTTCTCGCGCTAACATTGTTTTTTTGCCGAGCGCCCAGCGCTGTATGGGTGTTTGTTGTGTAAAACGTCGGTATTCGATGGTGTTGTCGCTAAAGGCAACAAGTACGCTGTTGGGTGCCGTAAAAGCAATGTCAACCGCACGCCGGCCAGCTTTGAGAGCCATTGCTTTTCCGCTAATGCGGTATTGCGTTTCGTGCTTTCCAGCGGTTTGCCAAAAATGAACGCTGTCGTAGCGGCTGGCCGTTACCGCGGTGTCGCCTGAATCGTCGAAAGCCACTAAGGTTACGGCATCCTCGTGAGTTTGAGTGACTAGGGCTTCGTCTACGCCGAGTCGCCAAAGGTGGGCGGCGTTGGCTTCTTCGCCGGTTAACACAACCCCTTTATTATTTATCGCCACAGACAGTACTGGGCTGGCATGCACCCATGTTTGCACAATGCCACCTCGCTCTAAATTAATAACTACCGCGGTTTTATTATCGAGCGCTAAGGCGGCTCGGGTGCCACTTGGGTTTATGGCGACGGCGTTAATTGTGGCGGGAGCGCTTAAGTAGTGGCGGGACTGCCCAGATTGCGTGTCCCATAAATTTAAAGTGCTACCGGAAGCTGTTATGGCTGTATTGTTGTCGGCGGATAATGCCACAGCGGATACCGGTTGCTGGCTGTCGTTAACACCTCCAGTACGCCAAAAAAAATTTGCCTCGGTAGTCGAATTGAAGTGCGCGGCCGCGCCGTTGTCAATACTGCCAGCGATAATGCCGGTCGGCGTAATGGTGGCCGTAGAAAGGCTAAACTGACTGAGTTCATCAAATGCTGTGATCCGTGTTGATTGCTCACAGCCTGAGCTAATTAGCATGACAATCGCCAAGCACCCTAAGTAAGCGAGTTGACTAAAGTGGTGTTTTAGGTTTGATGTCCAGCGCGAGGTGAGCCGTTTGGGCGAGCTGGTCGCGCGCCGCGCATGGGCGGCAGCGACTACAAACGGAGAACTTGGTGGGACCATGTGGCGGGCACAAAAAAAGCGCTTCATGTTGAGCCTAATAATTACCTAAGAATATTATCTCAGTGTAGTTCAGCTCGCCAAAAGCGCTTTTGTGTTGTGCTTGTTGTGTCGTTTTATCTCGTTTCTAGCTAACTGTCTAATTTTAATTTTTCTTAAAGCGGCATAGCGAAAGAGGATTGGCTAGGCAACTTGGTCCTTGTGCGCTACGTGCAAAACTTCAATCATGCTGTCTTCGGCTTCAAAACGGGTGGCAAGCCACTCGCCGACTTTGGATAAGTCCTCGTTAAGTGCGTCGAGATCGTCGGTTTCTTGATACTTGTCATTAAAGTCGAGAATATCTTCGGTAGTGCCATCAATAATTTTGTAAAAACTGCCTGCGGCCTTAAGGCCTTCGGTGTCTTCGAATTCTTTGGCTTCTTGCATAAGTTGCTCGTAGACTTCAAAGTGACCTGCAGAGACATAGTCGACCATAATCTGACAAAGCTTTCTAAGCTTGGTGCCGCACTCGCTATCGTGCTGTTCTTTAATGGCGTTGCTGAGTTCGCAGTAGTCAACTAGCAACTCTTTGCGTTCTTCTAGCCAGCGATCGATTAACTCGCTTACGCCGCCCCAACGTTCTTGCGCAGATTTGCAGTCTTCTAACATATTTTCACTTTCCTGAACTGGGTTTGTTGTTGTCGCTCAATCGAGCATTTATCGACTCAGGTCGAGTAGTAGGTGCTGATTGTATCTTGGCTTAGGTCTCTTCGGTAGTCATCGAAGTGCGACAGCGCTGGACTCCTTGTATTTCCCTTTTTTTAACTGCCGCCTTTAATTAGTCACTTTAACTTTAATACGGTAATACAGTGGTCGCTCTGACGGTTTAAAGGTAACAGCAGCTGTTGGCTGGCGTGGCCGAGTTCCGTCGTTGTATGAGATTCAAGATAGGCGATTGTGGCGAGGAGGGCAAGGGGCTTTTGTGCATAAAAACCCCTTGATATTGATGCTTAAGTTATGTTTGGGTGGCTTATTGTTGTCGTGGCAAGCGAATAAACTGCCAAAGGTTAAAGGCCGCCAAGCCGGCAAAGGCGACCAGCGTCCAGCCAGGAATCGATACGCCCAGGAATGTCCACGCAACCTCGGCACAGTTGCCGTCGCCGCGCAGCAATAAGTTGAGTGCATCCATTAGCGGAAAATTGTCAAACATGTAGGCAATGTCAGGGCCACAAGCGGGCGCTTCATCGGCGGGAAGGCTTTGTAAATAAATTTGCCGCATTGAAAAACTTGCCCCGGTAGCGGCAAAAATTACCCCTAGCCCCGCGTAAATTTTTTGACCAACGCCGGTGGGGCCGTGCAGGAAGGCGACCAGAGCCGTCAAGCCTACAGCGATAATAAAAATGCGCTGGGTAATGCAAAGGGCGCAGGGGATGAGTTTCATTCCGTACTGCATATAAAGGCCAATAAGGATTAGGCCCAAGCAGCCCGCGGCGATTAAAGCAAACGTTTGGCGAGAGGATGGCAAAGACATTTTCGACGAGGTCTCCAAGCAGCCAGCAAATTGGCCAGTTTCAATGAATGGATTTCAAAGACGCAGTACGGTAAGTAAAGTTCCTGATAAACACAAGCGTTAAGCTACACTTGTTGTAAAGGCTTAAGCCCAGTTCTCACTTGGGTTTTTATCGGTTTGATCACGAGGGGGCGTACGACGATGTGGGGTAAGGCATTTTGGCTCGTTAAACGAGTCGTTACGGTTGCAGTGTTGTGCTACGCATGCCCAGCTGTGGCACAAGACCAGGGCGAGGCTGCGCCGCCGCAAGCTATTTACCTGCCGATTAAGCCCGCGTTTATCGTGAATTACGGCGGTGAAGGACGTTTGCGCTACATTAAGGCGGAGGTTACCGCGCGGCTCGCCAATACCGAGGCGGCGAGTGCCGTGCGTCACCACTTGCCCTATATTCGTAATAATCTCGTGCGCTTGTTTGCGAGCCAAACCGACGAGACCATTGAGTCGCAAGAAGCTAAGGAAGCTTTACGTGCAGAGGCGCTAAAAGAGATTCAAAAAGTGATTATGGACGAGGAGGGCATAGGGGGTGTTGAGGATGTGCTCTTTACCTCGCTTATTATTCAAAAGTAATTAGTGCATCTTTAATTGTCCGCTGGATTGGCCCCGTTGGGCCGCAGCTGGTAGGCGAAGCTGATGATGTGCGCAATGGCAACGTAAAGCTCTTTTGGAATATGGTCGCCAATGTCGAGCAGGGTAAGTAACTCTGCCAGGGCCGGGTTATTGCAGATGGGCACCTTATGCTCTTGGGCGAGCGCTATGATCGCTGCGGCGGTGTCATCGGTGCCCTTGGCCACAACGGTGGGCGCTTGCTCGCCATCGTAGAATAGGGCCACAGCTTTTGCCAATTCTTCGTGGCTTGGCTCATTGTGCGTCATTATCGGCCTCGCAATGGCTAGGTTTTTACATCGATTCGCGTTTGTGAAAGTGGCCTTTGATTGGCGTGGCTTTGTGTCAGTGCCGTCCTTTTCAAAGGGGCTTTACCCTGATGACAGAGTGCTTGGGTTAGCGTGAGTCCCGATTCTGCCATGGCTTGCTCAAGCGACTTCAGCTCTCCTTGTACCTGTTGAAATAACTCCGTTTGTTGGCACCAAAACTCGATGCTCACGCTTTGCTGGATTAGTGTCATCTCCACGCTTAGGGTGTCTCTGGGCGTGGTTTGGGTGGTGTTTGGCTCGCTTAGGTCGCTAGCCCAAGGTGGCGGAGCCTCGGGCACATCGAACGTTAAAAATATCGACCAGCGTTTTTCCTCGGATGCACACTCAGGGTGGCGACTGCCCTTGTTCTGCTGCTCGGGCTCTCGCTCTTCAATTCGCAGCTGCATATAAGTGAGCTCGTCACCGAGCTTGACCGGAAGCTCTTGCTGGAGGTGAAAGGGTTCTTGACGGTCAATAAAGCTATTGGCTGTGGCCGCATGTTGGCGTGCCATACGGGTAATCTGGCTGCTCAGCTCTTGGCTCAGCCACTGGGCGATGTTGGCGCGGCTTTCTTGGATTCGCTCGTGGTTTGCGGTCTTGCCTGGGAGGCTTTTAAGCAGCAGTGCCAATATAGGGGGCGTAGTGGTGTGGGGCTGCGCTAGGCGCTGGCTCGTGCTGAGGGCATGCTGCAAATGGGTTATTAGCGGGTTGGGCCCGGTGGTGCCCAGCGCCTTTTCAATGGCGGCGGCCACCTCCTTTGGCGGCGACTGGCCGGGCAGGCTTTCTCTGAGTGCCTCAAGGCTCTGTAAAAGCTTCGTTGGGAGCAACTGGTTTTGTATGCTGGGCGTGGCCACTGCCACAGCATCTCGCAGTTGTTGAATTGCCGCCGAGCTGTCACTCAGCGATGCAAGGCCACCGGTGGCATTTTGCAGTCTATTGATCAGTTGCGATAGGGCGCTCGCGGTTGCCGAAGGCGGCGCTGGCGGTGTGTTAGGTAATGGCGCTGGAAAAGACCTGAGTACGCCTTGACTGGGCGTGGTCACGCCCGCCTGCGCGGTGCCAGTTTGAGGTGCGGCAGGGGCAAAATTTGCCATGCCCGTTAGTCCATGGCTGCGCCCTGTGGCGGCGTTATTGGTTTGAGCCCCCGCGTTTGGTAGCTCAACTCGGCCACCGGGAAATAAAATGATATTTAGCCTAGTCCCTTTAATTAGGGCCGGCAGGGCTATATTAGGCGGCTCAGCCTGGACCAATGAGTGGCTCTTCGAGCTATTGCCGATGGCTGCTTTTGAGGGCAGTGTTAGTAGTAGTGTACCGGCTTTAGCAATGGCAAGCTTTAGCCAAATATCACCCGCTTTAATATTGCCGCTAATGGCCTCTGGGCCGGCGAGTGCGGTTGGCTTGCCGGCTGAGATAAGGCTTTGTGCAGGTATTGGCTTGGCCGGTATCGCATTGGCACTTGCGCCTGGCATTGCTGCCGTGTCTGGCCGCACTTTCGCAATCAGCGACTCCGAGAGCTGCCCGCTGCCGACTACTGTCGTTTTAATCAGCTGTGGGGCGTTTAAGCCAAGTGCTTTGGCTATCGCCTCGGCACTTTTTACGGTGAGTGCGTTGGCGGCATCCGCGTTTCGGCCGGCGGTTGCCGTGGCTTGTAGGGCGCTGGAGGCCGTTGGCGGTAAGATATTCATGTGGCACCGTGTTACGCGTGGTTCAACGAGCTCATTTATCCGAGTTAACTGTTTGGGCCCAGCCGTGGGCCTACAAGCTATTCTTGCAGCTGTATTAGTTAGCTTAGCTGAGACTTGGGCCTCGCGTTGGTTTCTCTGCGCTTGTGTAATACTCGCCTTATACGCCTTGAGCGACTACACTGTGCGACCTTTGTAAACGCTGCTGCTAAGTTAGTTTCCAGCGCAAGCGCTAGTTTTGCGTAAGCGCCAACGTGGATAAGTCATGTTTCGCCAAGCTAAAGTAGCGCAAGTTGTTGATTTTTATGGCAGTAAAAGATCTTTATTTTTCGTTGTCGCACGCCAAAACGCCATTTATCGCGTTTTGGGATAAGTACAAGTTAGCTAAGCTGTTGTCGTGGTATTCGCGCGAAACGGCCATAATAAAAATGATTCACGCCGGAGGTTAATTGGCCTTGTTGCAGTTAAACAAGTTCACCTGCACTCGCGATGACGAGCCCTTATTCGTGCCGATTGATGTCTCGATCAAAGCTGGCGAAGTGATTCAGGTGGCGGGCCCCAATGGCGCCGGCAAAACCACCATGTTGCGGGCTCTTTGCGGGCTTTTTGATAGCTTTGACGGTGAGATTCTATGGCGCGATCAGCCGGTATCACGCTCTCGTTTTGCATTTCTTAGTCAGCTGCTTTATTTGGGGCATCAGCCGGGCATTAAAAAATCGCTGACCGCGCGCGAGAATCTCCAGTGGTTTGCACGAATTAAAGGTGAAACTCATACGGTTAATGTCGAGGCGGCCTTGGCCGAGGTCGGTTTAGACGGTTATGCCGATATTCCCTGCCATCAAATGTCGGCGGGCCAGCATCGGCGCGTTGGCTTGGCGCGCTTGTATTTTGATGCCTCGCCTTTCTGGATTCTCGATGAGCCCTTTACGGCAATCGACAAGGCTGGCGTGGCTCGCTTAGAAGAACGTGTTAAACAGCACGCCTACGAGGGGGGTACCGTTATTCTTACCACGCACCAAGCCTTGTCGCTTGAGTCCTACCGCGCTATCGAGTTAGAAAAATACCGTGGAGCGCTGCAATGACCGCGAGTGAAACCGAACAGGTCAGTGTTCTTACGGCGATTGGCGCTTGTTTCAAACGAGAGTTAGTGGTGGCATTTCGGCATAAAGGCGAGCTCGCTAACCCGCTGATCTTTTTTTTGATGGTGGTGGTATTTCTTCCTTTGGGTATAAGCTCTGAAAAGGCGGTGTTGGCGAGCTTGGCGCCCGGTATGATCTGGGTGATTGCGCTGCTGGCAACGCTGTTGTCACTGGATGGGTTGTTTCGCAGTGACTATGATGATGGTTCGCTCGAGCAAATGTTGTTGAGCCCTCAGCCGCTTGCTTGGCTGGTGTTGGCAAAAATTGCCGCGCATTGGTTGGTGACGGGTATTCCGTTAACGTTGCTGACGCCGCTTATGGGCGTCATGTTGTTTTTACCCGCGGAAGGGTACCTGCCAATGATGCTATCGTTATTGATTGGCACGGCGAGCCTAAGCCTTATTGGTTCCATTGGTGCGGCGCTGACCGTAGGGCTGCGAAAAGGAGGTTTAATTTTATCGTTAGTGGTGATGCCGCTTTACGTTCCTGTGCTAATTTTTGGCGCAAGCGCGGTGAACGAAGCTGTTGGCGGCTTTGCCATTGGTGGTCAAATCGCGGTGTTGGCCGCGATGGCATTATCGGCGCTAGTGTTGGCTCCTTTTGCGGTCGCCGGTGCGCTGCGCATCAGTGTTAATAGCTAGTGCCCATTCGGAGGTGACAGCTTTTAGGGGTGGCTAGGCTTGGGCCAGTAGGCTTAGTCGGCTAAGATTGCTCTAAGCAATCTCGTTGCATAGCCTTAATTAAGTGGTGTGTAAGGTTAGAGACCGGCTAAACAAAAGAGGTGTGCTATCAATAATCGGACTCCGTTCGCATTAATACGGTTTTTTTGCATCTTGAATCAAGTTGTTAAGAACTTAACGGCAGTCGCTTGGGTCTGAATCGCGACTGAATAAACCTAATATAAATACAAAATCCACAAAATAACCCCTCTTAAAGTAAAAGGTATAACAATAGTGGCATGGCAATGGTTTCACCGCTTGGGCTCGCCTAAGTGGTTTTATGAGAAGACAGCGCGCTGGACGCAGGTGTTGGGTTGGTTGGCGCTGGCAATGTTGAGCGTGGGCGTAGTGTGGGGCTTGGCCTTTGCGCCAGAAGAGCTCAAGCAGGGCAATAGCTACCGAATTATCTATATTCACGTGCCCACCGCGATAGTCTCGATGGCGGGCTACTATGTGATGGCGCTCAGTGGCGCGATTGGCCTTATTTGGCGTATGAAGTTGTCGTACATGGTGATGAAGTCCGCCGCGCCCGTAGGTGCCGCACTAACGTTTGCTGCCTTGGCGACGGGTGCCATATGGGGTAAGCCGACTTGGGGAACCTACTGGGTGTGGGATGCACGCCTGACGTCCATGCTAATTTTATTTTTCTTGTACTTGGGGGTGATGGCGTTACAAGAGGCCTATCAAAACCAAGAGTCTGCCGATAAAACCTGCGCAATCTTATCGTTAGTGGGCATGGTGAACATCCCCATTATTTATAAATCTGTCGATTGGTTTTTTACCCTACATCAGCCGGCAACACTCAAGCTCACAGAAAAGTCGACCATTGCACCGGAGATGGCTTACCCCTTGATACTGATGATTTTCGCCGTCTATATCTTTTATGGCTGGCTGGTGCTTAGTAAAACGCGGGTCGAGGTGCTTCACCGTGAAGCTAAGACGCAGTGGGTTAAAGATATTGCTCTGGGAGGACGGTAATGGAATTTTATTTTGACAGTCTTGCTGATTTCTGGTGGATGGATGGCCACGGCCCCTTCGTTTGGGCGGCCTACAGCGTGACTATCGTACTGTTTATCGCCTTGGCCTTTGGGCCAAAGCTTCGCAAAGCCAAATTTATTAAGCAGCAGCGGGCGCTTGCTGCACGTCAAGCGCCCGCCGAAAGAGGTAGTAAAGAATGAACCGGGTTAGAAAACAGCGTTTGATTATTGTTGTGCTTATTGTGGTGGTCTCGTCGGTGGTGGCGGGTTTGCTTAAGTACGCCGTCGGCTCGATGGGAAACTTGTTCTATTCGGTATCCCAAGTCGTTAACGGTGAAGCGCCCACAGATAAAGTCATTAGAGCGGGTGGTTGTGTGGTGCCGGGCTCTGTGGTTAAAGCCAAGGACAAGCTTGAAACGCAGTTCCTGATTACTGATGGCGTTAAAAACTTAAAGGTTTCTTACGGCGGTATCCTTCCCGATCTGTTCGGCGAAGGTGAGGCTGCTGTGGTTAAAGGCACGCTGGCGGATAGCTCGTTACTGGTAGCGTCAGAGGTCTTAGCAAAGCACGACGAATCCTATACCCCGAAAGAGGTTGAAGACTCGGTGCAAAATACATCGCAGCACTCTAAAGCATGTGAGGGGCTAACTTATGATTCCTGAGTACGGTAATTTCGCCCTCATCATGGCCTTGGTGATGGCGGTATTTTTGTCGGTGGTTCCTCTGGTGGGCAGTTTTACCGGCCGCATCGTCTGGATGAATTCGGCGCGCTCGCTAACCGCGGGCATGTTCGTGTTTACAGCAATCGCCTTTATTATTCTGACCTACTGCTTTATGCAAGACGATTTTTCCGTTAAGTATGTGGCTAACCACTCGAATACCTTGCTGCCGGATCGCTATAAGTTTAGTGCCGTTTGGGGTGGCCACGAAGGTTCGCTGCTGTTATGGGCCTTGACGCTGTGTACTTGGACGCTTGCTGTTTCTATATTTTCTCGCGACCTTCCGCCCGATCTTTTATCGCGTGTGCTTTCGGTGTTAGGCATGGTGTCGATCGGCTTTTTTCTCTTTATGATTCTCACCTCTAACCCCTTTGATCGAAACCTGCCGGGGGTGCCTCAAGAGGGCAACGATTTAAATCCATTGCTGCAAGACTTTGGTCTGATTGTTCACCCGCCAATGCTTTATATGGGTTACGTAGGTTTTTCCGTTGCCTTTGCTTTTGCCATTGCGGCGTTAATTGGCGGCCGGCTTGATAGTGCTTGGGCTCGCTGGGCTCGCCCTTGGACCAATATGGCATGGGCATTTTTGACGATTGGTATTGCCCTCGGAAGTTGGTGGGCATATTACGAGCTTGGCTGGGGCGGCTGGTGGTTTTGGGATCCTGTCGAAAACGCGTCTTTTATGCCTTGGTTAGTGGGTACTGCTTTGATTCACTCGTTAGCGGTGACTGAAAAGCGCGGCGTATTTAAAAGCTGGACCATCCTGCTCGCCATTTTTGCTTTCTCGTTGAGTTTGTTGGGCACCTTCATTGTGCGCTCTGGGGTGCTGACTTCGGTGCATGCGTTCGCGACTGACCCGACTCGCGGTTTGTTTATTTTACTCTTTTTGGGGGTAGTTGTCGGTGGTTCGTTGCTGCTCTACGCCCTGCGCGTACCGGTTATCCGCAGTGTGCCGGGTTTCTCGTGGATGTCTCGCGAGTCGTTTTTGTTGTTTAATAATGTGCTGTTTGTCACGGCAACGGGTATGGTGCTGTTTGGCACGCTTTACCCTGTGTTTGTTGAGTTTCTCTGGGATGAAAAAATCTCCGTAGGTCCGCCGTTTTTCGACATGTTCTTTGCACCAATTATGACCGGTGTTGCCGTTTTGCTGGGCGTTGGCATTATGACGAACTGGAAAAAAACCAAGATGCAGCCATTGATGATTTGGCTGCTAGCGCCGCTGTGTGGGGCGTTGTTTTTGGGTTTGATTACGCCCATGCTCGGCGATGAATATCACTGGGGGGCCGCCTTCTCGGTATCGCTTGGGGCTTGGGTTGTGCTAATGACTATTAGCGATTTATTGCGCAAAACACGCCACAGTAAAAATCGTTTGAAGGCGATGTTCAAGTTGAATCTCAGTTACTACGGCATGATGTTGGCGCACATTGGTTTTGCATGGATGTTGTTGGGGGCATCGCTCAACACCATCTATAGCGATCAGCGCGATTTGCGTCTCGAATACCAAAAGCCCGTAAATGTTGGGGGACACGAGTTTGAGTTGACCGAAGTGGCCAATGTTAGCGGGCCAAACTATAACGCCCAAGTTGGTGAAGTTAAGGTGTACCTTGATGGTGAGCTTGAAGCTGTGCTCAAGCCTGAAAAACGTCAATATTTGTCTGGCGGTAATGTTATGACGGAGGCGGCGATTGATGCTGGCTTTACGCGAGACCTTTATGTGGCACTGGGCGACGAGCTCGATGCCCGCGCTTGGTCGATTCGCGTGCACTACAAGCCGTTTGTGCGCTGGATTTGGTTGGGGGCTATTTTTATGGCGTGTGGCGCGACCCTTGCCATTATGGATAAGCGTTATCGGTTTGCGCGCGAGCGCAAAACCGATACGGCGAATGCGGCGCTGGCGCGTTAAGGTCTAAATTATGAATGTTGATCGTTTAAAGCTATTTATTCCTTTGGCTGTATTTGTGGTGCTTTCGGTGCTTTTGTACCAAGGTTTGAAAAAGGACCCTAATGAGTTGCCCTCTGTATTGATTGATAGGCCCGTTCCAGCCTTTGCGTTACCGTCGTTAATGGATGAGTCTAAAATCCTAACGGAAGAAACCTTCAAGGGAAGCCCTTATCTGCTCAATGTCTGGGCTACATGGTGTCCAAGCTGTAAGGTTGAACATCCATTTCTGATAAAGCTTTCAGAAATGGGTGTTCCCATTGTCGGTCTGAATTACAAAGACGAGCCTGAAGCGGCTAAACGTGTATTAGAGGCTACGGGCAACCCCTATGTGGAAAATATCGTTGATATCGATGGACGCCTTGGCTTGGATCTTGGTGTTTATGGTGCGCCGGAGACCTTCGTTGTTGATGCAACGGGTACCATACGCTACAAGCTGGTTGGTGTAATTGACGAAGAGGTGTGGAAGTCTCAAGTGGCGCCGGTCTTCTTTGGCGATTGATGGGCTGTGATGAAACGCAATTACAGTGTGTTGGCCAGTTGTTTGCTGGCATGGGTATGGCTTGCGAACACAGCAATTGCTGACTACCGCGCTGCACCGGCACTGGATGCCATGCAGCGCATGCAAGGGCAATGGCAGCGCCATTGTCACCCAAGCTGGGATGGCGATACTCGGGTTTATCGGCGCGACTTTTTGTCCGTCGATTTTACCCACTTGGCGTTCGAGTCCAAGGTCTACACCGATAGCGATTGCCGCACCGAGCGAACTCAATATTCAGCGCGTTTGCGTTACTTGCTGCCCGGTGAGTTTTTTGATGTGGATGGTCAAAAGGCGTTTGTGTTAAATGCTCAGTGGGTTCAGGGCGAATCGCGTTTCTTTCGTTTCCCGTTGTTAAATATTGTCGCGATTGGCTCGGGCAAGCTGTATTTCGGTCGCGACTATAGCGGCGAGCCGGAAGCAGGCCACCGCCTAAAGCGGCTTGATGTTGCTAGCCCTTTTATAAGGCACTAATCATGTCCGACTCTCATATGTTGCCCGAGTGGGCGCCCTGTAAAGCTGTGCTTTTGGCTTGGCCCTACCCCGGCGGTGATTGGGATGATAATTTCACCGACGTCACCGAATGCTACTGGCAGCTGTTAGCGGCTATTAGTGCCTGCGCCGAAGTGTGGGTGCTCGTGCACCCGTCGCAAGATCTTGCGGCATTTAAGGCCACCTTAGCGCAGCAACAGTACGCCAACCCCGTTCGCGTGCGTGGCGATATTACGTTTGACGATACTTGGGTTCGCGATTACGGCCCCATTAGCTGTAGCGGTGGCTATTTATCTTTTACCTTTAACGGTTGGGGCGGAAAGTATTGTGCCGAGGCTGATAATGCCGTTGCGATGCAGCTCGAAGATTGGCTTGGTCAGCGGCCAAAAGGTTTAAAGTTTGTGTGTGAGGGCGGTGGTTTAGAGGTCGATGCCGAAGGCGTGTTGCTGGCCAACGAAGAGTGTGTGATTGATACGGCTCGCAACCCCGGTCGTGATAAAGACTATGTGCAAGAAAAGCTGCGCAATGCGCTTGGCGTGACCGAGTTTGCGTGGTTGAACGGTATAGTGCTGACGGGCGATGATACCGACGGCCATATTGATACGATCGCGCGCTTTGCGCCCAACAATGTAGTGATCTACAGCGGGCGCAACCCCGCGCATCACGATGCGTCAGTGCTCGACAGCCTGCATCGTCAAATTTCGCATTTGGCAAACTGCTGGGGGTGGCGCGCGCTTGAGTTGCCCACGCCAATGCTAAAAAGCCGAGTTGATGGCCGCCACCTTCCGGCAACCTATGCCAATTTTTTAATCTGCAATGGTGTGGTGCTCCAACCGGTGTATGGTCTTGATGAGGACGCTGTTGCCTTAGATGTTGTGGCGCAGGCATTTCCTGATTATCGTGTGCTGCCAGTGCATTGTTCTGCGCTTGTTGAGCAGCATGGAAGTTTGCACTGCGCCACTATGCAGGTGGCCGAACTTTAAAGGCTGGGGTGAAGGCTTTTTTGGGGGGGCGGTAATGGTGTCGGTTAAGTTTTAGGGGTTAATTATTTCATGTCGTCTCAAGGTGTTATCAAAGCTGCGGTTATGCAGCTGGCCATTGCTTCCGACAACAAAGCGGAAAACTTTCTCGCTTGTGAGCGCCGGCTTCGGGCGGCAGTTGCCGAGGGGTGCAATTTAATTGTGCTGCAAGAGCTGCACGCAACCACCTATTTTTGTCAGCAAGAGCGGGTCGAGAATTTTGATCTCGGCGAACCGCTCGATGGCGATACCTATCAGGCTTACGCAGCTATCGCTGCGGAACTCGACGTGGTGCTGGTCATATCTCAATTCGAACGCCGCGCCGCCGGCGTTTATCATAATACCGCGCAAGTGATTGATGGTGCCCAGGGGCGCGCGGGCGTATTCCGCAAAATGCATATTCCCGATGACCCAGGCTTTTACGAGAAGTTTTATTTCACCCCCGGTGATGCCGATGCGGAGTTGGACGGCTTTAGGCCGATTCAAACGCGCCTTGGCAAGCTTGGGGTTTTGGTATGCTGGGATCAGTGGTACCCCGAGGCAGCGCGTCTTATGGCGATGGCCGGTGCCGATATGCTGATTTACCCCACGGCGATTGGTTGGGACCCCCGCGATGACCAAGCTGAGCAGCTTCGTCAGCAGGATGCTTGGGTAACCATTCAGCGTGCTCATGCGGTCGCTAACGGGTTACCGACCTTAGTGGCTAATCGCACGGGCTTTGAGGCCGACCCCGATGGCGGAGCTGGCATTCAGTTTTGGGGTACAAGCTTTATTGCTGGGCCGCAGGGCGAGCTGCTGGTGCAAGCGCCAGTGCACGAGGAGGGTTTTTACCTTGCTGAGGTCGACTTGGGCCGAAGCGAGAGTGTGCGTAGGATTTGGCCGTATTTTCGTGATCGGCGCGTTGATGCTTATGGTGGCTTAACTAAGCGGTGGCGCACGGGTAATCTATAAAGCGGTGGCGGTGCATGCATCGCCCAGCGCGTCCGAGCCAATCACGCAGCGTGTATAGACGCTAATTAATGAAGTGTGCGGGAATAAAAAAGCAGCTGGCTGATTAGCTTACATGAGTGAAAAAGTAAAATGACAAAGCATTTTTTGTGGTGCAGCAAAGATTATTGGCCACCTAGAACTTACAGCTGGGCTTGTTCTAAAGGAGCTTGTCCTAAAGGGTCTTTGTTTAAAAAGTATTGTTTCGAAAAATCTTGTTAAAAAAGGGGGGGGCGGTCTTGGGAATTGATTGTGTTTAAGTGGCGGACTGGACGGGACTCGAACCCGCGACCCCCGGCGTGACAGGCCGGTATTCTAACCAACTGAACTACCAGTCCGCGGTAGACTTTCTCAGGATACTGGTGTTAACCAGGCCTTAAACTTTGTGCCTTAACCGGCGTTGATTTGACCGATTAAAAAGTCTTGGTGGGTGGTACAGGGGTCGAACCTGTGACCTACGCCTTGTAAGGGCGCCGCTCTACCAACTGAGCTAACCACCCGAGAAGTGTCGCGCATTTTACAGCCTCGGCTTGGCATGTCAAACGTTTTTTATAAAAAAAAGGAAACGTACAAAAAGCGCTTATAATTCAAACAATTAGAATAAAAAAGAGCCCCGTTTAATTAGGAATATAAAGCTCAAAAACACCGCCTCCCAAAGGCGCTCCATTGCGCAACATAATGCGCCCTTCGCCGCGTTTGGACTTATGCATTGAAGCGATAATACTGGCAAAATACAGCCCCAACTGAGTGCTATGGCCACCCCCAGAGCATTCGTCGGCAGGGTAATCAAGCATTGCTTCAGGAAAGCCATCGCCGTCATCAGCCACCGTCAAGCAAAGCACCTCGTCTTGAATCGCGGCACCCAGGAAAAGCCGGTCGCGCGTATAACGGCAACCATTCACCAAGACATTTTGAATCACACTACCGACGAGATCTGCATCAAAGTAAGCTTCTAGGTCGGCATCGCAGTCCATGCTCACGTTAATATTGCGGCTTTCCAGTAATGGGCAGTTACGGGCAACTTGATCCTCAAGGACATCAAGCACAAAATGCTGGTCTATATGCAACGGCAAGCGCTTTTGCTGCAACCGGTATATCGATAATAGCTGCACCAACTCGTTATTTATTCTCGACGCCTCGTAGTGCAGGCTGTTCATTTGCTGTGATTGTTGTTGGTTTTCTGGCGGCATACTGGCCAGCACCTCTTGCAACGAGGCAATCAACATGCTCACCGAGTTTTTCATATCGTGCACACTCGAAGCCAGCACCGTTGAAAAATCTATGTCGTTGGGCTCAATCATTTTGGCTCCCGGCTAACCCGTTGTCTTCTGTAAGTGCACGCCTCAGCGCTGCCCGATGAGGCTTGCCTACCTTCAATATTAAGTAGTCAACATCGCGTTTAGCTTGCGATAACGGGCATACTGCGAGTGCCCACTATCAACCGCCTCACCAATCGCCTTAAGGGCCGCGTCAACCGCCGATTTGATGCGCGCGTCTTTATCGCCGCTTTGTATTTTGCCAATTAATGCTTGCACAATGTTGAGTTGAATTCCCACATGCTTGGGAAAGAGTAGTTGCGCGCGTTCAAAGCACGCAATGGCATCATCGAATAGCGCGCTATTGTACAGCTCGATTCCCTCGCGATTAATTTGTGCCACTAGGGCTCGATTAGCCTCGCTGACTGGCTCGTTTAGCAGCTCGTCTAGCCGCTCTAACGCTTCTTGATCATAAGCGTAGTACTGAATCAGGCTGTGCACGAGCTCTTCTGCCCGCTCGTTTTCTCCGAGTGTTTTCAGGGCTTTAATTCGCGCAATATCCGTTTGAACATCTTGTGTCCGCTTGGCATAGGCTTGCTCAGCCCGCTCAATCACCTGCCGCCCTTCGAGTGAGCGCTTGGCCAAAAACTGTAACCGCCCTTGCAAAAACTGCAGGCGCAAAAGCTCCTCCGGCTCAACATCGTAATGGCCAGCCGCCTCGCTGAGAATATCGAGCGCTTCTTGTGGCAACTTGCGGTTGTTTTCTAGTACCTGCTCGGGCGCCGCTGCCGCTGCCATACCAAACTGATAGGCGTCCTCCCAGGAACCGTGACAACTTTCACGCCCTAAGCGGACACACTCACGCAAGGCTTTAAGCGCGGTTGGATAGTCGCCGTTTTTCTCGGCGATATTGGCTAAATTTTTTTGTCGAAGAATCGACATCGGCGATACCAGTACCGATTGCGCAATAGCATCTTGAAGCTTGGCGGGGTTATCTCGCAAAAACCAGTTACTCGCTAAGCCATCGTAAGCGGGTAAGAATAGTGGGTTTTCCTCTGCGAGTTCACAAAAAACCTCGCCGGCCTCTTCTAGCCGCCCGCGAGCTTGGCTGACGTACGCAAGCCCCAAACGCGCCCATTCTAACGGCTTGTTCTCGAGTACTTTTTGGTACAGCTTTTCGGCTTTGGTGAGCTCGCCGGACTCGATAAAGAGCTCACCGAGAAATTTTTGTGCCGGCAAGGCGATGCGCCCACCGCCCAGTGAGAGTCGAGTCAGTATCGCGATGGCACGCTCGGCGTCGTTTTGATCGAGGGCACGGTAAGCCGGCCGCATCGCTTCGCGCACCTCGAGTAAGCGGCCAATACGCTTTTCGAGCATTTGTGTATTAATGGGCTTGGCGAGGTAGTCGTCGGGCGTGCAATCGTAAGCGGCCATTACCGCTTGCTTAGAAACGTCGGCCGATATCAGTACAAACAACGATTCCCGATCAATCAGCTTTTGATGCCGCAGCGCCTCAAGTACGCGCTGACCATTGCGCCCCTGGCCGAGATCGTAGTCGCACAATATAACGTCAAACTTTTTGGCGCGGCAAATATCGAGGGCTTCTTGGCCATTGCTGGCGGGCACAATGGTCGAAGCACCCAGCGAGTTAAGCATGCCATTGATCGTGGTGCGGAAACTGCTGAAGTCATCCACGACCAAAAACCGCAAGTTACTGTACGCAAATCCGCCCATTACGCCCCCTTTTATCACTTTTAAAGTGTAGTCAAAGCGAAACAAAGTGTGCGGCTATTTCACACATTCATAGCAAGGGTACTCTGCCAAGGTGAATGCGTTGATTTTTGCGTGCTACAAGACCTTGGGCTCGGTGGTGACGATAAGGCGTATGGCTGAAAGCTGTAAATGGGTTTGCGCCCCCAACGCGCGCAGCAGTCGCTGCTCTTTTTGCGCCAGCAGCTCAACCTCAGCCCCATCGATCGCTGGGTTCTTCTTGGCCAACTGACTCAATCGGCTTTTCTCCTGCGCGAAAAATGCCGCTACTTGAGTACAAGCCGCATCGATAAGCTGCTTTTTGCGCACCTCGGAAAACGCCTCAGCTTTGGCGTACCAAGCCGGCATTTCCGCCTTTTTACTTTGAATAATCTTGCGCGCTAGTTTTTTATCGACGTGCGTTAACGACTGCTGCAGCTGGCTCTCACCGAGTGCATCGGCGAGGTCTTTATCGCTAATATCCAAGGTTAACGTGCGCACCGAGTAGCTATCTAAAAACGGCAAGCATTCGCTGGCGTGCTCCGATTGCACAACCACATCAAAACACGCCTCTAACAAACACTGACCTGCAGGTAACTGCTTGCTCGGCAACAGCGCCACACAGGCAGAGCCCAACTCACTGTGATGTAACAATTCCCACAAGCCGCTAATAAAAGGCGAATCCCACGTCATAAAGATGACATCATCGCGACTGCAAGCCACATCGCGGTCAAAGGCAACCTCAACGCCTTCGGGCGGAATACTCGGCAGCGAGGGTATCAGCATATTGTCGGCGGGAATTAACGAATAGGTTTGGTTGCCCAAATCCTCAAAATGGAAGTTCAACAGCTCGCTCGCCATTTCGACCAAGCCCGCCGGCGTCTCTTGCTCAAATTGGGCAATTCGCTCAACGAGTTCACCCGCCAGCGGCTGCCGGCAACTATTGCGCTCCAGTAGCGCATCGCGTCCTTCGCGAATTTTCGCCTCAAGCAGGGCAACACGTTGCTTTGCGGTTGCTTCTATATCGGGGGTAATTTGATCAAACGCACCAGGGAAGCAATCGTCATGTACGCTTCCGGCCGCCGGGTTTTGACGAGCAACGCAGTCGAGCACTTCGTGGTACCAGTGCCAGCGCAACGCATTGTCATCGGGGCTGCCGGCATCGTCCGCACCGATTAATACGTGAATATTGACGTCTTGGGTCTGACCAATGCGGTCGAGGCGGCCAATGCGCTGCTCCAGCATATCGGGGTGACTGGGTAAGTCCAAACACACCAAGTGATGGCTAAACTGAAAGTTGCGCCCTTCGCTGCCGATTTCCGAACAAAGCAGAACCTGTGCCCCCTTTTCGAAATCGGCAAAGTAAGCCGCCGCGCGATCGCGCTCTATTAGGTCCATATCTTCATGGAATAGCGCGGGGTCGATACCGTGCTTTTGCCATAAAAAGTTCTCACAGTCGATGACCTGCATTTTTTCGTGGCAAATCACCAACACTTTTTCATCGGGGTTCGCTTTTAAGAATTGCGCTAACCACTCATAGCGATCCAGCCACTGAGCGCTGGCAATAGCGTGCGCCTGCGGCAATCGCCCAGGGAAGCCTTTTACCGAGGCACGCACGTTGCGGAACATAACCCGCCCCACCCCGTGGCAATCAAGCACTTGGTCGATCAAAGCTCCATCGGCCATATCGCCGTCGAGATCAAAACGCGAAACCAATAGCGCCCGCGTTGCCGGCAAATCGCGAATCAGGCCGTTCAGCTCCGCGTAACCCGCTTCCTCTTGTGCTAATGCATCGATGCTGGTGTATTTATCGGCGTCCAATAACTGCAAACGGGCAAAGTGGCTTTCAAAGCCAAGTTGCTCCGGCGTTGCGGTAACCAATACCATGTGCTGGCACAGCTCCGACAAAAACCTCAACACGCCAAAGCCCTCGGTGTTGGGCTGAATGTGGTGCGCCTCGTCAACGATGGCCACATCAAATTCGGCCGCCAGCAATGCCTCGGCTTCATCGACCAGTGCTGACTGTTTAACGATGTGAATTTGCCCTTGGTCAAAGTCGTAACCTGGGCCGTCGTAAACGCCAGGCGCCAAACTAAATCGGCGAATCAGCTCAACCAGCCACTGAACTTGCAAAGCGTCGGGCACGATAATAACGGCTCGCTTGGCGCGCTCCAGTTTTATAAGGCGAGTAAGAATCATGCCCGCCTCAAGGGTCTTGCCTAAGCCGACCTCATCTGCAAGTAATACGCGCACGCGGTCTCGGTCACAGGCGGTATGGGCAACGTAAAGCTGGTGCGGAATCAGGCTGGCACGCACCCCCAAAAGCCCATTAAGACGAGCCCCCCAAACACGCGCCATGGCAGCATCTAACTCGCGCCGAAAGTAAAACCACTTGGCTTTATCGAGTTGCCCCGTCATCAAGCGCATAAACGGCTGATTAAGCTGAATCTCGGCACTAATTTGGGTTTCGGGAACAAGGCCTTCAGTGCCCACATCGTAAATCATCAACCCTTGATGGTCTTTCACCTCGACAACGCGGCGTTTTTCACCACTCGCTAGGGTCACCTCGTCATCCTGTGCAAAAACTATGCGGGTCAATGGTGCCTGCCCTAGCGCATACATGCGTTCACAATTTGCCAATGGGAAGAAAATGGATACCGAGCGAACTTCAACCGATACCACTATACCCAAGCCCAACTCCGGCTCAGAATCGACAACCCAACGCTGCCCTTGCACAAATTCAGACATAATTTCGCTTATACCACCTAACCGATAGACCGTCGTGCCCGCTCGGCGCCGTTGTATTAAGGCTCTCGCGGGTCGAGGCATGTAGAAAAGGGGCGCAATTGTAAGTTTTAACGCCAACAGGCACAACAACTTGCGCCGCCGGGGCTATCGAACAAACGATGTCAGTGATGATTTACCGCGAGGGCTTTACGCGTTTGGAAGGTCAGATCGATTGTACGGGTGCCGATTGGCAACCGCCGACGCGGCACTTAATGGAACCATAAACACAGGGATTTGCGCCATCTGTAATACCTTGCTTGCCACCGAGCCAAGCACCGGCATGCCGTCGGCGCATTCGCTGCAATTACCAATGACGATAATGTCAGAGGCATTTTGTTGCGCGTAGTCGATAATCGTTTTGGCTGGCGCACCCGTTTTAATTACGATATCGCTGAGATAGCGACTAAACTCGAGCCCAAACTCGTCGTCGAGCAACCGCTCGAAGGCCTGCTCGCGGATGGTTTCAAGCAAGCCTTCAACATGGGCATTACTAAGCACTTCGTTTTTAGTTTGCTCAGAACACCGGCTATTAACCACTGCTGCGGCCAGCGCATCAATAGGCGGAACGACGTGGAGCACCACAATTTTCGCATTGAACTGCCTTGCTAACTGCTCGACATAGGCGAGCGAATAGGCACTTAATACACCTAAATCACTAGCATACAATATGGTGTGAATCATTACTGCCCCTACTGCCTCAGGCGCGCACGCCAAGGGCCTACTACTTACTCGTCAAAAGCCCTAAAAAACCACTAGAACTAAAAGCAATCGAACAAGAATCATTTTTATTCTGCTCTATTATTGAGCCTAGCAGTCGCCCAAATCATTGTCGTACTTTATTCCCGAAAACCGACGAGCAACATATGGCTTATAGTCATCATGCAAAAGTCATTTTTCACCAAAAGGAATATCGACCCGCAGGTGCAACTTGAGCCCCCCGTAACAACAACCTTTATGAGCAGTAGCGCTAGATATTTGCTGACGCTGTAAAAGTTAGTAGAGTAATGCAGGAATTACCGAGGAGTACACTGCCGAGGCGCAAAAGCCGGTGACGTCGCTATCGCGGAAAAGTGCATTGTTAGGGGGGGCAACAGGTATTAGCCCCTTTTGCGAAAGGCAATACCCGGCGAGCAATTAACGACCGTAAATAAATCCTCTGCGCCACTAATGCTCTCTGAGGCTCCCAAAAATAAAATGCCATCAGGCGCCAGCACCGCGTGAATATTGCGCAAAATTTGCCTTTTCAGGTCTGCGTTAAAGTAAATCAGCACATTCCGGCAAAATACAATGTGGTATTTTTCATAGCCAAAGGAATCGCTCTGCAGGTTAAGCGTTTTAAATTCGATCCCTTGCTGAACGCTGGGTTTAACCTGCCAATGGCCGTCGAGGGTCGCCGTGAAAAAGGTTTGCAAGCGCTCTTGACTCAGCCCGCGCGCAATCGACAAACGGTCGTAACGCCCAGCTTTTGCACTGGCGAGAATTTCACTGGAAATATCCGTCGCAACAATCTTGGCATTAATAGGCACCTGCCCCAACCGCTGACGATTAAACTCCGCAAAGGCCATACTGAGTGAATACGGCTCTTGGCCCGACGAGCACGCAGCACACCAAATGCGAAGCGTGCTGACACCTTGGACTTTGAACACGGGTAACAAGACATTTTTGGTGTATTCAAAAGGATAGGTATCGCGAAACCAGAGCGTTTCGTTGGTGGTCATCGCATCGACCACCTCTTGCCGCAGGGCGCGCTGAGCTGGGTTGCGCAGTAGCGCCAATAGCCGCGTTAAGGAGCTTATATGTTCTTGCGCCAAAATGCGGCGCACCCGCGTTGCCACTAGGTACTCTTTTCCGGCGCCCAAATCAATACCGCAGGCATGCTGCAAAAACTGCCTGAACTCTTGATATTCGGCGTCAGAAAACCCCAGCCCCTGAGGTCGCGACGGCGGTTGGCGCTCAGTCATAACAGCACTCTGTTGTTGTGCATCAACTAACTACTCACTCTTGCCCAGCAAGGTCTTTGCCCGTCATCGATTTAACCCGCGCGTTCACACGCTTTGCCAGTTCGTCGGGGTGAAATTTTGCCAGGAAGTCATTGGCACCCACTTTTTTCACCATAGCTTCATTAAAAACACCGCTCAGCGAGGTGTGTAAGATGACATGCATATTGCGCAATTGCGGGTTAGCCCTTATTTCAGCGGTAAAGGTATAGCCGTCCATTTCCGGCATTTCGATATCCGAAATTATCATTAATAGCTCGTGCTCGGGGTCTTTACCCTCGGCAATTAGGCCTTCTAAAAAGTCCAGCGCCTCTCGCCCGTCTTTTTTCACCGTTGCCATCATCCCCAGCGATTGCACAACTTTTTGAATTTGCTTGCGGGCAATGGTGGAGTCGTCGACGATAAGCACGTGCTTATTCACAAGTGTCTCGCCATGCGAGTCGGCAATCACCTCGGGGCTAACATCTTCGGGAAGCGGCGAAACTTCCGCTAGGATTTTTTCAACATCGATAATCTCAACCAGTTTGTTATCCACTTGGGTCACGGCGGTCAAATAATTATCGCGCCCAGCGCCCTTTGGCGGTGGGTGAATGGCGCCCCAATTCATATTGACAATACGCTCTACAGATTTAACCAAAAAGCCCTGCGTTGAACCGTTGTACTCGGTAATAA
>DATBNJ010000067.1:0-10441 GCA_036554385.1 Marinagarivorans sp. | reverse complement strand
CCCCCGCCTCGATGCGCTGCGGCCAGCTTAAACAGTTTGCAATGGGCGTGCGCATATCGGGCATGCCCATTTGGCACAGTACTGAGCCATCGGCGTACTCCACCATCGAGTGCACGATGCTCTGCGGGTGCACTATCACTTCGATCTGGTTAGTTTGGGCGCCGAATAACCAACACGCCTCTATAAACTCTAAGCCTTTATTCATCATGGTGGCGGAGTCGACCGAAATCTTCTGCCCCATACTCCAGTTGGGGTGAGCACACGCCTGCGCGGGCGTTACTGCCTGTAGCTCGGAATGACAGCGCTCGCGAAACGGGCCGCCAGAGCCGGTCAGCAATAACCGAGAAACGCCAGCTTGGTGTAGCGACTCATAACCAACGGGCAAACACTGAAAAATAGCATTGTGTTCGCTATCGACCGGCAGCAGGGTCGCGCCGCCTTGCTTAACAGCGGACATAAACAAACTGCCCGCCATAACGAGTGATTCTTTATTGGCCAGTAAAATCTTTTTGCCTTGCTTGGCCGCAGCCAGCGTTGGCACTAAACCGGCAGCCCCCACGATAGCAGCCACGACGGTGTCGACATCGCTGTGGCTCGCAACATCGGCCAATGCCTGTTCGCCGTAGAGGACTTCGGTGGCGCACTGGTGGTCTTGTAGCATTTGCGCCAGCTGGCCGGCGGCATCGGCCGTTGCCGTTACGGCGTAACGCGGCCGATGGCTCATGCACTGTTGGAACAACTTATCGACTTGACTAAAGCCTGTGAGAGCGAAAACGGCAAACCGATCGCTGTGACGGGCAACAATATCGAGCGTGCTCACGCCAATAGAGCCCGTTGCGCCCAGCACGGTTATCTGCTCAATGTGATGATGCATTACAACACCCAGCCCGTTGCAATTAGCGCCAACGCATACACCGGCGCCGCCGCAGTAATGCCATCTATGCGATCTAAAACGCCGCCGTGGCCCGGCAAAATCGAGCCCGAATCCTTTACGCCGCAATGGCGCTTTAACATGCTTTCGAGCAAGTCGCCAAGCACAGATACTGCGGCTGCAGGCAAGGCAATTACCAGCCCCATAAACCAAGGGTTGCCATCAAACGCGCCATACACCAACGCCATAAACGATACCAATACCAAGCCACCAATAGCGCCTTCCCACGACTTTCCGGGGCTAACATTGGGTGCCAACTTGCGCTTGCCAAAGGCCTTGCCGCTAAAATACGCACCGGTATCGGCCGCTGCCACTAATAACAGCAGCGCTAATACCAACCACTGGCCATTGGCAAAACCGTGAATCGTTAACACCGCGACACCAGCGGGAATCAAGGTGAGCGCGCCGATGATCATGCGCGCCATTCGACTTTGCCAAAAAACGGCGCTAGAGGGATAGCCTTGCACCCACAGTAATGCGACCGCCCACCAAATGGCCGCCAGCACAAAAAACGAACGCAAACCGTCAACATGGGGAAGGTATTGCCAGCCCGTTATGACGCCTAGCAATAAAGCACAACTGTAAAACGCTCGAGCAACCGGCTGTGAAAGCCCTGCGAGGCTGGAGCACTCCCACGCTGCAACACCAAACATGCACAACACAAACAGCTGAAAACCCAGTGCAGGCAGCGCAAAAAGCGCGATAAGAAAAACGGCCACTAAAATCAGCGCCGTAATAACACGCTGTCTAAGCACCTGTGTCCCCTAAGCCCGCTTCTATTTGCTCGCTGGTTTTGCCAAAACGCCGCTGGCGCGAGTTAAAATCGTCAGCGGCGATATTCATCGCAGCTGCATCAAATTCTGGCCATAATAAAGGGCTGAAGTACAATTCTGCGTAAGCCGCCTGCCATAATAGGTAGTTGCTAATACGGTACTCGCCGCCCGTGCGAATAAGCAGATCGAGTGGCGGCAAATCACAGGTAGACAAGTAGGACTCCATCGCTTGCTCAGTCACTTGCTCTGGCGCCAGCTCACCGTTTGCAACGCGCTGAGCCAAACTGCGCGCGGCATTGGCAATATCCCACTTGCCACCATAGTCGGCAGCTATCACCAAGGTGCTTTCAACACCGCAGGCAACAGATTCAGCCTCGCCAATCGCATCAAGCAACCGCGCGTCAAAACGCTCGCGACTGCCGATCACCTTAAGGCGAACCCCGTCGTCGGCCAGCTTTCTCGCTTCCTTTTTAAGGTAGTTGTAAAACAACCCCATCAATGCCTCAACCTCTTTGGGCGGGCGCTTCCAATTTTCACTGCTAAAAGCAAACAGCGTCAACGCATCGACACCGCGCTTGCGGCAAGCGCCGAGCACATCGCGTATACGTTCTACCCCAGCTTTGTGACCGAAGATGCCAGACTTGCCCTGCTGTTTAGCCCAGCGGTTGTTGCCATCCATGATGATGGCAACATGACGAAGAGAATTCACTAATCAACCTTGCCTTATATAACCATGAGGTCTTTTTCTTTGGCTGCAAATGCAGCATCAACTTCGGCAATGTATTTATTGGTGATTTTTTGCACATCATCCTGTGCGCGACGCTCGTCGTCCTCGCTAATTTCTTTATCTTTAACTAAATCTTTAAGCGCACCATTGGCGTCGCGGCGCACATTGCGAATTGAAATGCGCGCGTTCTCGGCTTCGTTTTTCGCTTGTTTAATATAGTTTTTGCGGGTTTCTTCAGTCAACGCAGGCATTGGCACCCGAATGAGCTCGCCCATCGATGACGGGTTCAGACCAAGGTCGGATTTCATGATGGCTTTTTCGATTTCTGGCACCATGGACTTTTCCCACGCACTGATCGACAAGGTGCGGGCGTCTAAAACGCTAATATTGGCCACTTGCGACAAAGGCGTATCGGCGCCGTAGTAGGATACGTGCACACTGTCGAGAATGCTCGGGTGTGCTCGGCCCGTGCGGATTTTGTTAAAGTTAGCGCCTAGGGCAACTATCGCTTTTTGCATGCGCTCTTCGGCGTCTTTTTTGATTTCGTTAATCATCGTTAATTACCTAATCTACAAGTACAATTTCGGTTTTACAGCCCGTCTTTGAGGGTCTACTCGCCGGCAGACTCAATCAAGGTACCTTCGTTACCACCAACAACAATATTTAATAAAGCGCCCGGCTTGTCCATCTGAAAAACGCGCACTGGCATATCGTGTTCTTGGCACAAACAAATAGCCGTAAGGTCCATTACCCCCAGCTTGTCGGTTAACACTGTGTCGTAGCTCAGTCGGTCATAGCGTGTCGCCGTTGGGTCTTTAACGGGGTCGGCGGTATAAACGCCATCGACTTTGGTTGCCTTGAGCACAAGCTCAGCGTCAACCTCGATACCACGCAAACACGCAGCGGAATCAGTCGTAAAGAAGGGATTGCCCGTACCGGCAGAGAAAATTACCACTTCGCCATCTTCTAGTAGGCGAATAGCGCGACGGCGATCGTAATGCTCTACCACGCCGCTCATGGGAATAGATGACATAACGCTTGATGAAATATTGGAGCGCTCCAAGGCGTCGCGCATCGCCAGCGCATTCATGACGGTGGCCAACATGCCCATGTGATCGCCAGTGACTCTATCAAGCCCCGCTTTGCTAAGTGCCGCACCGCGAAACAGGTTGCCACCGCCAATTACCAAGCCGACTTGTACACCGATACCTACGAGCTGACCAATTTCCAAGGCCATTTTGTCGAGAACTTTAGGGTCGATGCCGAAGCCCTCTTCTCCCATCAGCTGCTCACCACTGAGCTTCAGCAAAATACGCTTATATTTGCGATCACGTGTCGTAGGCATAACCTAACTCCATAAAATTTTGGCGGCAGTTTAACAGCAAAAAGGCGGGAGGTGTGACTCCCGCCTTTTTATAGATAGGTTTTAGAGCTCGGTGTAACGGGAGCTCAAGGCCAACCTCAGCCTCGCTTTTTCGAGTGCAAAAAACGGCTTAGCCTTTATTTGCAGCAGCAACTTGCGCAGCCACTTCAGCGGCGAAGTCAGCTTCTTCAACTTCGATACCTTCACCGACCTCAAAACGCACAAAGCTAACCACTTCAGCGCCGGCTTGCTTAGCCAAAGCACCAACCGTAAGCTCCGGGTTTTTAACAAAGGGTTGCTCGATCAAACTGCCTTCCTTAAGGAATTTGCTGATGCGACCCATAACCATTTTTTCAACGATTTCGGCAGGCTTACCGGCCATATCTGGCTGAGAGGCGATGATTTCTTTCTCTTTCTCAACCAAGTCTTGCGGCATTTGGTCGGGAGAAACCACTTGTGGGTTAACCGCAGCAACGTGCATAGCAATATCACGCGCCAAGTCGGCGTCGCCGCCTTTCAATTCAACCAATACAGCGATACGGTTGTTGGAGTGCTTATAGGCACCGATAACGCCGTCAGTGCCGATCGCAGTGATGCGACGCACGCCGATATTCTCACCAATTTTTTGCACCAACGCTTCGCGCTCAGCGCCTAAGTCGCCTGCCATTACCGCAGCAACATCGTCGGCCTTCGCTTCGTGAGCGGCTGCCAATACTTTCTCAGCAAAACCCAGAAAACCTTCGTCGCGCGCAACAAAGTCAGTTTCACTGTTAACTTCGATAACAGTGCCGTATTTGCCGTCATCGGAAACCAATACGCTAACAACACCGTCAGCCGCAGTACGGCCCGCTTTTTTAGCCGCTTTCAAGCCGCTTTGTTTGCGCAGATTTTCAATCGCTTGATCAATATCGCCATTAGTTTCTTGAAGTGCTTTTTTACACTCCATCATGCCAAGGCTAGTGCGCTCGCGCAGCTCTTTCACCATAGAAGCAGAAATTGCCATGATCATTATCCTCAAGAATAAAAATTCATTTAAAAAAAGGGGGGTTAGCCCCCCTTTTTTAGTGTTTAACTATTGCAGCCGTATGAACAACGGCGCTGCCGGCTTGTGGCGCCGGCCGCAGCACAATTACGCTTGCGCTTGCTCACCGCCTTCAACTTCAACAAACTCATCTTTGCCCGTTGATGCAGACGCACCTTCTAAGCAAGCATCAGCCATTGCCGTGGTATAAAGTTTGATTGCGCGGATTGCATCGTCGTTACCCGGAATAACGAAGTCAACGCCTTCTGGGTTTGAGTTGGTATCAACAATAGCGATAACAGGGATGCCCAGTTTGTTCGCTTCTTGAACCGCAATGCGCTCGTGCTCAACATCAATGACAAACAATGCATCGGGCAGGCCGCCCATATCTTTAATACCACCGATAGAGCGATCAAGTTTTTCCATCATGCGGGTGCGCATCAAGGCTTCTTTCTTAGTTAACTTGTCGAAAGTGCCGTCTTGGCTTTGCGCTTCTAGGTCGCGGTAACGACGAATCGAGGTGCGGATAGTTTTATAGTTGGTCAACATACCACCTAACCAACGGTGGCTTACAAATGGCTGAGCGGCGCGGGTAGCCTGCTCAACAATCGACTTCTGAGCGGCGCGCTTGGTGCCGACAAACAGAATCTTTTTCTTCTGAGCACTCATTTTACGAACAAGCTCTAGCGCTTCGTTAAACGCTGGCGTGGTTTGCTCGAGGTTAATGATGTGGATTTTGTTACGAGCGCCAAAAATGAACTTGCCCATTTTTGGGTTCCAGTAACGGGTCTGGTGACCAAAGTGAACACCAGCCTGAAGCATATCGCGCATGCTAACTGTAGGCATAAATATAATTCCTGAAAGGTATTGGGTTAGGCCTCCATATACCCCGATTACCAACCTCAGCAACAGTTATACTGCGATGAAGCACCCAGGCAAACGTGTCGGTATATGTGTGACATTAAGTGTTTTTAAGTAAGCCTTAACAACCGCCAAGACTCCCCAGCAATAGCTGGGCGCGCTTTATACCACAAAGCCACAAACGAATAAAGTCAAATAGTTCATTGGACCCACCACAATATGCTAAAGATTCAAAGCACCTCAATTAAAGCCATTATCTTTGATCACGACGGCACACTTGTCGACTCCGAAGGTATCCACTGCGCCTGCTGGAACAATGTGCTGGCCCAGTTCCAACAAACGCTTAGTTATTCGCAATACTGCGAAGACTACAACGGCCTCCCCACCTTAGAAACGGCGAGGCGCTTAAGGGCCAAATGGCAGCTTGAGACTACCGCTGAGTCACTGTATCAACAAAAAATCGCCGAGCTGAATACGCGCCTTAGTTGCGCCCCCTTTCCTTTATTAGCCGGCGCGACCGAGCTACTCGAACACCTTCAGCAGCTAGCCATGCCCATGGCCATTGCTAGCGGTGCCAACCGTCACGAGGTGCAGCGCTCGATTACAGGCCACCGTTTGCAACCCTACTTGCAAGCCGTTAGCACCAAAAACGACGTACCCCACAGTAAGCCCGCCCCCGATGTGTACAGACATGCGGCAGCACAATTAAATGTCGCACCCCAGCACTGCTTAGCCATTGAAGATAGCGACACCGGCGAGCAGTCTGCTCGCGCCGCGGGCATGCTGTGCGCTCGGCTGACACCAAAACCTCAACGCCATAAAGACTCCCTACAGTTTGAAACCCTGCTCGACATTCTGCGATGGCTTAAAAGCCTAAGCACCTAAAAGCAAAGGACTCGCCGAATACCGGCGCAGTCATAAAGTGTTCAAATTACAGTCATTTTTCTTTCACACTGGCTGCCGATACTGTGCGCATGAACGATGAACTTATCAGCACCCTGCTCAATGCAGCCCAACCATCAAGCGATGCGCGTCAAGAACGTGCCGCAGCTTGCCCACACGGCCCGCGTCCCAGCCAACCCGAGTGGCGCAGCGTGTTTATCTCCGATGTGCATATTGGCACCAAAGACTGCAAAGCGTCGGCGCTTAACCAATTTCTCAAACACCACCCGTGCGAACACCTCTATTTGGTCGGTGACGTGCTCGACGGCTGGAAAATGAAAAAAGGCATCTATTGGAAGCCCGCGTTTAGCCGCGTTATTAAGCGCATATTTAAGCTATCTAAAAGCGGCGTAAATATTACCTACATTACCGGCAATCACGATGAGTTTTTGCGTAAGTACGCCAATAACCGCTTCGACAATATTCAACTGGTCAATAAAACCGTACATATCACCGCCACCAACCAACGTTTACTAGTGATTCACGGCGACCAGTTTGAAGGGGTTACCCACTGCAGTGGCATACTTCGCTATATAGGCGATAACGGCTACGAGCTATTGATGTTTTTAAACCGTCAGTTCAACCGCTTGCGCGCGCGCTTTGGTCATGGCTACTGGTCGTTTTCCGGTTTTTTGAAAAAACACATCCAGCGCGCCCAGCGCTACATCAACGATTACGAAAATGCCGTTGCTTATGGCGCCAAAAAGCAAGGCTACGACGGGGTCATTTGCGGTCATATTCATCACGCCAACCAACGCGAGATTGCCGGCGTCAACTATTACAACACCGGCGATTGGGTGGAATCCTGCACCGCACTGGTCGAAGACCACGACGGCAATCTCAAACTGATCAACTGGTTAGAAGACCCGCGCTACATCACACACAAGAAAAACAAAAAGCAGCGCAAAAGTTATAACCCCAAAAGCTATACACACCCTATGCCCGTACCCGTGCCCGAGCACGACCTTCAGCGCAAAGCGGTCGTTGAAGCCGCAAATAGTTAAGCTTGGCACCACCCCCTGAGCCACCCAGCCCCACAAATTGCCCCGATCCATATATGGGAACGTCTGCCCCCCAAAATTCATCCAAAATGCTACACACGCGTAGAGATCTGTTTATAACGAGTATTTTATGTTTAACGAATTAGCAGTTTGGGGACTTTGGGTTATTATCGCAACGCTCGTGGTGCAGTGGCTCGTGGCCAGCACGGTCAAAGCGAAGACACCCAATGCGGTTCCGGGTAAGATGAATAGTGATCTAGGGCCAGAAAGCTTCGTGTTTCGCGCCCACCGAACTTACATGAATTCCATCGAAAATTTTCCACTCATTATCGGCGCGGTCGTAGTGGCCTACTTGGCACAAGCTGGAACCACTTTAGTTACCGCCTGCGTTTGGACATACGCACTGGCTCGTATCGTTTACACTGTTTGGTACTACACCGTCGCGACGGAAAAAAACCCCAGCGGCCGGTCAGCAATATTTGGTATTGGCGTGCTTGCGAATCTAACGCTGCTGCTAGGCTCCGCTTATTATTTAATACCATAGCAATTGCCCATGAGAGGGCTCGAAACACCTAATCTGTCTCTGACTAATAAGGTCCTATGCACAGCTAAGGCACTCGAAATGTGAGCACTTTGAGTATCACCCGACGGCCCAGAAAACCAACCAATCCTATTTAAATTTTGCAAACCAATTAACACCATCAAAAAAGCCGGCGCATTGGCCGGCTTTTTTGATGACAACTTTTCGCGATGGGATAACACCTAAGGCGTTGCGTCCCAGACTCTACCACTGGCCGAGCCATTACTATTAATACCAAACACCTCTGCGGCCAACACTTGGTAGGTTGGGTCATCGCTAGCATCGATATTGTTCATGTCCGGCATGGGCCAGCCATTCTCGGCCCAGGCATTTACGTGGTCGGCAAAAATAATTTCACGCGTCTCTCCAATCCCTGCCTGCTGAGAGGGGATGCTCCAGTACTGTTTAAAGGTAGATGTACTGTTGATAGATGCCTGGCCATTGCGATCAGATCTTACAGTCTGATATTCCACCCCGTTGCTAGTAAAGGTTATCCCGCGCGTTGCGCCTGGGTTACCCAACACGTTATAGGTGCCACGCAGAAGAATGTAGTACTCAACTAAGTGATAAGGGTCACTCCGGTTTTGGTCTTTGTTATAACCCCAGCCATAGATGGTAAAGAAGCTCGCGCCACTGTCACTATCAATACGGGTACCAATGACACGGTTTTCATCGCCGTAATGCCAGCCAGGGCCACCAACATAATTACCCGTATCCGATGTCCAGTTAACCTGAAACTCGCCATTGGTCTCTAGGTCCATGGTGGTTGTGCCGCGATCTTGCCAGTGGGTAAAGAAAAAATCGCCAACATGGCCAGTGGCGTGCCGTGCGTTGATGGTGGTTGCCTCTTCGTACCTGCCTTGGTAGGCCGAAAACTTAGAGAAGTCTTTAGCAGGCTCATAAACCACTGAGGTATCCAGTTCACCATCACCGGAATAAATCTCAAAACCAGCAATGGTTGGGTTCTCTGTGCCGGCTATTAGCTCAATGGAAACGCCACCGTCGCTGACGGCAATGTTTTCGAAGGTTTCGGTATAGCCCACGTCATGACCAACCTCGGCAAACAGGTCCAAACCCGTAATAACCGGATTACCCTCGATGGCAACGCTAAAGCTACGCGCATCTGCGGCTGTTTGATAAATTTCAGCAAAGTGCAGTTTAACGGTGTAACTACCGTTAGCGGTTACTGGAATTTCATATTTCAGTGCGCCGTAGCGCTCAGACTGGTAGACCGTCCCACCCAAAACACTGTCAACTGTATTGTTCAGTGAGCCGCCGCCTGCATACTTATCGGCAATAAATTCAATCCCATCCATAGTGGTAGCATCACCACCGGCATTGATCGCGACCACAAGTGGCCAATCAATAGCCGCAGGTGCGCTCGAAGAACTGGACATTGCGCTCGAGCTAACAGGCATCGGTATAGAACTACTGCTCGACTCACTTGAACTGGATATTGGTGCTTCCGAGCTCGCCACGCTACTTGAAGCGGGCGCAACACTTAAACTGGATGACGATTCTGTGGGGGTAGACTCAGAAACACAGCCCGCCAACAGCAAAGCGCTTAGCGCGATACTGGTTCTGGTTAGACCCTCGATCATGAGTGATTGATTGGACATGGGAATTTCCTATTTATAGTTATATAAGGGTTGGGTTATGCGTGCGAGCTTTGAAGTAACCAAGCGCCGTCTCTACATCACATCCCTTTGCTTTAATTAAACCCCGAAAATCACCGAAGGTCGGAATATGTCCTTCGGTATCCTCGCACTACCAATTGGTTATACCACCTTACTCAGACCAAACCACGTCAAAATATTTCAACTTTTTGCACTTAATTAACCCGTCTGACACTTTCTTTTCATAGTGTGAAACCCATACCGTTTTTAGGTGCTGCATTTACTTGGTTCGAGTTCACATTTCCAACAAAAGACGTACTCAGGAATGCAAAGGCGCCAAAGTAAATTAAACAAAAGAAGGTAAAAAATGAAAATATTTGCGTTATTTTTCGCAGATCAATACGTAAAATTGAACGATGAATGTGAGGGTTTCTGGAGTCGAAATAAGAAAATCTTGGCCTCTAGAGGCTCCTATCAAGTATAGCTAGTGCCCATCCATAAACACGCTTTTTAGTAAGCTTGTCTATCTGCTGGCTGCCCTCGCGAATAATGGAACCGAGGTGATAGGGCTGGTGACGACGGTTGTTTAAATAATAGCCACGTATTGATTAAAAATTAATCAGCAT
>DATBNJ010000051.1:0-4290 GCA_036554385.1 Marinagarivorans sp. | reverse complement strand
TCTTGGATACCATAGCATCCAAATTAAGCTTAATTCTATTAAAATGGACACCATGATATCCATTTAAGGTTGGACGAGTTTCTGCTAACTCATCAGTATCACATAGAAAAAGCAAAAAAATGGCCAAGCCATGTTGACGGAAATCGTGCTCGATAAAGCCTTTCAAAACTGCTATTTTTAAACCTTAACAGCAGCGTAAAAACGGCACTGTTTTTCCATTGCTAACCACTAAGATTTAGTAAAAGCCAGAGGCAAGTGGTGGGCAGTTTGGTGGGCAAACAGGCATTTTTGAGCGGTTTCTTTTCGATAACTTATTGAGTTTGTTAGGGTCTAGGCCGCTGCTCAATGAGCAAATACAAAACATTGAATAGTTTTTTTTACCCGTTCAAATCGGTTTGCAGTTCGCGGTTGCTGAAAAATGGTGTTCACGTGGAACGAAAAAACGCAGGCACGCGCCCTTACAGCGCTGAGAGGACAGGCGCTAAAGAATAGTGACTCGGTTCGTCCATTTAATCTTGGCTTAGCCAATCTCTTATTAAGAGTATTTCAAGATTTTTAGGACTGAGTTCCGAATTTTCGGGTTGCCCCGAGCGCTTCTAGGGGGAGAGCTAATTTTTAGAAGTCTTTTGAGGTGTTGTATTGATAGTAGGGAGGATGCGCTGAGCACTGGGTATTACAGGCTTCGGTTAGCCAAAGGCAGACCACCAGCGACAGCTTGCCCTATGGGGCTAGCTGCTAAATGGACACTACCATTAAACGAGCCATTGCTCCGCGCCGCAGCAATGGCGGCACGTTGGGCTTCTGGGTTAGCAGATAAAGCCAGATACGGCAGGTTAACGGCTTGATTTACTTGGGATTCCGTCGTTTTCTAGCTCTATTGCTGAAGTGGAGTTACGCCGTGTAACATTTATTCATCTCAGGTCAAGTTTCACTCAATTCCTTAAACGCTTTTGCCAAGCCTCACTTTTTGATTGGGCCTTAGACGCGAAAAATTGAACAACCTAGGATTTAAACCGTGTATCGAACCGGCGTTCAGCCCTGTGGCACATGGCTGTTTCAGCAAAATGAACATCTACCGGCTTCCTGACTCTAAGCGCCTAATCAGTATCCACAAAAAGCGCTAAGCGTTTAACGCACAGGTGTGAAGGTTTATCTATGAGTCAATTTTTTAAAGCGATTTTTACCGCAGTAATATTTGCCGGGTTAGCCGCTTGTGGCAGCAGTGATGATGCGCCAGCTGATGGGACTGCGGGTGGCAGTATGAGTAGCCTAGCACCGGTTAACTCAAGCTCTTCAGCCAGCTCAAGTGTTGCCAGTGGCGGGTTTGCGGCGGTAGCTCAATGGCCGGCAAGTAACGCCGATCGAATCGCCTTGACCAGCACGATCAATATTCAATTTAACGCTGAAGTTATGGCGAACAGTTATTCCCGTGACTTAATAACGGTTACTCGTAACGCTGCCGCTGTTGCCGGGAATTTGCAGTATTTGGGTGACGGGGTTTTTGAGTTTACGCCGGCAAATTTATTAGCACCCGATACGGTTTATTCGGTAGCCGTAAGCTCTGAGGTGATGTCAGAAGACGGCACAGCGCCTGCATCTTATCAGTGGCAATTTACAACGGTCGGCGATGTGTATACCACGTCGCAAGCGATCATTGACCAGTGTATGAGTGAGAGGGATATAGCGATGCTAGACGCGGTGAATCAATTGCGGGCGGCTGGCTACACCTGTAACACCGACGGCGTGTCCGCGCTTAAACCGCCTGTGCGCAAATTAAACTGGCACTGTGATTTACAGCAGGCAGCGCAAAAACATTCGGACGATATGGCAAAGAATAACTTCTTTTCTCACACCGGTAGTGACGGCTCTAACGTGGGCTCGCGAGTGAATCAGGCTGGTTTTAGCTGGCGCACTGTGGCTGAAAATATTGCCGCTGGCAATGCAGGTGTTGCTGCCACCATGGAGCAATGGAAAACCAGTGAGGCCGGACATTGCGATGCTTTAATGTCTGGTAATTTTACCGTGTTTGGTTCGGGCTATGCGTCCAGCCCATCGTCGCAATACCGTTATTACTGGACGCAAAATTTCGCCGCGCCACGTTGAGTTTATTAATAGCCTTGCGCTACGGCTGACTTTTCGGTGGCGACAATGGTGATGTAAAGGTGACTCAACCTTTAAGGGATAAACAGCGGCACCAAGTGCCCCCATTTCGTCTAACCTTTAAGCGGGTTCAAACCGAGAACGTTAAGCTCTGCTTCAGTAGCGGTAACACCGTTAAGTCCCTAGCAATCCTTACGCGGTCTCTGTATTTTTTTGGGTCTATAGAAATAAAGCCCCAAAATTGCAAAAAACGGTTGATAAAACGCGATTCGATTAAGGTTGCCAGCTGTTCTTGAGGTGAGGCGTAAGAATCTTCTGGAAGTTGCGATAATAGGTCTGGAAAGGCAATGCACACTTCGTCGATCAGGCGCTCTAGTGAGCCGTGCTTTTGGATACGCCAGAGCATGAACAGCCAAAACGGCGCTAGACTGACATCGTCAGAGAAACCATCAAAATAGCCCCAGTTGTAATGTTTGGCTGCGGTTTCAAATAGCGGCAAATAAAATCCCGAAACTCCCTGTTCTTTACAGCGCTGCTGCACTTTGCCGGTGATAAAAAAGCGACCGTTTTTGAAAGAGATGATCTCTGCGATTTCGGCAAGTACCCGGGTGTAGTGCAAGGCGTTAAATTTGTCTTCGTTGCTGCCGCAAAACTCACTGATGCTTGGGTCTGTTTCAAACCGAGCAATGTCGAATTCGGGCAGTAACTGGCTGGCTTGTTTGACCAGCTTTGTGGGTAGGTTGCCTCTAGCTGTTGCCTTAAAGGATCCGCCATTGGCTATCGTCTCGTCAATAATTAGCGTCAAGTAACGCATTACCGGGCTGGCTGAGAGGTCTTGAGGTGTCGTGAGCGTGACGCCTTCGAGCTCGCTAAACGCAGAGTACATCCAATTGAACATTTGATCGGGTGATAAACCACAAAAATCGTCTACTGCACGATTATTACGCTGCGCGACTTTATGTTGAGCCATAACATTAAGCTCGTCGAGGCTAAGGTTTGGGGTCATCGCCAGCGCTTGCTCGATGTCATCCGCTAAGTCAGCGCTATGTTTGGCGGCGACACCAATACAGCAGCGCTTATATTTCTTGCCGCTGCCACAGGGGCACGGATCGTTGCGTCCTACTTTCATGGGGGTTAACTCAATTCGGTTTCAATATCGATTGCTGGGTGACATTGTACCGAGTTGCTCTAGGTTATTACACGCTAGGGGGGATTACACATCAGGCTTAATGCTACTGACTTAGGTTGACGAAGGCTTGTGCCCATAAAATGAGGCGCGCATGAAAAGTGAGCTACCGGCTAGAGACGACTAATTCGTGTGTTTCATCGGTGATTGAACTATGCTCCGCAATTTGTGCTCTTAGGTCACGCTGTGACTCAGCATAAAAGCGTATTGAATATAAGGTTCACCGGTATGAATAAAGACGATTTTGACTATATTAGCCAGCTTGAGGGCGTTGAGCGCTACGAGTGTTTTTTGGACCTAGTGGCCGAAGCGCGGGAGCTTTGGATTTTGGTCAATGAGAATAACGAGTTTCTGAAGGTGAATGCTGATGATACCGCTCAAGAGGTGGTTCCTGTTTGGCCCCATGAGGACTTCGCCAAAGCTTATGCGGCTGCAAACAGTGATGGGTTAATCGCGATGGGCATTGCATTACCGCAGTTTTTTATGAAGTGGGTGCCGGGCTTGGAGCAAGATGGGTTGAGTGTGGGGGTTTTCCCAGGGCCGGATGCGGATATTTGGATTATGCCGCCTTCGGAGTTAAAAGCCGATTTACAGGATTCGTTTTCATAGCCGGTGTTATGGCGCATCGGCTGTACTAGCTTATACTTCAGCGTATAGCCTTTAGGGCACTTTATTATCGAGATTAACTATGGCAATACACAGTGCCTTTTTAAGCGTGAGATTCGCGCTATTGACCAAGCCTGTGCGGCGGTGCTTTCAATATTTGCGGGCCTGTTTGCATTATCACTTGCGAGGGCTTAAAAGCGTGGTGCGTTGCCTGTGGTTATTAAGCAGCGCTGGTGCGATATGTACTATCGGTGCACTGGCGCAGGCCGATATTTACCAGTGGACCGACGCTAACGGCAAAGTCCACTATACCGATAGGCCGAATGATACCGCGGTGGCCAAAGCTGGCGGTACAGTGACAAAAATTGAAACGAAAGTTAACACCTTTGAGCCGGTTG
>DATBNJ010000045.1:0-4793 GCA_036554385.1 Marinagarivorans sp. | reverse complement strand
TATTGGTTTATTGCTCATTTTCCTGTGGGTACGGTCAGCGGTGTTGTAAAAATATAACTATAACCAAAACAATGATTATGTTAGGTGATTCTATATTTTTTCATTTAAACCCATCGCTAAATACCGATTTTCTATAACCACTAAACAGAAATAATTTTTAAGTTAGTTTATTTTTAAATAAGCGCTATTTTTTTAATGCGTATTTATAATTATGGGTTAGTATCACTTCGCAGGCAAATAAGTGCCTGGCGCCAAAACCTCACTGTTGGCATGTTAATTTATAATGTGTAGCAGGTGGTTATCACTGCCTTATTTATGAGAGTTATTTAAAAGATGAAGTACCTATTTTCTATGATGTTGTTGAGCCTTTTGGCATCAGCACACACAAGCGCTGCACAAACAAGCGAATCATGTGAAGGATCATTAGAAAGCGAGAACAACCCCTCCGAACCCGTTGTTAGCTGGACGCACTGTGCTAATGAACACGGGCTCAATCAACCCAAATCGTGTGATTTTGCGGGCCTTCGAGAGATGCGTTTTGGCAACGGCGTGCAGTGGGTTTACAAAAAAGCATTTAATGGAATGTCGGCATGGAATTGTAAAGAAGGCAACTGGCCGAAAGCTGATTTTGAGTGGGCTGGCGGACCTTATCGTTGTGAGTTTTCGTCTAAGGTGGAAACGGAGCTTGTTAATGAGCCTGCAAATTGTTCTGGGCGGCACGACTGTGCAGGCTTTGATCTCAATATGCCTGCAGGTCATCAAGGATTCGATGGGCCTCGTGTGAAATCCGGCGGCGAGAAAAATGTAAATTCTGATATTGGCGCGTTTAGAACGCAATGTGAATTTAGTCATTTCGCTTACGATGACCCTCTTGTTTACCCAATGGGTGAGGGTGATAGCCATTTGCATGTATTTATGGGTAACACGTCTGTTGATGCATTTAGCGATACAACAAGGCTAGCTGAAATCGGCAACTCAACGTGCAAGGGCGGTACACTTAATCGCTCGGCCTATTGGGCGCCTGCGCTTTTGGATAACAACACCAAAATGCCGATGATTCCTAAAAACTCTATTTTTTACTATAAAGAAGGCTATAACGGCTTAAGCGGTGTCGGCTTTGACAATTTGCCGAAAGGCCTAGGTTTGATTGGTCGAGATTATCATTGGCTCTGCTCTGAAAGAATGAGTGAAAAGTTTGATAGCATTCCGGCTTGCTCCAAAGGTGAGATTCTAACTTTAGCTGTGCATTTTCCGCAGTGTTGGGATGGCGTTAAGTTATGGCTAGAAGGGGAGTTGCACACGGCCGATACTGAAAATCGCACCTGCCCTGTATCGCATCCAGTACCATTACCAGAGATTACTGTAAACTTACGTTATGTTGTAGATTACGAGGGTCAGAGTGAAAGCCTAATGTTGTCATCAGACATGCACGGTGTTGCCCCAGGAAGTACTGGGCATGCAGATTGGGTTAACGGTTGGGATAGCGCGACCAGTGAGGCCTTTATTAATAATTGCCTAAATAGCCAAGATGATTGCCATGCCAACATATTGGGTAATGGTAAAATACTTTACTAGTGGCTAGATTTGCCGAACAAAAATAGCGCCCTATGGCGCTATTTTTTTGCGTTTTACATGCATCAAAAGTAGCGATTTAACCGAAACGTTAGGCGCCCGCTCCGCTTCGACGCATTTCTTTAGGTGCGCAGTGACGTGCATGGACATACTTGCGCGTACCCGAGGGCTTATACGTGCTGCTTTGCTTGGATCACTTGGGAGCCAATGCCAATTAGAGCATGCCTTTTCTCTGAGACTCATCAAAATCTTACCCAGCAGGCCAGTAATGGCATTCAAGGGTGAGCAGTGACATTTTTATAGGCAACTGATTTGTCAGCCTTTTTTCCTTTAAACTCGGCGGGATGCTAAAAATTTCAATTTATTTGCATCCAAAAGCCCTCTGCCATCCGTTATGTGAGTCCATGGCCCTGTAGTGCTGCAAGCAGTAGCGGGGCGTTTTTCGGAACAGAGAGGATTTGCACCATGAAGTTATCAGCGTTAGCTCAAATACCCGCCACAATGTTAGCCGTATCCATTCGACGGCTCGCGCTTACACCGCCAGCGATTACCGCCGCACTTGCCGTTCTCTTTGCCGTAGGGTGCGGCAGTTCAGGCTCCAGCGGCTCCCGTGATAGCTCGCCAACCCCCTTGTTAAAAACCGATGTGGTCGCAGCAACCGGCGGTACCTTTATGGTTGACGGTGGCGAGTTAATCATCACCATTCCCGCCGGCGCTTTAAGTGAAGACGCGGTGCTGGAAGTCTATCAAGCCACGGGTGGCACTTTGGCCGATACGATGAGTGCCGCCGGTGATGCCTACGAGTTGCGCTTTGATAATGACGCGACCTTAACTGACGATATCAAAATTCAGGTTGCGCTAGATTTTGCACCGACCCACCCGGAGCTGGCAGAAGTTGCCGTCTACAAAGACGACCAATGGCAGCGCGCTAACGCTAATTTCTACCGCGCCAGCGATATGATGGTTGTAACTATGACCCAGGCCACAATGATTCAGCCGGTGCTGCGCAGGCTGCAAAAAACCGATGGTGACGGTGTGGCTCGCGGGCAGAACATTTTTATGGACGAAACCTTTGGCAATGAAGATTTTTTTGGCGGCGTTTTAGGGCTGCATGAGTTATTAAACGGTCTCGACCCCAGCACCGCTGTGAGTGTCGGTGCACAGGTTGACCTGACCAAGGTCCCGCAGGCTATTGTCGACGTTTTATTGGGTGACGACTTTGAAGCCAAGCAAGCCGCCTTGGCAAACCCGGCCATTACGCGCGCTTTGATTAAAGCCGACGCGGTTATTGGGGTGCGCGGTTTCTACGACGACCCCGATAGCGACATGATGACCTCAGCGGGTATTACTTGTGCTTTGTGTCATGTGAATGTCGCTAAGACCGACTTTGAATTATCGGCGGGCGAGCTCACCGCCTTGCCCATCGGTGCGCCTAGCATCGACGGGATTCCCAATACCGCAATGAATGCCGGTACCATTTTATCGCTCACACCGTTCGTGCAAGCAGCGGGCGAGGATCTGGTGGCAACATTACAAGGTTGGGGCCCAGGCCGCTTCGATATTCGCGCACTGCCTGATAACGTTTTGGATGATGGCGTAGATAACCCTACTGATACGCCTCCACTTTGGAACTTTGTTGACCTCGATGAGCAAAACTACGCCTATGACTGGGACGGTTTATTTATTACTGGCGAAGACGACCTTGCGTTAGCCAGCCAAGCCGAAGCGGTGTACGACTTGGTAATGCATGCCAATGGTGCCTTTGGTACTAGCACCGGCACCGTGCCACCACAGCTCGCCATCCCCCCGCCGGAAGAACTCCTGAATGCGTTAGCCGACGCTGAAGCTGGTGCGCCAGGTAACGATATTGACGAGCAGTCATTACGGGACATTCAAATGTTTCAGCGTAGTATTGTGAGCCCCGCGCCCATGGCATTTGACGAGGCGCTTGCCGAAACGGGCTTTGAATTATTTAACGGTAAAGCGCAGTGTGCTGGCTGCCATAGCACGCCAGAATTCACAGGCCCCGTGCTTTCTAGCACCATCGTACTCAATGCGCCCCAGGGCGGTTTAGCCGGTGGCATTAAAACGCCAGGCCTGCGTGGTGTGGCTTATACCGCGCCTTTCTTCCACGATGGTAGTGCACAAACGTTGGAAGAGGTAATGGATATTTATTCAGGCCGTACTACAGTGGAACTGAGCAGTGCTGAAAAAACTGCGCTAGTGGAATATATGAAGAGCTTATAACTCCGCATAGAAAGGCTCACCGCAATGCAGTGGCTATAACATGAGTGGCCACTGTATTTCGAATTTTAATAACAATGTGTAGCCTTATTCAGATGTTAAGTCGAAGGATTTCAAAAAATGAGTGCCGATGATCACTTTCGTTTATTAAGCAATACCGCTCAGGGCGATCACGCCGCATTCTCCCAGCTGTATGCGCTAACTTCCGCGCGGTTATTCGCCGTAAGTTTGCAAATATTAGGACGTCGCGATTTAGCAGAAGATGCGTTGCAAGATGCATTCGTAAAAATTTGGCATAACGCCGGGGAATATCAACGCAGCAAAGGAGAGGTATTAGCATGGATGATTAGTATCGTGCGCTACCGCGCTATCGATATTCTCCGGTCAGCTAAAAGCCGAAAAGAAAGCAGTGATGAGGCAACGCCCGAAAGCGTTTCTGATGACGACTCGCCCGACGAAGCTTTAGCGCTTGATCGAGAAAAAACGGTCATCGACGATTGCATGAATAGCCACCTCGATAAGCAACAGCAACAGATTATCGAACTCGCCTATTTTAAAGGTTTAACGCATAGCGAGATTGTGTCTCACACTAAACACCCGTTAGGCTCGGTAAAAAGCTGGATTCGCCGTGGCTTAAAATTATTGCAAAGGTGTATTGAGCGATGAATTATTTAACCGAAGAGCGTATGAATTGTTTAGCTGCTGAATATGCGCTAGGCAGCTTGCAAGGCCCCGCTAGAATTCGTTTTAAAAAGTTATTGTTATTACATACCGAGTTACGGCATTGCGTGTGGCGCTGGGAGGCCTACCTCGGCAAATTATCGGATGCCATTCCCTCTGAGGCGCCTTCGCCCAAAGTGTGGCAGCGCATTGAAAAGCGGCTTAACTTAAAACCCGCGACCGGTGTGCACCCCACTCAAGCCGGCGATAGCGCGGCACCGGTTACCGCCCAAGGTAGCGAAGGCTCGGCCAATGTA
>DATBNJ010000008.1:0-2244 GCA_036554385.1 Marinagarivorans sp. | reverse complement strand
AACGTAACAAGCGCCAAATATTGGCAGCAAATAAATCCTATTGTCGGCAATTACCCCGCCAAGCCTCAATCCCCAGCCTTCAACCCCATCCGCTTAATCCTCGACACCAGCGTCGTCGGCTTCGTCCCCAACAACGCCGCTACCCCATCATGCCCAAACAACTTCCAATCCGTACTGTTCAACGCACTCAGCATATTATTCCTAACCATCGCCTGCATCTACTCATCAACATTGAGGAGTGCCTGTCCTCGCTTTCTGCTTGAATAGGGCTGCCGACAAGCCGAGAAAACCAAAATGCGGCCGATACCCCGAGTGTGGCTTAGCGCTGGGACTTTACGTAATCAACCACATCAATCATGGGCGCGACCCAGACCTCTTGCTTGCGCTTATCGAGATAGGCCACAAGCGCATCGTGAGCTTCTTTCGACACGTCTAGCCCGTGCTCACCGCCCACGCCGTGGAATAAAAATACCGCAAGGGCGCCCTGCTTAATTGCCTCATCAACGCGGCTAATGAGCTTGTCGGCGCTATCGCCCATAATCATAAATGAGCGAATATCGCTAAGGTCCATGCCTGCTAGGGTATCGTAGCCGCCTTGCACGCCGCGAGCACCGGGGAAGTTCTGCATGACCTGTGCAACAAAGGACTCACCCTTCGCGGCACTTTTATCACCACAGGTATAGGCAAAGGTACGCTCGGTCTTGCCGTCGACAGCCTGTAATAGCACATTGGTCATGCGGATATTATCGACCATGCGCTGGGCGGTCCATTTAGACAAGTCAGTCGCCTCGGAGACCCAATCACGGCCGGGCAGACTGCCATCACAGGGGTGAAACATCGTATGGTTGCCCAACTCGTGCCCCTCTTTGGCCAACCTACGCCACTCATCCATTCGAGACTTAAACGGCTCGCTACTCACGGTGACATAAAAGGTACCTTTAAACCCGTATTTATCCAGTGTCGGCTTGACGTTATCAATATGGACACTTAAGGCATCATCGTAGGTTAGCGAAACCGCGGCCTTTTTGCCCCGCCAATCCCCCGTGTCGCTGTTAGCGCTGACTGCAACGGCAACACTGGTGCACAAGCAACCAAACAAGGCCGTTAAAAGTTGTTTTTTCATGGGGATGTCACTCGATTGAGGGCTAAGGGTTCGGTAGCCTTGAGTAAGTTGAGCTTGCTCAAGCGGCCATTAGAAATACTGCCATTAAGTTTAGAAGCCCAGCTAAGCCTGCGCAAACACTCCACTGAAATCCACAAGCATTAGAGCCCATAAGCCAACGCGCGGTATACTGATGCCTCACGCCCGCCGAGAGCCCAACATGAAGTGCTTTATTATTCAAATAGACCCAACACGGGACGACAGCTATAGTCTTGATGCTTTTATTCGCCTGGTGCGTGCACAAGGTAAGTTTCCCGAGGTGGAACCCGATTACGATGAGCCCTCATTGACCAATCTCAATTTTTTTACTGAGCAACCCCAGCAGTACTGGCAGGACTTAAAAACGCGCGTTCTACAACACCCCGATTGCGCCGAGTGGATAAAAAAAGTGGCGATTGTCGCCTGTGAGGGCGAACACGGCTGGGGCGATGCACTACTGCTAGCCCATTACGATAACAACGAGGCACTGGACACGCTTTAGGGCGCACGCGATTTTTGACGTAATTCGATATCCGACCAAACCCACTCCAGCGTTTTATCATTGCCTTCTCGAAGGTCGTCAATGGTAAATGGAATTGTGATGTCGGGAAAAACGGCATCGGCACGCGTGCGCTGAAAGCGATACAAGCGCTTAGAGTAAGTAATCACAACATTGGAATGAGGCAGCGAAAATTGCCCCATATCTTGGTAACCCGAAGGCCGCGCCCCCGTCGCTTGCCCGACAAGTTTAGCATTCAAAATTTGCTGAAATTGCGCCGCATTACTCATCGCGGCAGAGAATGTTTGATTGTTAATCAAGGTATACACCCCCGCCTTCCAGTCGATAGAGTCCGCTAGCACTAAGCGCTCGGCCAACTTTAAACCGACAAAAAAATTGCCACCATAGTTATCGCGCAAGTCAATCACCAGATTTTTCGATTGGCGCTTATTGATTGTGCTCAGCAAGTCTTCGGCAAAGTCATCCATCACCGCCATCGTTGGGTAGCGACGAAACTTAACATAAATAGTACTGCCGTTATCGTGACTACCAAACCAAAGGTTGGCGCTTTCTTGCTCGATCACCTTGATGGTTTTACTGCTGC
>DATBNJ010000193.1:0-6672 GCA_036554385.1 Marinagarivorans sp. | reverse complement strand
GCCCTGTTCTTCTACATTACAGCAATTACTCAAGCAGACTTCGACTTCAACCGAAAGCAGCTCGTGCACCTGATTCCCACGGTGGTCATTATTGTGATTTTGCTTAGCTTAGGCATCAACCTCTCCGACCTTAAAGGCATCAGCGAATCCCCCTACCGCCGACTGATGCAAGATATTTGGTTGATTATGAAAGGCTTGCCCGCGGTGTATGCACTGGCGTGTATACCCGTTGCGTTATCGGCCTCCCACTTAATGCAAAACTTTTACTCGAACGACAACACCACGGGCAAAAACTGGCTCAGCCTGCTGTGTATCGGCTATGCCATATTTTGGGGCTGGACGTTTTTAAGCCAGCTGTTCGGGGGCACCTTGTCGCGACTATGGCAGCAGCAGACGAGCATTGGCGACATTCTTGGCATCGCCAGCAATTACATGGGTTTTGGACTACTGATGGTGCTGTTTAGCTATAGTGTTTCGGTTACCCAGCAGCAACTGGGGCGCGCCCTTTCGGCCGCCAAACCCAAAAATGCACCCAAAAGCCCACCGGTTAAAGTCGACACCTTGGCCGAAGCCATCAAGGCCAGCATGGAAAACGACAAGCTCTACTTGCAAACCAACCTAACGGCCGAGCAGTTTGCCGAGCACCTCGGTCGCGCCACGCGCGATATCTCAATGGTGATCAACCAACAATTCGGCAAAAACTTTTTTGAGTTTATTAATAGCTATCGCGTGGCAGAGGCGCAGCGGCTGCTGGTTTCGCAAGAGCATAAAGACACCTCGATTACCGACATCCTGTATTTGGCGGGCTTTAACAGCAAGTCGGCCTTTCAGCGGTTTTTTAAACGCATTACCGGCATATCCCCCAGCGAGTACCGCGCCAACGCTAAGCAACCAATGCAAGACACCACAGACCACCAAGCATAAGCGTGAGCCACTCTGGGCGCGAATGTCGCCATAACAAAGTGTGCGTGGCGGTGCGCCAAGGTATTCAAAGTAAAAAGCTAAACGCGCGCCACCCAAAAGTGGTGCAAAGCGTAAATTCTACTGCGCATTTTGACGGAGATACTTCATAATCTAAAGCGCAGTGCATACAGCATCACGGTATAACTTACTGTATGATTTGACCGTTAGTGGGCAGAGTTCGTTCCTGACGACCTTCTGCATTTCCTCCGTCCCTGGAGGTCTTTTGTGACTCCGCGGAACGTTGAGGATGGCGTTTTAGGATAAAAAACAGTTAATTTGAGAGGAATTTAGAGTGATCTCTACATCAGCGCTTATAGCCACCAGTATTATTTGCCTGATTGCAGGTGCGGGGTTGGGGGCATTAGTTATGCGTATTATTAGCAGTGCTCGCCAGCCCAAAGATATCGAGGCGCGTTACAACACCCTGCAAAACGAATTTAGCCAATATCAGCAAAACGTTGCCCAGCACTTCGTCGACACCTCGCGATTAGTGGCCGAAACACAGCAGCGCCAGCGCGAGCTGCGCGACCACTTAGTCAGTGGTGCGCTAAACCTAACCAGCGCTGATGTTAGCCGCGCGATATTGGCGCAAAGCGATGAAGAGCAACTGCTTAGCAGCAAAGGCGTTTTACAAAACCTCAACCCTGCGGATTTAGAAGCCCCGAAAGACTGGGCCCCCAAAGCCCCCGGCGGCGGCGGAGTGCTCAGTGAGGAGTTTGGCCTCAACGAAGAGCGCGAAGAAGCTGACACTATCGAATCCCGTACCGCCAACCACGCGCCCAAGTCGTCAGACGCGCGCTAAGTCGTGCTTTACCAAGCTTTTCTATACGCCCGCTGGCCTTTGATCATCGGGCTGTTGGCGGCATTAATCACCTTGGTGGTTATGCCGCAGATCAACCCTCGCGTCAGCGGCGTTTTTACCCCTAACGACACCTGGGGGCAGCCCACCTCTTACGCGCAGGCGGTTCAGCGCGCCTCGCCTGCGGTTGTAAACATCTACACCCGCAAAAAACTAAAACGCGCCCGCCACCCGCTGTTTGACGACCCGTTATTTCGCCACTTTTTTAACAACGCCGACTCCTCGCGCCAAGAGCGCATGCAATCGGCGCTCGGCTCTGGTGTTATCGTTACCGAAAATGGCTACTTGCTAACCAACAACCACGTAATACAAGGCGCCGATGAAATTGTTGTGCAATTGCAAGACGGCCGAGATGCGCAAGCCGATCTGATTGGCGTCGATAAAGAAAATGACCTCGCGGTATTAAAAATCGAGCTCGACCAACTTATTGCCATCCCCATCGAAACACCACAAACCATGCAGGTTGGCGATATTGTGCTTGCCATCGGCAACCCTTTTGGCATGGGGCAAACCGTGACCCAGGGTATTATTTCTGCAGTCGGGCGCTACGGTCTTGGCATTAATACCTTCGAAAACTTTATTCAAACCGATGCCGCCATCAACCCCGGCAACAGCGGGGGCGCCTTAATTGATGCCTATGGTAATTTGGTGGGCATTAATACCGCCATGCTCGATCGCATTGGCGATAACGACTTAAACGGCGTGGGGCTAGCCATTCCAGCCGAAACCGCCCTGCAAAGCCTTAACGATATTATTGAATTTGGTCGCGTGGTGCGCGGCTGGTTAGGCGTAACGGCGCAGCCTATCTCGCCACAAATTGCCAGCCGCTATCGGCTGCCGTCACCGCACGGCCTTTTAGTGACGGGGGTTTACAACAACGGGCCTGCGCATATTGCCGGCCTGCAGCCGGGCGATATCATCGTCAAGGTCAACAATACTCGAGTCAGCAATGGCCTGAACGGTGGCCTGCGCAGCATGCAAGAGGTTAAAGAATCGCGCCCCGGCGAAAAAATCCTGCTGGAAATTTACCGCAACGGTGAACGTCTGGTAATTAACGCCGTGTTATCCGCCAACCCCATTGCGAGCTAAACCTTACCATGGCCCCTATTATTCTGGCGTCGTCATCTCGGTACCGCAAAGCCCTGCTCGAACAACTGAACGTCTCGGCAGTGTGTATCGCCCCCCATATTGACGAGCAAGCACTTGCCGCCGAACATCCAGAAGCCACTGCCCTGCGGCTCGCACAGTTAAAAGCCCAAAAGGTCGCGCACCAAACCCGACGCTCGCACCCCGGCAGTATTATTATCGGCAGCGATCAGGTCGCCTGCATTCAAAACCCCAATAAGCAAAACGCAGCCGAGCAAATTCACGTGCTGGGAAAACCCGGCAGCACCGACAAAGCCATTGCACAGCTGCGAGCACAATCGGGGAAAAGCGTGATGTTTTACACCGCCGTGTGCGTTGTGCATGGCGAAGCTAGCCGCACTGCGGTTATTCCCACGCAAGTGCAATTTAGAGTGCTCAGCGAACAAGAAATAAAGCGGTATGTGGCCGTTGACAACCCCATCGATTGCGCCGGTAGCTTTAAAAGCGAAGGGCTAGGCAGCCTTTTATTCGAGCGGGTAAGCAGTGACGACCCCAGCGCCTTGATCGGCCTGCCGCTGATTACAACAATGGCGTTTTTGCGCAGCTTTGGTATTAATCCACTCGCGCATTAACGCGCTTGGCCAATTTGCGCTCGATGCAGCTAACTCACAACCTCGCGCTGCTGCTTAAACCACGGAACTAATAGACGCAGGTCATCCACGCACAGTGCGGGCTGGTAGTTTTGTAGGCGGCTAATGTGATGGGCTCCGTAACTTACCGCAATTCTCGGCATAGCAATGGCTTTGGCCATTGCCATATCGAATTCCGTGTCACCCACCATCACCGCCTGAGTGTGGCAACGCTGGGCAAGGTGCAGCAGCTGCGTAAGCATTAAAGGGTCGGGTTTGGATGCGGTCTCGTCGGCGCAACGCGAAAAAGCAAATAAATGGCGCACCCCAAGCTGATCAAACACTCGCTCCATGCCCTTGCGGCTTTTACCCGTGGCTACGGCTAGGGTAAAACGCTCGTCGTGTAAGGTCTCGAGCGCCTCGAGCGCGCCATCGTAAAAGCCGGGCACATGATCGTCAGCCACGTAGTGCTTACTGTAAGTTTGCGCCAATAGCGCAACGCCGTCGGGCGCTAAATCGGGGTACAGCTTTGCCACCGCGTTTGGTAAGCTCAAACCAATAATATCTTTGATGGCCTCTGGCGCTAAGGCCGGAAAACCCAGCTCATCGGCCGCCAACTGCACGCAGCGCACGATCTTGCCTGTCGAATCGCTAACCGTACCATCCCAATCAAAAATCGCTAACATGGTAAATCCTCGGGTAAACCCATCGCCAGCAGTGGCTGGCGAATTTCGGCTGGCAGCGGCGCACGGACGGATAACGGCTCGCCCTCGGCAAAACGCAGTTGCAAGCCGAACGCATGCAAGCACAAGCGCTTTAAACCACGGGCGCGGAACGCCTTGTTAATCTCGACGGGCGTATACTTTTCGTCGCCCACTAACGAGTGCCCCACATGCAACGCGTGAACACGAATTTGGTGAGTTCGCCCCGTTAGGGGTTTGGCGGCTACTAATGTGCAGTCGTCAAAGTAATGCAGCACTTTAAACTCTGTGACCGACGCCTTGCCCTCCGAATGAACCCGCACAATGCGCTCGCCATTGGGGTATTCACAGCGCTTAAGCGGCGCATCCACTTGCGTAATATGCTTGGGCCAACGGCCAGCAACCACGGCCAAATAATGCTTTTGAATAACACCTTTTTGGCGCAGTGCTTCCTGCAGGTGCTTTAACACGCTGCGCTTGCGAGCCACCATCACGCAGCCCGAGGTATCGCGGTCCAAGCGGTGCACCAGCTCTAAAAATGGCGCATTGTAGGCTTGCCTTAAGGCTTCAATTAAACCCACATCAATGCCACTACCGCCATGAACCGCCAGGCCGGACGGTTTATTAATAATCAGCAAGCCTTTATCGTCGAACAATACCGAGTCATCCAGCACCTTAATAAGGCCCTGCGATGGCGTGACAGACTCCACCTCTTTGGTTTTTATCGGCGGTATGCGCACCCAATCACCGCCGACCAACTTGCGGTCAGGCTTGGCGCGCCCCTTATTCACCCGCACCTCGCCTTTGCGAATCACGCGATAAATCACCGATTTTGGCACACCCTTTAGCCGCGCCAACAAAAAATTATCCAAGCGCTGGCCCGCATAGTCTTCAGGGACTTCAACAAATTTGACTTCACTCATGGGCAAACCTAGCGCATAAAGCGCGCAATTCTACACACACCGTGACAACTCCTCTATAACAGCTGCCGAATCGTTGCAACAAATGCTTGCATATTATTTGAAAGCCCCATACCTAAGTGCTACACTCCAGCAGCTGTCACACCGAACTAGATCAAATAGACTATTGCTTGCGAGCGCATGCTCACCTAGTTCGGACCGATTGAGTGACTGCGCCACGTATACAATCAGCACGCTCGTAGACCATACACGACTGTGCAACTGGGATGGTGCGTTTACCAGGCAACTCAAATTCCCGCCACAAACCCCCATCTCTCGCTCGCTAATCGAGCAACTGATGTAATTAACTTAAACTTAGATAGACAAAAGCCAACGCACATCCCGATGGTGTGCTTGCAGTTTTGGCAGCAAAGTGAGCACTAACCACTTTGCGCTACCCCGAGCTTTCGCAGTGATGCGACGAACGCTTTTGCGACGCTACCGTGTCTGGCAAGGCCTAAACACGAGCACCTCAGCAGCCTTCACCCGCTTGGGAAACGATAGACGAATTAACAGCAGCGGTTGAGCTTGCCTCAACCTCTGAGCCACAAGCAATTGAAGAGCCAGTGAAGCCCACACCTTCTGGCTCCGCACGGAAACCCGCAGGTAAACCTGCGACGTCCGAAGCGCTTGTTTTACTGTACGCGCACCGTGCATCGCCTCATCAGATGCCACTTGTCAAATGAGAGGCGCCTGGATCATCAAGCTGACAACAGCCCAAAATCCGCCCGCACTGCGCTAAAGCCGCTATCGGCTGCACGCACTTTTTGGGTTTGTGCTTTGCATAATTGCGAAATGCAAAGAGAACACAAACGATGAAAAGAATGCTAATAAATGCCAGCCAACCCGAGGAAATTCGTGTTGCGCTTGTCGATGGCCAGTGGCTATACGACCTCGATATCGAAAACCAACAACGCGAACAAAAAAAATCCAACATCTACAAAGGCAAAATCACCCGCGTAGAACCGAGCCTAGAAGCCGCTTTTGTTGACTACGGCGCCGAACGACACGGCTTTCTCCCCCTTAAAGAAATCTCCCGCGAATACTTCACCAAACAAGACGGCAAAGCTGACCGCGGCCGCATCAAAGACCTTGTTAAAGAAGGCACCGAAGTTATTGTTCAGGTTGACAAAGAAGAGCGCGGCAACAAAGGCGCGGCACTGACGACCTTTATTAGCCTGGCCGGACGCTATCTTGTATTAATGCCCAACAACCCGCGCGGCGGTGGCATTTCTCGACGCATCGACGGCGATGATCGCACCCAATTAAAAGAAGCGTTAGGCTCACTCGATATGCCCAAGGGCATGAGCATCATTGTGCGCACCGCCGGTGTTGGCCGCAGCGCCATCGACCTGCAAAATGACTTCAACTACCTCGTTCGCGTTTGGCAATCCATTACCGAGGCATCAAGCGGCGTCAGTGCGCCTAAGTTTTTATTCCAAGAAAGCAACGTGATTATCCGTGCAATTCGCGAC
>DATBNJ010000001.1:0-5221 GCA_036554385.1 Marinagarivorans sp. | reverse complement strand
AGGTTTTGAAATGGGCTCTTTCGGTCTGTTGGTTGGCCAACACTTTGAGGATACCGATGAGCTGACTCACGTGAATTTAAGCTACGCGTATAACGACAACCTATCATTCACCATCAGTGCTCCAGTCGGTTCAAATGATGGCGATCTGAATAGCGCTGGTGAGCTAATTTCTGTAGATGAAGATCCATTGTTCGTTGTGTCTTACACCCTACCCTTAGGCGAATAATTTTAAAGCTGGCCGCCTAGCTTTCGCAAAGCGGCCTATTTTTTCAAACGCAGTGCAAGCTGCAAATTACTAGGAGCAGTCCGATGAAATTAATTACTGCTGTTATCAAGCCCTTCAAGCTCGATGCTGTGCGAGAAGCGCTTTCCGATATCGGTGTACAGGGTATTACTGTTACTGAAGTTAAAGGTTTTGGTCGTCAGAAAGGTCACACCGAACTTTACCGTGGTGCCGAGTATGTTGTGGACTTTTTACCTAAAACCAAGCTTGAGGTTGCGGTCGCGGACACTCAGGTTGATCAGGTCGTGGAGGCGATCTCTAAAGCTGCGCACAGCGGCAAAATTGGCGACGGTAAGATCTTTGTATCTGCCCTCGAGCAAGTTGTACGTATTCGCACCGGCGAGACCGGCGAAGACGCCCTGTAAATTCGACGTTTCCGGAGACAACAATGGAAAACCAAATATTTGAATTGCAGTACGCCTTAGACACGTTCTATTTTTTGATCTGTGGCGCACTGGTTATGTGGATGGCGGCGGGCTTTGCCATGCTCGAATCGGGCTTGGTTCGCTCGAAAAACACCACAGAAATTTTAACTAAAAACGTTGCGCTATACGCGATTGCTTGCCTTATGTACTTTGTGTGTGGCTACGCCATTATGTACGGCGGCGATATATTCTTGTCGGGCATTGCGGCCGATGGTGTCGCTGGCGCAGACGAGCCCGCGACTTACGCGCCTTCGGCTGACTTCTTCTTCCAAGTTGTTTTTGTGGCAACGGCGATGTCTATTGTGTCCGGTGCGGTTGCTGAGCGCATGAAGCTTTGGGCATTTTTGGCCTTTGCTGTTGTAATGACTGGCTTTATCTACCCAATGGAAGGCTCTTGGACGTGGGGTGGTAATGCGGTTTTCGGCATGTACACACTGGGCGACCTTGGCTTCTCTGACTTCGCCGGTTCTGGCATCGTTCATATGGCGGGTGCAGCTGCAGCACTTGCGGGTGTGCTTGTACTCGGTGCTCGTAAGGGCAAATACGGTGCTAACGGTTCTGTTAATGCCATCCCTGGTGCTAACTTACCACTAGCCACTTTGGGCATGTTCATCCTGTGGATGGGTTGGTTCGGCTTCAACGGCGGCTCAGTGTTAGCGACCGCAACTGTAGAAAGTGCAAACTCTGTTGCTGTGGTATTTATGAATACCAATGCCGCCGCCGCAGGTGGTCTGATTGCGGCATTACTGGTAGCCCGCATCATGTTTGGCAAGGCTGACTTAACCATGGCGCTTAACGGTGCATTGGCGGGTCTTGTTGCCATCACTGCTGAGCCTTCAACGCCTTCTGCCTTGCAAGCCACTTTGTTTGGTGCCATGGGTGGTGTGCTGGTTGTATTTAGCATCCTGTTCTTGGACAAGTTAAAAATTGACGACCCTGTTGGTGCCATCTCGGTTCACGGTGTTGTTGGTTTGCTCGGTCTGCTGTTAGTGCCTATCACTAACGACGGTTCAAGCTTCAGCGGTCAGATCATCGGTGCGCTTACTATCTTCGTATGGGTGTTCGCAACGAGCTTGATTGTTTGGTTCGCGATTAAAGCCATCATTGGTGTGCGCGTTACCGAAGAGGAAGAGTTCGAGGGTGTCGACATTGCCGAATGCGGCATGGAAGCTTACCCAGAATTTACCAGCGGTAATTAAGTGATTCCGGCGAGGCCTAGCCTCGCCAACCCTTGTTTCATTGGTTGTAGTTAACTTTGCGGTCGAGCTTGCTCGGCCGCTTTTTTTTGTCTGCAGGAACGGATTATTTGCCTTTCGCGGTCGCTGTGTTGTAGATTGAGCCGGTAGAGACTTTGCGCCGCGTCGGTGCTTAATGATGAAAACAATGATAAGGCAGATCCCGCATGAAACTGATCACAGCAGTTGTTAAACCCTTTAAATTAGATGACGTGCGCACGGCGCTGTCTGAAATCGGGGTTCAGGGCATGACCGTGACCGAAGTCAAAGGTTTTGGTCGACAGAAAGGCCACACCGAGCTTTACCGCGGTGCCGAATACGTTGTCGACTTTTTACCCAAAGTGAAGCTAGAGATGGCGGTGTCCGATGATGTTGTGGAGCAGGCGGTCGAGGCCATCAGCAAGGCGGCGCAAACCGGTAAAATTGGCGATGGCAAAATCTTTATACAGCCCTTGGAGGAGGTGGTGCGTATTCGCACAGGCGAGACGGGTGCCGATGCTGTGTAAATTCTAATCAGCGTTAAGTAGTTGTTTGAATGGTTGTCCTAAAAGCCCCTTGTTGGGGCTTTTTTGTGGCCGCATTTTGGCAATGTTTAGCGCGTTTTGTCGGTTATTTCGCGCGCTAATCGGCATGAGTACGCTAAATAACAAAGAGTTTAGATAATCGCGAAAGTTAGTAAAAAACAAGCTAAAAAATCTATCGAAATTGCTGGCTAGCCTCATTCACTTCATCTATAAATAATCAGCAAATTGAATGTTTGTCCGTTAACTTTGTTTTTTGGCGTGGTAAATGCTATGAGCGATGAATATGATGATGTAATAGAGGATGACACTGAGGTAGATACCGATGAAGAGGTTAATACGTCAGTTAATTTGGAGCTTGGCACTAGCGAGGCTGAGCGCGAGCGAGCGCGTCTGCAGTTGCAGGCCGATGTAGAAGCCTTTTTGGCGAGCGGCGGTAAGATTCAGTCGGTCGATGTGAACGTAATGGCGGACCCTCCAAAAAGGCCGCAGTCGAACTATGGCGGTCAACCTATCTAGCTGGGATGCCAAGGTGCTAGGCTGCGACTGGGTCGTGGCGACAAAAAAGGGTCGAAGCTTGCTTCGGCCCTTTTTTGTGTTTGCAAATTGCCCGGTTAGCCGCCGCGTGGCTGTCCTGTCGGTCATCCCAAACGCTGCTGTACGCGTAATGAGTGCTAATGTATTAATAGGTGATATGCGATTTGACGATAACGCCTATGGTTTGCCTTATTGTAAGTGGCTATTTAGTCGTTCGGGAGAATTCAGCAATGCAACAAGAGCAGGAGCAAAAAATCCCCATTGGCATATCGGCGTGCCTTTTGGGGGAAGAGGTGAGATATAACGGGGGGCATAAGCGCTCAGTATTTTGTATTCGCGATCTAGCGCCATATTTTGACTACCAGCCGGTATGCCCGGAGGTGGCCATTGGTTTGGGAATTCCTCGGCCGGCGATACGACTGCAGGGCGACTTTGACGAGCCTCGGGTTGTTGGCAGTGATAAAAAGGATATTGACGTTACCGATGCCTTAAGGGATTACAGCAAGCAGCAAGCGCCCATGGGCGCCCAGCTCAGTGGTTTTATTTTTATGAAAAACTCCCCGAGCTGCGGTTTGTATAGTGCCAAGGTGTATACCGAAAAGGGTGTACACCCCAAAAAACGGGCTGGCATTTTTGCCGAGCAGCTGGTGGCGGCTAACCCTAATCTGCCGGTTGAAGAAGAGGGGCGCCTGAACGACCCCGTGTTGCGCGAAAGTTTTATCGCTCGCGTGTTTGTCTACCATGAGATCCGAGGTTTGGAGAAAAGCGGGATTTCAGCGGCCAAGCTAGTGGCCTTGCACTCTCGGCTTAAATATTTTGTGATGTCGTATGGCAATACTATTTATAAGGCGCTGGGTCAGTTAGTGGCGCGGGCCGGGGTTGGCGATATCCGTGAGGTCTGGGCGGAGTATGTCGCGGAGCTTATGGCGGGTACACGCAAAGCGCCCAATCATCGCGGTCATAGCAATGTCCTTTATCATCTTCTGGGGTATCTTAATGAAGAGGTTTCTGGGTCTTTTCGGCAAGAGCTTGTCGAGGCCATTGAAGAGTATCGCAAGCGCCAAGTGCCCTTAGCGGTGCCCATGAAGTTGCTGGGGCATTATTTGGACCATTACGCGAGCGACTACATTCGCCAGCAGTTCTATTTGAGACCTCACCCTCGCGAATTGGGCTTAAGAAATGCTCTATAAGCTCGAACTTTAGGCGCATTGTAAGTGCTTGAGCCGTAATACAAAAAAATGTCATAAAAGGTGTTGACGTAAGCATGGCGCATCACTAGAATGCGCAACCTCAGACGGGCAGTGGCCCGGATGGATCAGGTGCGGGGTGGAGCAGCCTGGTAGCTCGTCGGGCTCATAACCCGAAGGTCGTTGGTTCAAATCCAGCCCCCGCTACCAATTCTAAGCAAATTTTGCTTAGTCGAGAAAACCCAGAATAAGCGTTTTTTTGACGATTATTCTGGGTTTTTTTGTGCGCGTTAGGTTTGTCTGATGTTAACTACTGTGCTTTTTGCGGCATTTTCGCTGGAAAAGTAGCCAGCAAAGAGTTGGCATCTTGCTATAAATGGTTTAGATCACTATAATTCGCGCCGACTGCAGTGCATGGCCTAAAGTGCTTGTTTGAGATGCTTCTCCGGCCAAAGGTTGTCGCCTTCACAGGCTAGTCTTGTGTGAGGTTGTTTGTTTAGCCCCTATATGGGGTTTTTTATTATCTGGATCAAAGTGCGCTGCCCGATGGGGCGACGCTCAGCGAGCCCAGAGTGATAGATGGGCTATAGGCCCATTTTTTATTTGTGCAGTTTTACCGTGTCGCTAAAGCTGAATTCGGCCTCAAAAGGGCGGTTTGGCTAAGTGAATACACGCTTCAAGCAGAGTATTAATCAACTTTATGGCATCTATTCAGCAGCGTTTAGAGGACTTGCTTGGCCCAGTAGTGGCCTCGCTAGGGTGTGAGCTGTGGGGGTTGGAGTATCTCCCGCAAGGTAAGCATCGAGCCGTGTTACGTATTTATATTGATAAAGCTGAAGGCATTGGTGTTGAAGACTGCGAGCAAGTCAGTCGCCAATCCAGCAGCGTCCTTGATGTAGAAGACCCTATCAGTGGTGAGTATGTTCTGGAGGTTTCTTCTCCGGGTATGGATCGCCCTCTCTTTAAACTCGAACAATTCGCAAAGAGCGTTGGTGAAAAAGCCAGCATTCGATTGCGCATCGCATTTGAAGGC
>DATBNJ010000349.1:0-16237 GCA_036554385.1 Marinagarivorans sp. | reverse complement strand
ATTCAGCACGATATCGCCAATCCCGAACTGCCAAAAACTGCCATTGGCATATTAGTGGCCGCTTTGCGTTTTTGTTATCAACAAAATCAAGCGCCTTTTACGGTATTGAGTTGTGACAATATGCCGCACAACGGCGCTTCCACTCGCGCGGCCGTTATGCAGTTGGCGGCGCAAACGGATGCGCGTTTTGCCGAATGGATTGGCGAACAGGTGCGCTTTCCCTCGACAATGGTCGATCGCATTGTGCCCGCGGTTACCGACAATACTATCGTTGAGGTTAACGACCTACTGGTGCGCGCCAAGGCGCCGTGGGGCTGTGATGATCGTGCGCCAATTGCCTGCGAAGGCTTTTCTCAGTGGGTAATAGAAGACAACTTTGCCAAAGGTCGGCCCGATTTTGCTGAAGCGGGGGCAGAAATGGTGAGCGACGTCGCACCCTGGGAAGAGATGAAGTTGCGAATGCTCAACGGTAGCCATTCGATTATTGCCTATCTCGGGTGTTTGGCCGGCTACGATACCGTGGCCGAGTGCATGAATAACACAGCCTTAGTCGCCCTGATCCGGCGCTATATGCTCGAAGAGGCAGCGCCGACATTGGCTATGCCTGCCACGGTTAATATTGAGGATTATGCGAACGCTTTGCTCGCGCGATTTTCGAATGTTAGTTTGCAGCATAAAACGCGGCAAATAGCGATGGACGGCTCGCAGAAAATCCCTCAGCGTTGGTTGCAAGGCGTTGCAATAAGGCGCCGTCAAGGGGCGCTTGCCGCCGTCACCGCGCTAGGGTTTGCCGCTTGGATTGTCTATTTGCAACGAAGCGTGCAGGCACCCGGTTACAGTGTCGATGACCCTCTAGCGGCCACTATTGTGCCGCTGGCTTGTTCGGCTAACGACTCAGCGGGTGTTATCGCGTTTTTACAGCAACCGGTCTTAACACAATTTGAGTTGTCGGAATACCGGCCATGGGTGGATGCCCTTGTGCAGGCGATTGCTTTGTTGCAGCGCGATGTAAAGGCGACCATAGCGGCACAAACGTTTAATGAGAGCGCACACGAATGAGCCCTTTTTTTGGTGAAAGTTTTTTATTGCACAACGACGTGGCTCGCGAGCTATACCACGGTGTTGCGAGCCGATTGCCCATTATTGACTACCACTGCCATCTGCCGCCGAGCGAGATTGCCGACAACCGGCGTTACGATAATATTGCGCAGATTTGGCTGGAGGGTGACCATTACAAATGGCGAGCCTTGCGAGCCGCCGGCGTCGCAGAAAGTTTGATCACGGGCGATGCCTCTGAACGTGAAAAGTACGATGCCTGGGCGGGCGTTGTGCCTAAGTGTTTGGGCAACCCTTTATACGCGTGGACACATCTCGAGTTGCGGCGACCTTTTGGTATTAGCAATACGGTATTTGGCCCGGCAACGGCTGATAAAGTGTGGGATGACACCCAGCAAATGCTGAAAGATCCGGCCTTTTCGGCGCAGGGCATTATGCGTCAAATGAATGTGAAAATGGTGGGCACTACGGACGATCCAGTGCACGAGCTCAAGCATCATAAACGCATTGTAAACACCCCTTTCGGCGTAAAAGTGTTGCCCAGTTTTCGCCCCGACCGCGCTTACAAAATAGAATTGCCGGGATTTGTTGAGTACCTCGATGAGTTAAGTCGCGTAACAAATGCCACGATTACTCGCTTTCACCACCTTCTTGATGCGCTTGCGCAGCGCTTAGATTATTTTGCGCAACACGGTTGCAACTTGGCTGATCACGGTATTGAGATTATGCGTTTTGCCCCTCAAGCCGACGAGTCCACGCTGGACGCCATTTTAACTAAACGCTTACAGGGCAATGACTTAACCGAGTTGGAAATCGCCCAATTTTTTACCGCGGTTAACGTGTGCTTAGGGCGACAATATTCTGCGCGCGGTTGGGTGATGCAAATGCATATCGGTGCTCAGCGCGATAACAACACGCGCAGGCTTGCGCAGCTTGGCCCTAATACGGGCTTTGATTCTATTGGTGATCACCCCGTAGCCGCGCCCTTGGCGGGGTTATTAGATGCGATGGAGCAAACCAATGAATTGCCTAAGACAATTCTATATTGCATTAATCCTAGCGACAATGAAGTACTGGCGACCATGACGGGGAACTTCCAGGGCGCAGAGGTGGCCGGTAAAGTGCAATTTGGTTCTGGCTGGTGGTTTAACGATCAAAAGGATGGCATGCAGCGTCAGTTAATGCAGTTATCGCAACTGGGCTTATTGAGCCAATTTGTGGGAATGCTTACAGATAGCCGTAGTTTTTTATCTTATACGCGTCACGAATATTTTCGGCGCATCTTGTGTGCCATGGTTGGTGACTGGGTTGTCAATGGCGAGGCTCCCAACGATACGGCGTTATTGAACGGTTTAATTGCCGATGTGTGTTTTCACAATGCCAACCGCTATTTCGAATTGAATCTATCTGTCGATTAGGGCCGAATGGCGTTAAGCGGAGGTGGCTCCGCTTGCGCATTTTAGTTTGCTTGGCGCAGGGTTTCGCGCAAAAGTTTAAAGAGTTTTCGGGCATTTGTTGGCGGCTTATTGTTAGTTTTTTCGGCTTGGGCGTTTTTGCTGACCTGCCTAATTTGTTGTCGATCGGCAAATGGAAAGGCATCAAAGAAATCGGCCAATGCATCGTTATCATTGACATCGATTAAGCGGTCGCGCCAGCCTTCGACGATGTGCAAACGCCGTGCGTTGCTTTGCTGCTCGTCGTCAATTTCCTGGTAGGCCGCCTGAATCGCCTCGTGATCGGCCGATCGCATAAGTTTGCCGATATACTGCATGTGGCGTTTCTTAGCGCCATTTTTTTTAATATTGCGCGTTTCAACAATGGCACTGTGCAGCGTTTCGTCGAGTGGAATGCGGACTAATAAATCATCTTTGAGTTCGGTTAGTGCTTCGCCGAGCTCCTGCAGTGCAAGGGCTTCTTTTTTAAGGGCCGTTTTACTGACGATTTCGTCGTCTTCGTCGAAGTCGTCACGGTTGTCGGGGGAGTCTTGCATGATAAAACCTATCGTTAAGTGCTAAATCGCAAAGCGGTTAGTGCGAGGGTATTCAATGTTAACGCCATAGTTTTGTTGGCCGGTGCGGCCACCAAGGCCTTACGGACTACGCGTAAAAAAACGTGGCTAAACCTAAAAAGGCAAAAAAGCCAACCACATCGGTGATAGTGGTTAATGTTACGCCACCGGCCAGCGCCGGGTCTATGCGCATGGCTTTTAAACCAATGGGCAGCAGGGCCCCGGCGAGCGCTGCGGTAATTAAATTGATGATCATCGCGGCGGCAATAATAAACGAGATAATCCAATCGCCAAACCACAGGCCAGCAATAACAGCCATAACTAAGGCCCACAATGCGCCATTAATAAAGCCCACGCGGACTTCTCGGCTTAGCAGCCAGCCGAGGTTGTTGCGGCTAATATGGCCCAGTGCCATACCTCTGATAACCACCGTAAGCGTTTGTGAGCCGGCGACACCGCCCATGCTGGCGACAATGGGCATCAGAACGGCCAGCGCTACGACCTTGTCGATGGTGCCTTGAAAAAGGTTAATCACGCTAGAGGCAAGCAGGGCTGTAATTAAATTGATGCCCAGCCAGAGCGCCCGCCTAGGGGTGGTGCGCGCGGTTGTAGCGAAGGTGTCTTCTTCTTCGTCCAGGCCGGCAGCGCCCATAAAAGAGTGGTCGGCGGTTTCGCGAATAACGTCGACCACGTCATCAATGGTGATTCGACCAATTAATTTACCTTGCTCGTCGACCACCGGCGCCGATACCCAGTCGTTTTGCTCGAACAACTTAGCCACTTCGTTTTCGTCAAGATCTGCTGGAATAGGGTTGGCATCGGTCACCATAACCTCGCGCACGGTAGTTTCGCCGGGCTTGGTCAGCAGGGTTGCCAGTGGCAGTAGCCCGAGATACATGTCTTTTTTGTTGACCACGATCAGGCTGTCCGTGGAGGGGGGTAGCTCGTCGTGGCGACGCAAATAGCGCAACACGACGTCGAGGGTGAATTTCGGGCGAACTGTAATGGTATCGGTGTTGGTTAAGCCACCAGCCGTATTTTCGGGGTAAGCGAGTACCGCGGTGACTCTGTCGCGATCTTGGTCGCTCATCGCTTCGAGAACTTGCTGGGTTATTTGATCCGGCAGGTTTTGCAGAATGTCGACGATATCATCGGTTTCGAGGTTTTCGGTCAGCTCGACCAAGTCCTCGGTATTCATTTGGGCGAGATAAAATGCCTGAATATCTTCGGGCAGTTCCTCAATTAAGTCGGTGCGCGCACTTTTGCTAATAAGCTCCCAAATAATACTGCGGGTGTGCGGCGGGGAAGACTCAATAATACGAGCCAGCTGTACCGGTGATAAAACGCGAAGCGAATGCTTGACTTGCTTGAGAGTGCCGCTTTGCAGCAGGTTATGGATGTGACCAAAGTGCTTTTCGGTACTCGCGTGATTATTGCTTTTGGGCATCGGTTACAGCTCGGTTAGCTCGATATTGTGTGTGCAGGCGTACCTTGCGGGTGCCCCTTGGGCGTCAGTGCCCAAGGGGCAGCGAAGATCTGGTAGCCCAGTGGGCTGCTTGGGTGTGGCTTATTCGTCCTCTTCGAAGCGATTGTCAATTAAAGCGACTATGGCATCAACAGCGGCTTGCGCATCGCTGCCGTCGGCTGCCACAGTAATCTGTGTGCCTTTACAGGCCGCCAGTAGCATGAGTGACATAATGCTTTTAGCATCGATGGTTTTGTCGTTGCAGCACACGGTAATTTTGCTGCCAAATTGGTTGGCTGTGTTTGCGAGCTTGCTAGCAGCACGTGCGTGCAAGCCCAGCTTATTGCAGATGGTGGTCGTTTGTTGGCTCATTATTTTGTCGTTACCAAGTGGGCGATAGGCTGCGCTTGGCCCGATAATTGGCGATGGCGTACCTGAACATTTCTATAGCTGTTTTTAAATTGTTGGGTGAGGTACTCCGCTAAGAATACCGACCGATGCATGCCGCCTGTGCAGCCTATCGCGACCGTTAAATAGCTGCGGTTGTTGGCCTGGAAAGAGGGCAGCCATTTGGCGAGGTATGCGGCGATATCATTGGCCATGGCAATGACCTCAGGTTGTGCACTGAGAAACTCTTGCACGGGCTCTTCGAGGCCGGTAAAGCTCCGTAACTCGGGCTTCCAGAAGGGGTTGGGCAGGCAGCGCACATCAAATACAAAATCGGCATCCACGGGCATACCGTACTTAAAACCGAAGGATTCAAAGCTCAGTGCGGCATTCATGTTTTCGTCGCCGACAACCTTTTTGCGAATAACGCTGCGCAACTCGTGCAGTGTGAGAGTGCTGGTATCCAAGGTAATGTCGGCTAGCGCAGCAACCGGTTCCAAGATGGCGCGCTCGGCATTTATCGCCTGTTGAAGCCCCGTTTTGTCGTTGGATAAGGGGTGTTTTCGGCGCGTTTCACTAAAGCGTTTTAGTAAAACGGTATTGCTGGCGTCAAGGAATATGGTTGTGCACTGAGATGCATCGAGCTGGCAGGCCTCGATAATGCTCGGGTAGCGGCTAAGGTCTCCGCCAATATTGCGGGCATCAATGCCGACGGCCAATAACAGTTTGCCGTTGTCGGCGGTTTTCATTTGACTAATTAGTGCCGGCAATAAGCTAACGGGGAGGTTATCAATACAGGTGTAGCCGCAATCTTCTAATAATTGCAGGGCTGTTGATTTGCCGGAGCCGGAGCGCCCACTGACAACAACAAATTGCATGAAAACCTCCTTCAGTAAAAGCCGTAATGGAATAGGGTTTTGTTCTACGCACCGTCTCGCTAGCTAGTTCTTATCCTGAAATACCACCCTCGGCGTTTTGCGGAGATATAATCAAAAGGTGAGACTTTTTTAAATAAAAATCAATAGCTTATGTTTTTATTTTTTAACGGTATGTCCAGCTGCCGCACTAGCCTAAGGGTTGCCCAGATCAAGCAGTTTAAAGGCTAAGTATGGCCGTTTAATGGCATACGGTGTACTCGAATTTGTGCGCTATTGCTTGCGCAACCTCACACCCTGCGCCCGCTGTATTAGCGCGCTTGCTCAGCGAAGGGGGCTACGGCGGTGTTAAATAAGGCGCTGTTGCTATCGGCGCTGCGCAGCTTTTCGGCGAAGTTACTGGCCTGTAGCGCTTCTGCGAGTGCAGCTAAGTTTTGCAGGTGTTCATTATCGGCGTTTTCTGGTACCAGCATAGCAAAAATAATATCCACCGGTTTACCGTCGACGGCGTCAAAGTCGATCGGGGTTTTTAACGTCATTACCGCACAGATCGAAGCACCACCAGTGGCGAAGCGGCAATGGGGTATCGCAATACCGTCGCCAATGCCGGTGGAGCCCAAGCGCTCTCGATTAATCAGCTGTTGAAACAGCTCCTCGGCTTTTAGCGTGGGTACGCTGCTGGCGATTAATTCCGCAAGCGCCTCGAGCGCACGCTTTTTACTGGTACATTCGGCACCGCATTGAATGCGATTTGCCGATAGCATTTTTTCTAATGGCATAGATAACTCAGCCTTATGGCGCTAAAAAGCCAACCATTATACAAGTTGTTTGCGCTCATTAGAGGGGGGTATTTGCAGTGATTCGCGATATTTTGCAATTGTACGCCGCGCCACTTTAATACCTTGCTCGGCAAGTAGCTCGGTTATTTTGGAGTCGCTGAGCGGTTTGCGCGGGTTTTCGGCGGCGACCAGCTTCTTAATAATGGCGCGAATAGCCGTGGAGGAGCATTCGCCGCCCGATTCTGTTGCTACGTGGCTCGAGAAAAAGTATTTCAGCTCGAAGATGCCTTGTGGGGTGTGCATATATTTTTGTGTGGTTACCCGTGAAATGGTCGATTCGTGCATTTCGACCATTTCGGCGACGTCGTGCAGCACCATGGGTTTCATGCCCTCGGCGCCATGCTCTAGGAAGCCTTGTTGACGCTCGACAATGCAGGTGGAGACCTTTAGCAAGGTTTCGTTGCGGCTTTGTAGGCTTTTAAGGAACCAGCGGGCCTCTTGTAGGTTGTCTTTTAAATAGGTGTTGTCACTGCTGCTGTCGGCGCGTTTAACGAGTGATGCGTAATCGGAGTTGATCCGCAGTTTTGGGGCAATATCGGGGTTTAGTTGAACTTGCCAGCGGTTATTGACTTTGCTGACAAAAACATCGGGCACGACGTATTCGGTGCTGGAGTCGCTGATGGAATCACCGGGCTTGGGATTAAGGCTTTGAATTAGCGCAATCGCGGCTTGTAGCTCGGGCTCTTTGACTTTGAGCTTGCGCATCAGTTGTTTAAAGTCGCGGCTGCCGAGTAGCGGGAGGTAGTCGGCCACCAAGGCTTTGGCGGTTGCATAACCCGCTGTGGTTTCAGGGAGCTGTAGTATCTGTAGGTACAGGCATTCACTGATATTCCGGCTGGCTACACCTGGAGGGTCAAATTGCTGCACGCGGCGCAACACCGCGGCAACTTCGTCTTCTTCGAGCTCGGGGAACACTCGCTGCATGCCCTCGAAAATATCATCAAGGGTTTGGCTCAGCATACCGGAGGGCTCAACCGCATCAATAATCGCTGTGGCAATTTCGCGATCAGTATCACTCATGGGGGTAAGGTTGAGCTGCCACATTAAGTGGTCTTGCAGGGTTTCGGAGCTGGCGTTGCGTGAATCGTAGTCGAAGTCGTCGTTTTCGGGCCGCGATAGGCCGCTGCCGCTCGGGCCGCTCTGGTAGATATCGTCCCAGCTGGTATCGACGGCGAGGTCGGTCGGGATGTTTTCGTTCCAGTCGTCCCCGGCGGCGCTTTCGTTGGCGTCGTTGGTGTTTTCGGGGCTTGTATCGGGCGTTTTAGTGGGCGCCTCGGTATTCGCGGGAGGTTCGGACTGGCTGTTACTTGCGTGCTCGCTGTTGTTGTCGCCCCCTGAGTCGCTCGCGCTGCCGTCCTCGGAAACCTCCAGCATGGGATTGTTTTCGAGCGCTTCTTGGATTTCGTTTTGCAAATCCAGCGTGGACAGTTGCAGCAAGCGAATGGCCTGCTGCAACTGGGGTGTCATGGTTAGTTGTGTGCCGAGTTTGAGCTGTAGTGATTGCTTCATTGAGAAATAAATCCACCAAGTTTTTGCCCAATCGTATTTCGGGGCATATTGATGTGATTGTAGTCATCCCTGCGATTGACTGCAATGGCCAGCAAAAGCAAAGTTTAGGCCATATCTAAAAAATCTAACCGCTGAGCGCTAGCGCTCAAATTGTCTAAACAGCAGGCTTTCACAGCTTGAAGTCTTGGCCGAGATAGACTTGCTTGACTTTTTCGTTTTGTAAAACGGTATCTGGAGGCCCCGAGGCAATGATATGACCCTCGCCCACAATGTAGGCTTTTTCGCAGATATCGAGTGTTTCGCGCACATTGTGGTCGGTGATGAGCACGCCAATACCTCGGTCGCGAAGGTGCGATACGATGTGCTTAATGTCTGATACCGAGATGGGGTCAACCCCGGCAAAAGGCTCGTCGAGTAAAATAAATAACGGGTTCGCGGCCAAGGCGCGTGCAATTTCGACCCGGCGACGCTCGCCCCCAGACAGCGCCATGCCCAAGCTATCTTTGATATGGGTAATGTGGAACTCTTCGAGCAGTTTGTTAGCTTGGGCGATTCGGTCCTTGCGCTTTAAGTCTTTGCGCGTTTCCAAAATGGCCAAAAGGTTTTCGGTGACGGTGAGTTTTCGAAAAACGGATGCTTCTTGCGGTAAGTAACCGAGCCCAAGCTTTGCCCGCTCGTGCATGGGTTTGCGGCTCACATCTTTGCCGTCGATAAAAACTTGGCCATTATCGGCGCGCACTATGCCGGCAATCATGTAAAAGCAGGTGGTTTTGCCCGCGCCATTGGGGCCGAGCAGGCCGACGATCTGGTGAGTCTCAACGCTCATGGATACGTCCAACACAATTTTACGTGCGCCATAGCTTTTGGCGAGGTTCTTTGCCTCTAGTGTGGCCATTAATGAATTCCTGTAACTTCGTTTTGACGGTCGATATCGCTGGGCGCTCGGGCGCCGCTTGGTGCCGAGCTGTTGGCGCTCGAGCTTGACGCTTCGGAGGCCGGTGTTTGAGTGCCAGATTTGGGCTCTTCGCTGCGTAGTGCTTTGGGCGGAATTACCATGCGCACGCGGTCGTTTTGATTGTCTCGGCTATCGGCTTTTACCACGGATTTGCGCACGTCGTATTCGATAGTATTGCCGGACAAGCTGGTGCCTTCTTGCTTTAAAGAGGCACCGTCGAGCAGGCGCAAGGTTTCTTTGTCGATGCGATACTCTAGGACGTTGGCTTTGGCGACGACTTTACCGGCCTTCTCGCTGGGTTTTTGTTGATAGGACGCCGGTTTTCCTCGCGCGATAATCTTAGTGACCTTATCTTTTTTGTTGTAAATCACGATCTGATCGGCATTGATACGCATTGAGCCTTGCGCCATTTCAACCTTGCCCGAGTAGGTGGTGGTGCCCGCTAGCTCATCGCGTTCGGCGCGATCGGCGTCGATGGTGATGGGTTGGCTGCGGTCGCTTTGCAATGCCATAGTATGGCTGGCAACTGCGCACAATAGTAGCGCCGCGAAGTTACTGAATCGGTTCATGCTGTCCTCGCACGTTGGCCAGTAGTTTTATGCGTTGTGTCACCATGTCGACCTCTAGCCCGTCAGCATTGATAGTGCCGTTTGGCCCCTCAATATGGACGTGAGCGTCGGTAATGATGCGCTTGAGATTGGGGTAGATATCAATGCTTTGGGTGCTGAGCTTGGTGGTGGCGTCGATGTCTCCGCTGCGCGTTTGCCACACCTCCACGTCATCCCACAAAATAAGCTTTTCACCGTGAGCCATCACTTTGCCTTGTTTGGCGGTCACAAACCAAGGCTCAGGTTCGCCGTACAGGGTGAGTTTGGGGGCGGTAATTAACATGTAGTCTTGATCTGAGGTGTTTTGGGTATCAGCGCGAAAGTGCTTCAAGGTCACCGCATCAAACTCGTAGCTCAGTTCGCCATCTTCGTTAAAGTGGCTGGTCTGGGCATCGTGTAAAACCGCATAGGGGAAGCGCTCAAAAGGCGATTCGGTCTTTGATAGCGGATTGAGTAGCTCTGGGCGGGTATCCCACAGCAACACCACACCCATGGTGATGACGCTGATTAACGAGATATAAAACCAGTTCTTCACGTGTCAGCGCCGGTGTAGAAATCGATAAAGCCTTGGTATTTGTCTTGCGCTAACAACAGTGCATCACAAGCTTCTCTTACCGCGCCCATACCGCCTTGGCGGCTGCTTTGCCAGTGCGCGCGCGCTAGGACTTCTGGGTGTCCGTTGGGGACTGTTAGCGCCAGGCCGACTCGGGTCATTACCAATAGGTCGGGTAGGTCGTCCCCCATGTGGGCGATTTGCTCCAGGCCCGGTGGCGAATCTAGGGTGGTTAGTAATTCTTGCAGGGCGATGTATTTGTCTTCGCGGCCCTGAGCAATCAGCGTGATGCTCAGATCGGCACAGCGCTTGGCGACGATCGTGCTTTTTCGACCGGTAATCACGGCGACATCGATACCTGCGCGCTGCAATAGCTTGATGCCTTGGCCGTCTAAGGTGTTAAAGCTTTTGAGTTCTTCGCCGCTTTCACTAAAGGTGATGCGGCCGTCACTTAAGACGCCGTCGACATCGAGCACCAGCAGGCGAATTTTTTGGGCGCGGGCTAGCGCGGCATTGTTGAATGTATTGCTTGTCATTAAACCAGTCCAGCTCTTAGCAAGTCGTGAAGGTGTAGGACACCTAAAATGTGATTTTTTTCGTCAACCACTACCAATGTGGTGATTTTTTTCGCCTCCATGGTTTCGAGCGCTTGAATGGCGAGCGTATCGGCCGACGTGGTAAGTGGCTTACGGGTCATGATTTCGCCAATGCAGGCGTCGCTGATTTTGGCGCCGGTATCGATGGCGCGCCGGAGATCGCCATCGGTAAAGATGCCCAGCAGTTTATGTTGCGGGTCGACCACTGTGGTCATGCCTAAGCCTTTATGGCTCATAATGGCGAGCGTATCGGTCAGTGATGTGTCTGGGGTGACGGCGGGGATTTCCGCATCTTTACGCATCACATCTTCGACCCGAAGCAGCAGTCGCCGCCCCAGTGTGCCACCGGGATGAGAGCGGGCGAAGTCGTCGCGGGTAAATTGCCGTGCCTCAAGCAATGCCACCGCCAGTGCGTCGCCCATAACCATTGCCACAGTGGTGCTGGCGGTGGGGGCTAAGTTAAGCGGGCACGCTTCTTTTTCGACGCTGGCATCCAGTACAATATTTGCCCCTTTGGCAAGGGCTGAATCGGTATTGCCAACCATGGCAATCATTACCGTGCCTTGGCGCTTTAATGCTGGCAGTAAAGCTAATATTTCCGCTGAGTTGCCCGAGTTTGACAGCGATAGGACAATATCGTCGCTGGTGATCATGCCCAAATCGCCGTGGCCAGCCTCTCCGGGGTGGACAAAAAATGACGGGGTGCCCGTGCTGGCAAATGTTGCCGCAATTTTTTTGCCGACGTGGCCCGATTTACCGACGCCAACCACAACAACTCGGCCTTTGCAGTGAAATAGCGTTTCGCAAGCGCGAGCAAAGCTTTCGTCGATTCGGCTTGAGAGCGTCTCGATGGCACTGCGCTCGACGTCGATAGTGCGCAGGCCAACTTCGATAAACTGTTTGAGCGTGGTGGAATGTTGAGTCATATCACAATAAGCCTTTCATTAAATTAGAGGCTAGTTTTGGGGTGTGCTGAGCGTTTTGGAGGCTGGTGACTAAAGTGCTGTGTTGTACAGTATTACATAGTACCCGCCATAGAGTGCGATCAAAACAACGCCAAATGGCCTTCCGATACCGGCTTTGCTCTTGTCGGATTTCAGCCAGTAGGCCGAGGCCATACCCAGTGTCAACAATACGGTAAGGCCCGCCATGCTGAGATAGTCACGGCTAAAAGCTAAGGGCTCGACAGTGGTAGTTTGAATTAATCCGGGCACCGACATCACCGCAAGCAAGTTAAAAATGTTGGAGCCTACGATATTGCCAAGCGCGATATCGTGGTGCCCCTTAAGCGCGCTCATAACCGAGGCGGCCAACTCTGGCAGGCTGGTGCCGATGGCAATAACGGTAAGCCCAACAATAAGAGGGCTTACGCCGAAAGCCAGTGCCGTGGTTTCAGCACCGTAGACTAAGAGTTCCGCGCTGCCGATCAATACACCAAGGCCAATGGCAAACCAAAGCCAGGCGACGCCCTTGGACATATCGGGGATTTCTTCCTCTGCGACGACCTCGCTGGGGGTTAAGCTGCGGGTTTTTGACGTGACGATAAAAAACAATACCGGAATAAGAAGGCCAGCGAGGAAAATACCTTCGAGCAAAGTAAGCTTGGCATCATACAGTGTGATACCGGCTGCGGCGGTAACCAGCAATAGCACGGGGAGCTCGCAGGTAAGCAGGTGTTTTTGAATCGGCAGGCGAGCGATAAGTGCTGTGGCACCCAGGACCATGCCGATATTGGCAAGGTTAGAGCCAAGGGCATTGCCCACGGCGAGATCACCTGCGCCACGCAGTGCGGCACTAATTGATACCATCACCTCGGGCGCCGAGGTACCGAGCGACACAATGGTCAAGCCGATAATCAACGGCGAGAGCCCCGCGAGTTTGGCGATGGCTGCGCTAGCGCCTACAAAACGGTCGGCACTCCAGACCAAGCCAACAAACCCCGCAATAATCGCAAGTGCGGCGGGCAGTAATTCTGGCATGTCGATGTTCCTAAAAATAAGGTGCGGGTAAATGGCCGCACATGTTACTGGTGCGTGCGGTTAATGTCAGCTACTGCGCACAATTATCCTAGCCGATCGATTGTGGTCCATTTATTTTGGGACGGTGAGTAAACTTTGCCATTAAGTTGTGTTCCAATACCGCCGTTTGGGCTGCGTTCAGATTGAGTCCATTAAACTTAGGATAACGAAACTATAACGGCTTTTCAGCTAGCGAAGAGGCAAGGCTTGCTCAAGCTACGTTAAGCTTTTGCGACTTGTCCTGCGTAAAACTAGCTGCGCAGGTTTGAGTTTAAGATTGAAAATACATTTTGGAGAAGGATATGACGACTGTGTTGTCGCGTTTTTTAGTGTTAACAATGGTTTTTGCTTGGAGTGGTTTTGCGGCGGCTCAGTCCGCGTCACAAGCAGCGCAGGAAGAGCCTGCGACAGCCCATGCTGTTGTTGAGGGAGTGACACAAGACGTTGTATCGCTCATTAATGGCAGTAAAACGCTCTTGGCCGAAGATCCGCAAGCCTATTACGACAAGGTGTCGGCGTTATTGGAGCCGGTTGTTGCTTTTGATTACATCGCTAAGATTGTTATGGCTAAGCACTACAAAAGTGCGAGCGAGGCTCAGCGCGAAGAATTTGCAGGCGTATTTCAAGCCTCGATGGTAGAGACGTTCGCCAAAGGAATGGCTAATTATTCCGACTTTGATATCGCGGTTAAGCCGCCCGAAGGCGATATGCAAGGGCAGCGTAAAGTGGAAGTGATCCAAGAGGTCAAAAGTAAAGACGGCAAAAATATTGTGTCCTACACCATGGCCCAAACCAAAGCGCGCGAGTGGAAGCTGATTAATGTGGTTTTAAACGGTATTAATTTGGGTAAAAGTTTTAGAGATCAGTTTGCACAAGCTATGCGTCAACACAATAATGATGTTGATAAGGTGATCGCCACCTGGGGCGAATCCGTGCGCTAAACTGAGCTCCGGGTCGCCATTTGCCACCCTTTTGAATTGTATGGATGCATGACGCGCTGGTTTTGATTAAACTAGCGCGTTTTTGCGAGCGCCAACCTGTATCGGCTACACATTGACTGGTTTTTTGTCAATACGGGCGCAGTTGGCGGCGTTATACAAAAGGTGGATTATGCAAGCTGAAAATGTAAAAGCGTTAATATCTCAAGCGATTACCGACAGTGATGTCGAGGTCACCGTTGACGGCAGTCATGTACATCTTGTGGTAGTTAGTGAGGTTTTTGCGGGTTTAAACGCCGTGAAAAGACAGCAGCTGGTCTACGGTGCTTTGCAAGAGGTAATAGCCAGCGGCGAAATTCACGCGGTACACATGAAAACCTACACGCCCGCCGAGCGGCCTTCTCAAGCATAGGGCGTAACGCTCGGACATCTTTATTATGGATAAATTATTGATTACCGGAGGCGGCAGCCTCAGCGGTGAAATTCGCATTTCTGGCTCCAAAAATGCGGCGCTTCCGATTATGGCCGCAACATTGTTAGCGGAAACGCCCGTACATCTTTATAACCTCCCACACCTGAACGACATTACCACTATGCTGGCGTTGCTGCGCTGCATGGGGGTCGGTATTACCATTACCGAGCGCATGACGGTTGAGATTGACATCAGCACCATGACCGAGTTTGAAGCGCCCTATGATTTAGTGCGCACCATGCGCGCGTCGATTTTGGTGCTAGGCCCTATGTTGGCGCGCTTTGGTAAGGCCGATGTCTCCTTTCCTGGCGGTTGTGCCATCGGGAGTCGTCCTGTCGATATCCACCTTAAAGGCCTAGAGGCGATGGGCGCTACCATTGAAGTCGATGGCGGCTATATTCGCGCCAGAGCGCCGGAGGGCTTGAAGGGCGCGCATATTTTTATGGATGTGGTTACCGTTGGCGGCACTGAAAATTTGCTGATGGCGGCCACGCTGGCGAAAGGCAAGACGATACTGGAAAACGCCGCTCGCGAACCCGAAATTGTCGACCTCGCCAACTTCTTGGTGGCGATGGGGGCCAAAATTGAAGGCATTGGCAGCGATCGTTTAACGGTCTACGGCGTTGAGCGCCTAGAAGGCTGTAGCTATTCTATTATGCCCGACCGAATTGAGACGGGAACCTATTTGGTGGCGGCCGCCGCCACGCGAGGCCGCATTCGTTTGCGCGATACTCAAGCGGATATTCTCGATGCGGTACTTATTAAGCTAGAAGAGGCGGGGGCCCATATTACCTCGGGCGAAGGCTGGATCGAGTTGGATATGAAAGGGCAGCGGCCCAAGGCTGTCAGCCTGAAAACCGCACCTTATCCAGCGTTTCCTACCGATATGCAGTCTCAATTTACGGCGATGAATGCGGTTGCCGAAGGCACGGGCACGGTTGTTGAAACCATTTTCGAAAACCGTTTGATCCAGGTGCACGAGCTCAATCGCATGGGCGCCGATATTACCTTGGAAGGCAATACTTGCATTATCCGCGGCGTCGAGCGCCTGAAAGCGGCGCCCGTTATGGCGAGCGATCTGCGAGCGTCTGCGAGCCTAGTTATTGCCGGTCTCGTTGCTGATGGCGATACCTTAGTTGATCGAATCTATCATATCGACCGTGGCTACGAGTGCATTGAGGAAAAGTTTCAAGCGCTGGGCGCGACTATTCGTCGTGTTGTGGAAGGCTAGTGACAACAGCCTAAAGGCGCTGGCCGGCGTTTTTTGCCCTTATCAAGCCGGCAGTTGCTAGAGCAGACTAGGTGCGAGAAGAGATAGTTGCGAGCACAGATACGAGAACAGAGCCCCTAAAATGCAGAATATCGGGCTGACCTTTATCCGAGGATGTTATGTCACAATTGACCATTGCGCTGACCAAAGGGCGCATTCTTAAAGAAACGCTACCGTTGTTCGCTGCTGCGGGTATCGAACCCTTAGAGGATATCAGCAAGAGTCGAAAGCTGACGTTTGAAACTACCTCGCCAGATGTGCGCTTTCTAATTCTGCGCGGCGTAGACGTGCCGACTTATGTAGAGTTCGGCGCTGCCGATGTTGGGGTGTCCGGTAAAGACATGCTGATGGAGCACGGCGGCAACAGCTTTTACGAGCCGTTGGATTTAAATATTGCACGTTGTCGCTTAATGACTGCGGGCATGAAAGGCCATAGTTTGCCTAAAGGGCGCTTAAAAGTGGCTACCAAGTTCGTCAATATTGCAAAGCGCTATTATGCAGAGCAGGGGCGCCAAGTGGATGTTATCAAACTATACGGCGGCATGGAGTTGGCGCCGGTATTGGGTTTGGCGGATGAAATTGTCGATATCGTCGACACTGGTAACACTCTGATAGCGAATGGCCTCGAAGCGCGCGATGAAATCGCCACCATCAGCTCGCGGTTAATTGTTAACAAAGCCAGCATGAC
>DATBNJ010000340.1:0-4492 GCA_036554385.1 Marinagarivorans sp. | reverse complement strand
TCAGCCCTCTATTTCTGGCACGTCCACATTTAAGCAATTTTTCAGTGTGCGCACCCCCCGCAAACCTTGGGGTAGCATAAGCGGCACTATCGACGTCGGCTTGCACTTTCAAAAATGGGCAGAAGCCGGTATGCAGCTTGGTACTGATTTTGACTATATGGTGCTCGCCACTGAAGGCTATGATGGAAATAATAATGCGTCTGGCGACTCCTCCTTAACAATTACCGAAGGCCCTGGGGAACCTGTTGACTGCGGCAATCAAGGCGGAACGCCGGTGTGTTGTTCAATTACAGCAGACCCAAATCGCGATGGCATGGGAGAGCAGGGTGGTAATGCTTGCGTGGTTACTCCGGACACCGAAGGTTGGCACGAGCCAAACGCTGATAACATATTGGCCGCTATTAACGTCGGTGGTACGGGCTTAGATGTTCAAATGGATGGTATCTGGTACGAGCCAAATCGGTTTGTAATGGGTGCGCAGCCGTTCTCAACGACGGATACTGTAGCTGGCGCTAACAGCTCGGTTATTACTACAGAAGGTTATGGCGAAAACATCACTATTGATATTCCAATGTCAAACCAGTGGGTTTCGGTGGATCTAAGCTTTGCTGAAATGTATCAAACAGAAATTGGACAGCGTGCATTTAGTGTCTCGATCGAAGACGAAGAAGTCCTTACCAATGTCGATTTGTTTGATGAAGTTGGCCATGACGTTTTGTGGCAGCCAGGCCCCTATGTTGTGCAGGTTACAGATGGAAGTCTAAATATCAGCCTTACGTCCACAATAGACAACGCGACTATTAGTGCAGTGTTGGTCACTAAAACAACCGAGCCAGTGGCATCAAGTTCTGCACCAGCAAGTTCATCATCGGTTGCGGTATCTTCGAGCTCTGTAGCTTCTAGTTCGGCGGAACCTGTCGCAAGCTCTTCGGCAGCTGCAGTTAGCTCTGAACCTGTTGCAAGCTCTTCTGCAGCTGCGGTTAGCTCAGCGCCTGCCGCCTCATCGAGTAGCTCTGCCGGTACTGTAGCTCTGGGTAGCTTCAACGGCTGGTTCTTAATGCTGCTAGGTTCATTGTTGTTAGTAATGCGCCGAGTAAGCACTAAATAATTAAGTCATTACTTCGGTAATGTAAAGGCTCCTTCGGGAGCCTTTTTTGTTATTAAGTGTTGTCATTGATGTTGCCATTGTGCAATACCGGCGCTGCTCCTTTTACGCGTGCCAAAACGACATTTCCCTTGTCTCCCTTCCTCTAGGTTAACCGCGAATAATCGCGTTCAAATACTGCCACCTCAAAACCAAGTGCTGCTGATTGATTTGCACAGCGTAAACTGCGTCGGCTTCGGCTTTCTCAACATTATGTTCTTGCAATACCTAATAACCTGCTTTCTGCACCGATGCGTCGCTCTACCTCCTGAATCCGTTCAGTCGTCTGGGTGGTACTTTATTGCCATGGAGGTATCTATGCAGGCAGCACAGGAATATTTGTCTGTCCTTGCCCTCAGTTGTTGCTCAGTAAAAGCTATAGGAAACATCGTTCGAAAATTTAACGGCTATCGCATTTGTTTTCGGGCGATGGGCGACGATCGTTTAGGGCGCTCATCGCTCCGATGGCGTATGACCTTAGATCAATCAAGCTAAATTGACGCATAACCCCTTAGGCGTTTTTAACGGTTTTTATGGTCAAAGCTATCCGCAAAGTGGTGGTTGACATCGCGATGCTCGGCCTCGTCGTTTCTTACCGCGATAATAACCTCGCGTAATCGAGCATCGGCGGGTAGCTGCCAGTAGTCGATGGCAATTTGTGGGGCTGGAACGTTGTCGATATTACCGGCGTCTACTTGCGCCAAGTACTGGGTGTAGCTGTACACGGCCTCTTCTTCAAAGTAGCCCACCAACCGGTGCGCCGTGCGCCCCGATATCACGTAAAGAATAAAAAAACTGGTGAAAAATATGCCTTGCGCAAGCAGTATGATAATTCGCTCAAACCAGTTGGGCTGGGCGATTTCGACGAACGTCATCAAATGCATACGTTCGTTTTCGGCTTCTGCAAGCAGGGTGTGAATCCACTCTCGGTCATTTTCGAGGCGGCGCAGCGAGCGCATATGTCGCACCATGCCGCCGACCATGCCGGGGACTCCAGCCACCGTTTCGAGCACCACGGCGCGGTTGCCATAGCGTTTAGCGAAAAAACTATCGGCAAAAAAACGCAGCAGCTTAGTCAGGCGAAAAGCAACATTGTCGGAAAACCCAGTTGGCGTGCGGTGCGGATGCAGTGGATCGTTGGGTTCAGCAGTTGAATCGGAGGGTGTCTGTTGCATTGAGCGATCCTCTTTTGGAAGATATGGAATTTTGCTTGTGGCTAACGCCCCACCTTAACACGACCAGTGCGGCGCTGGCAGCAACTCGATATCGCATCCGCTCGCGCCGATTAAAGTATTAAAAAATACAGTAGGCGAGTGCCCAGCGGGGCCGTTGCCATCCCACGCTTCTGCGGGAGGTTCGGCGTACACTGGTGAAGATATGGATAGGGTCTGTCGGAGGTTTACGTGAGGGAAAAAGCAATGGTTGACTGACCTAGAAACACATGTAGGGCAAATAGCCACTCAAAAAAGAAGCAGTGTTAAGCAATACTAAAGGATCGCATAGAGAGCATGTTTTTAATATTTCGAGCTTGGTATTGTTAAAGCCAATGAAAAGTCAGAGGTTTATTGCTTGGGGCTATATATTGGGGCATGGCATAGTAGGGCACGGCATAGTAGGACATAGCAGAGCACGATATGTTTTACAGAGGGTGAATAAAACTATTTAGGCGGATTGGCGGTGTTTTGTTGCCGCCTAGCAAAAAGTGCTCAGCTTAAAGCCGCTCGAAGGAAGTACCTGACCCAAGTGTTAGTGCTACACAAGTGCTCCAAGTGTGTTATTTCAGCTTTATGTTACCCTCAGATACCGCGGAACCCCCATGTCTTATAAAAATAATTCGGATATCCGGCTCTCCTTATAGCGAAGCGATATAGGTTTAGTTTTTTTGTAGGACCACTGATGAGAGACTATACTCTAAAAAACTTGAGATGTGCTCAGGATGACATATAACCTCGCGAGTTGACTAGTTTTGCGAATAGGAGCAGTGGGCGCCATATAATGCAACAGCAATCATATCCGTTATCATTCTTATATTGGGTTGACCAAGGATTTACCTTTGGCGGCAAGGCTTGACTCTATGGGCTTGGCAAATACACGATTAGCCGTTTTCAAAGTAATCTATGTTTCGATATCGTTGGCGGTTCTGTCATGTATTTTGGTCGCGGCCATCGATCCTGAAAAAAGCTTTCAGCTTTACCCTTATCCCGGTTCGGTTGCGCACCTGTATGCGGACTCAATTGAAGCTAAAGGCACAAGCGTTGCGTCGTGGATAGATCGGGAAAATGGCTTTTTTGAATGTAAAGTTTCATACGGCGTGCAGTATCCGTTTTGCGGTGTCATTATCAAGTACAAACATCCAGATTCCAAGAATTTTGGCTTGATGGATTATTTTGAATTTAGCGACGCCATGACCCTCGATTTGTCCGATTACGATAGGATCTATATCTCGATGGAATATTCTGGGGAAAATAAATCCTTGTACTTTTTTATGCGCAATACTCAGATTCTGCCAAATAAAGTGATCGACTATGACAACATACCCTATGCACATGTGAGCTTTTTCCCTGCTGAAACCGGAACATCTATTGAATTGTCTCGAGTGCAGATCGCGAGATGGTGGATAGATCGCTTTGATCCACCTTCAGACCAGCGCCAGCCAAAATTTGAAAGTATCTATGAATTGGGGGTTGAGTTACCGGCTTTGCCTACGGAAGGCGCGCACCAATTTAAACTCAACCATATATCTGCCAGGAAGTCTTATATACCTCAGAAGCCTTTGCTTTTTACCAGCGCTGCACTGGTGGGCATAGGCCTCCTAGTGCTTATAATTCAAGGGGCTCTAAAATACTTTTCCAATCGGAGGGAAAACGAAACGCTTCGAACAAAAATGGGAATCGATCCTCTGACTAAATGCCTCAATAGACTGGGCCTTGAAACGGCCGTAAGGAGACTATTTCCTTTAGTGAGTCAATCATCTGTCTATGTCATAGTTTTAGATTTAGATCACTTTAAAAGAATCAACGATACTTTTGGGCATGTGGCGGGCGACGGTGTTCTGCGCAACGTAGCCATGGCCCTTTCTAAAGAGCTTCGGAGTGATGACGTGTTCGGTCGATGGGGCGGAGAAGAGTTCGTACTTATTTCCAAAATTAATCGGCGAGATCTGGAAAATATGATTGGAAGGATGATGCGCTCTTTGGAGTCCATATTCGTCGAGGGCGCACCTGACGATTATAGAGTGAGCATGAGCATAGGTGTAACCGAAGCGCAGGTTGGCGAAGCCTTTGACGATGTGTTCAAGCGCGCCGATGAAGCCATGTATCAAGTAAAGCAAGCGGGCCGAAGAAACTG
>DATBNJ010000307.1:0-10873 GCA_036554385.1 Marinagarivorans sp. | reverse complement strand
GGAACACCATAAAAAGCCCCAGCATGCGAAAAACATACAAGAGCGCCAGCGAACTCACGACGCGCATTTCTGAAACGGGACTTGCGTTACTCACATCGACTCCAAGCCATTCGGCTTTGGCTGAATAAAGGAAAAGGTCGCGATTCTAGCAGCCTAACCGACAGCTCTAAAGTAGCGCTAACGCAATTTGCCGAGCAAAGCACAAGCGCCGCCTCGTGAGGGTGCGGGCGCCAAGCACTAAAAAGTGCCAAAAACAAGCCGTTCTTGTACCAATACCCGCAATTGACGGCGTGTAGTCTAGTTACACATAGTGGATTCAGTTACAATGCCGCGCAAAGTACTGGGTAAAGAAACTCTGCAATAACTCTGTTAAGAGGGCGCCCTAGTGCACTCGCGAGCGATAGAAAACAAGGCAACCACTGTGACCATCAAAGAAGTTAGCGTCGACGAAACGGGGCAGACCGACCTGCCTGAACAAGACTCCCCGGCAATTACCTCGGCCACAGAACCCAAAATCAAAGCCGAGGCTGGCGCGCCTGAGGAGCTCGAGCCCGTTGAGGAAATCGACGGCATCACGCTATTTTCGGTCGTCAATAGCTTGCAAACTGGCCTACTGGCCAACCTGATTAGTACACAAACGGGTTTGCCCTGCGTGGTGGAAACACAGTTTACCAAACGCCTATCGCACGTCAGCTTAACGATTGTGGATTGCCAAGGCCGTACCTTTGACGAACTGCAAACCCTTGTCCGAAATATACAAAGCCATAAAACAGAGCTGCGCGTTGTACTGCTCAACGCCGAACCTGAAAGCGAGCACGAAGAGCTGCTCGACTGGCCTTGCATTGTCGGGGTGTTTTTTGATGATACCGACCAAGACCAACTCACCCGTGGACTCAACTGCCTGTTAAATGGCGAATACTGGGTTCCCCGTCGATTGCTGCATCACTTTTTGCAAAAAAACCGCCGCGCACCCAGCTCACGCAAGCTGGAGATCAAGCTTACTAAGCGCGAGCGCCAAATCTTAAAGCTGATTAAAAACGGCGCCACCAATTCCGATATAGCCAAAGTATTGGAAGTGAGCGAACATACCGTTAAAAGCCATTTATACAACGTGTATAAAAAAATTGGCGTGCGCAACCGCCTAGAGGCCAACAACTGGGTTCGCGATATGGATAACATCTAAAACGGCGCCGAAAGCGCCGTTTTTTTTGCCTGCCAGCCGCGCAACACTGCAACGGCTCAGTTCAGCATTACTGAAATTGGCATGCACCAAGACAAACCCCCTCGCAAATCCGTATACTCGCTTCCTTTAAACTGAATTAAGCCGCCGTAGGTCACTGTGGATAAAATTATTGTTCAGGGTGCACGCACCCACAATCTAAAAAACGTCAACATCGAATTACCGCGCGACAAACTGATCGTGATCACAGGGCTTTCGGGCTCGGGCAAGTCATCCTTGGCATTTGACACCTTGTACGCTGAGGGCCAGCGGCGCTATGTCGAGTCGCTATCGACCTATGCGCGCCAGTTTTTGTCGATGATGGAAAAGCCCGACGTCGATCATATTGAGGGACTAAGCCCTGCCATCTCTATCGAGCAAAAATCCACCTCCCATAACCCCCGCTCTACTGTGGGTACCATTACCGAAATCTACGATTATTTGCGCTTATTATTTGCGCGCGTGGGTGAACCGCGCTGCCCGATCCACGACGAACCGCTAACCGCGCAAACCGTTTCGCAGATGGTCGACCAAGTGCTTGCCATGCCCGAAGGCAGTAAATTAATGCTGCTGGCACCCGTGGTACGAGAGCGCAAAGGTGAGCACCACCACGTTTTGCAAGGGCTTATTCGAGATGGTTTTGTGCGCGCGCGCATTGACGGCGTGGTAGTTGACCTCGACGACGCCCCTAGCCTCGATAAACGAAAAAAACATACCATCGAAGTGGTGATTGACCGCTTTAAAGTACGCGAGGATTTAAAGCAACGCTTGGCCGAGAGCTTTGAGACCGCACTGCGCATCGCCGATAGCATTGCCGTTATCGCACCGATGGGCGAGGCCGACGGCACCGAGCAAGTGTTTTCCGCAAAGCATGCATGTAGCCACTGCGACTATTCCATCGTAGAGCTCGAGCCGCGATTGTTTTCATTTAACAACCCCGCAGGCGCTTGCCCGACCTGCGATGGGTTAGGTGTTAAGCAGTTTTTTGCGGAAGACCGCATTGTGGTTAACCCCGAGCTATCGCTCGCCGATGGCGCCGTAAAAAGCTGGGACAAACGCAATCTGTACTATTTTCACATGTTAACGTCGCTGGCGCAGCACTATAAATTTGACGTGGAATCGCCTTGGAAAACCTTAAGCGCCAAACAAAAAAAGGCCGTGCTTTACGGTTCCGGCGATGAAGTAATCGAATTTAATTACGTTAATGATCGCGGCGATATTTATAAACGCAGCCACAGCTTTGAGGGCGTCATTCCCAATTTAGAACGTCGCTTTCGCGACACCGAATCTAATTCGGTGCGCGAGGAATTGAGTAAGTTTTTATCGACCCAAAAATGTCCTGAATGTGCCGGAGCACGCCTACGAAAAGAGGCGCGCTACGTGTTTGTCGATAAGCGCGACCTCACCCAAATCACTGACATGCCCGTTGGCGATGCACACACCTATTTTTGCCAGTTAAAATTTCGCGGCGCACAAGCCAAAATAGCTGACAAAATCCTTAAAGAGCTACGCGAGCGTTTTAAGTTTTTGGTTGACGTGGGTTTGAATTATTTAACACTTAATCGCAGTGCCGATACGCTATCGGGCGGCGAGGCCCAGCGCATTCGCCTTGCCAGCCAAATTGGCGCCGGCTTGGTGGGCGTGATGTATATTCTTGATGAGCCCTCCATTGGTTTGCATCAGCGCGACAACGACCGCCTGCTCGGCACGCTGACTCACCTGCGCGACCTTGGCAATACCGTCATTGTGGTGGAGCACGATGAAGATGCTATTCGGCAAGCTGATTACATTGTGGATGTTGGCCCCGGTGCCGGCGTGCACGGCGGCGAAATTATTGCGCAAGGCTCACTAACACAAATAATGCGCAGTAAAGCGTCATTGACGGGCGCCTATTTATCCGGCAAAAAGGCGATTGCGATTCCCAAAAAACGCACACCGATTAATCCCGATCAGCTGTTAACCCTCGAGGGCGCGACGGGCCACAACCTTAAAAACGTTACCGCACAAATTCCCGTTGGCCTAATGACCTGTATCACCGGCGTATCGGGCTCGGGCAAATCCACATTAATTAACGCCACCCTTTACCCATTGGCGGCCACCCAACTTAACAACGCCAGCACACTACAGGCGGCACCCCATGGCGCCGTTCACGGGCTTAATCATTTTGATAAATGTGTTGATATCGACCAAAGCCCGATCGGCCGCACGCCGCGCTCTAACCCAGCGACCTACACCGGCATTTTCACCCCCGTACGCGAGCTTTTTGCGGGCACTCAAGAGGCACGAGCCCGCGGCTACAAGTCTGGCCGTTTTAGTTTTAACGTTAAAGGCGGGCGCTGTGAAGCGTGCCAAGGCGATGGCGTTGTTAAAGTAGAAATGCACTTTTTGGCGGATGTGTACGTCCAGTGTGATCAGTGCCACGGCCAACGCTACAACCGCGAAACCCTCGATGTTAAATATAAAGGCAAAAACATTCACGAAGTGCTCGGCATGACCATTGAGGATGCCGCTAGCTTTTTTGAAGCCGTGCCGTCAATTGCTAAAAAATTGCAAACCCTAATGGATGTTGGCCTTGGCTATATTTGCTTGGGGCAATCGGCAACGACGCTGTCGGGCGGTGAAGCGCAGCGCGTGAAGCTCGCCAAAGAGCTTTCCAAGCGCGACACCGGCAAAACGCTGTACATACTCGATGAGCCCACCACCGGCCTGCACTTTCACGATATTCAGCAATTACTGAATGTGTTGCACCGCTTGCGCGATCACGGCAACACCGTGGTGGTGATTGAGCACAATTTGGATGTTATCAAGACCGCAGATTGGGTTATCGACTTAGGGCCCGAAGGCGGCAGTGGCGGTGGTGAAATTATTGCGACAGGCACGCCAGAGGAAATTTGCAAGGTTAAAGCCTCCCATACCGGGCGCTTTTTAAAGGCCACGCTAAAAGCCTAAGTGCGAGGTCGATTTAATGCCAGACACTGCTCGGCCTACGCCTATCCAGTAGCACCAAAATTGCTGTCTCCAGCCTGCTTGGCAATGCACGAACAGGCTGGGCTTGTTGCCATTAAAACACACTACTAGCTTTCTTCTTGCCCCTCGGCATCTAATATGCTGAGCGACAAAAATGACAATGCCGCCAGTGAAAATACCTGTAACGGCAGCGGCATAAACAGCACTAACATACCGCCGTAAATCCACATATCGCGCACGTACGCGCGTTTTGCCTGATAGCCTTTGGTGTAACGACGCCAGCTGGGGTGCTTAGCTAGCTCGTCGTCACTCAAACCGTCTGGTGGCCTTACCGTATCATGGCGTCGATCGTGTTCGTCCATCTGAGTACCTCGCTTGTGTATCGATGCCTCCTGCACATTTCACGGCATCCTGCGTAAGAGTTACCTGCGTCGCGCTAATGGTAATACCGACAAGTCAGCCCGCTTGTCGTTGTGTTTATCTACGGCCAAAACGCACAGGGCGATGTATGCGCAATTCACATGGCTTAATTTGAGTGTAGCTGGCCATAGCCAAAGTGCATAATGTTATTCAAATAGGCGATATAACACAGCATGGGTTAGCACGGGGTTCGTCCTCTCGGGCGAACCCCGCCACAAAAAGACGGCTTATTCAATAAGCATCAACGAGCCAAAAGAGTCGGCATTAATATAACCTTGGTTGTCGTTATGCCCTTCAGTAAACACAGCACTCATAAAGTGCTCGCGGCCACCGTTGCCGTCGTTATCGATATAGCTGGGAGTAAAGCCCATAATTTTGCCTGCGTACAACTTGCGCCGAGCCTCCTCCATGCTACCGGCGCCATTGCCGTAGTTGCCGTATATAGCGACGCGAATCTCCCATGTATAGTGCGGCGCCAAGGTTTCGTTGATTTCAACGGTGATATGCCCTTCGACATCCCCCAAGTCTTCAACGTTTTTTTCTATGCTGATGTGGTAAGCAAAGGCGTTATTGTTGTATAGGTGATCGCCGCCACTGCGGTCTTCATCGATAAACAGCTCAACAGTATCTTGCTGATAGTAAGCGCCCGTTACGCTTTTAATATCATCTGTAATTTCAAACAGCAAATACAAGTAGTCTTCATCCCACAACGCCTTATAGCGGCCGCTAAAGTCTTCTTCACTGGAGGGCTCGGTAAGGCCTTCAAAGCCTGTCCAGGCCTTGTCGAGTAGGACCCACTCGGCGATTTCCCATACCTCGTCTACTTCGCCATCAATGACGGGCGCAACCGTTGCCCGCTTAGCCACATTGTGGTTGTCGCCGCTGGGTGGGGTTAAGTCGCACCCAGGCAAGTCGTGCTCGATGGTGAGCTCGGGCTTAATGTAAGCAAGCTCGGTTAAGGCATTGCAGCTAATGTCACTGCCGGATACATCAAGCTGGGCCAGTTTAGGGGTGTTCTGAAGGTTAATAAGCTCAACTTCGTTACTGGCAAGCACAAGGGTTTCGAGCGCCGTCAAACCGCTCGCATCCAACTCGGATAAACGGCCCGCATTCATAACACTTAATCTGCGCAGGTTAAACGCAGCGCTAATATCCAAGGCTTGGTAATTGGCACCATCAACGACAAGCTCAGTGACAGAGCCCAAATCGCTAAGCGCGACCGGCTCGTTAAAATAGCCACCGGAAAGCACAAGGGTTTCAAGCGCTGTTAGATTCTCGATGCCAGACCAATCAGTAATTTGCTGCCGGCAATTGAGCGCTGTGAGCTCATCGATATAGGCGCTACCGGCCTCTGCTACGCAGGCAGCCAAGTCGTCACTGGCAAAGTCTAGGCCGGTTACTTGACCGCCTAAGTCCTCGGGGGGCTCACTGCTTGAACTCCCATCAATGCCTTCGCTGCTTGCGGCAGCATTGCTGCTGGCGCTAACCTCTTGCATGATCAACGGCTGCGCGATCGAAAACACCCAAGGCCATAAATCGGGGTTGGTATAGGCCCTGGGCCATACGGTGTGGTTTAAGTCGTTACCGTTAATTTGCCCGCCTTCGGCGTCACCGGGGTCAACGGCTTCCCAACCCACATCTTGCACCGTAGGGTAGCTGGTAATATAGGTGCAGGCCCCGTCTTCGGCCAAGGTATCCACATCCGACTTAGTTTCATCGTAGGGGTTGTTTTCGTCGCTAGGGGCGTGATGCGCCCAAACTGGCAGTTTTGTATCTAACAAGCTCTGCATGGTGCTTCTGTCGGGGGTATGCCCCGATAAAGGCACGGCGGCCGCGATTAAGTCTGGCCTTCTCAACGCCAAGCCCCAAGAGCCAGCTCCACCCATTGATATGCCCGTTACATAAATGCGAGCCGGGTCAACCTGATAGTTTTCAACAATATGGTCAACCAGCTCATTCAGCGCGTGCTCAGGGCGACTCATATTGGTTTCGCTAAAGGCCCAGTTTCGCCGGGCATCATTTGTCCATTCAGAACTACCCTGCGAGCAATCACAATGAGGCGCCACAATATAGGCCGGAAACTTTTCTTGATAAGCACCTGTTAATAACGAGTTAGACGATGCAAAAAAGTTGGTGGTATGGCGATTGTTCCAAAGGTCACCGTAATCTCCTCCACTCTCGCCTAGCCCATGCAAATAAATGACCAGCGGGAATTTAGCCTCAGGGTTACCGTCAGCTTGAAGCGGTTTATGAAAATACCAAGGGAGATCGTAGCCAGTCACATCAAAAACAGGCTGCTGTACCATCAGCTCTTTAAAATTCATCACCGTATTGTATTGCTCGGTGTCTGCAGAGGCTGTATGCGGCACCCAAGCACCATGATCGGCTTCCGGTGGCGCAGGCGGGCATTCCGTGCGCGGGGCAATAACCGTCTCGTACACCGGCTCAGCACTGGACGAGCTTGCGCTGCTGACGCTCGACACTATTGCACCTGAGGAAATCGCTAACTCGGATGAGCTTATTGCACCACTGCTATTTTCTGGGCTAGAGCTATCAGCGCTGGAGATAGCCAAGCTTGAACTAGCGGAGCTCAAAATAGCTGATGTCGAGGCATCGCTTGAAGCCCCGCCCTCCGAAGACCCGGCAATCTGGGAGGAACGGCTAGAGGCCAGCGTTACCGAGGAAGATTGCACATCGTCTTGGGCCACACAGGCCGCCAGCAGCCAAACCGAATTAATCAAAACAAAGCGTTTGAAGCTGCGCGATAACCGCGACGAATTGAGTCCTATCAAAAGCATGGTGAGAAGCCCTAAAAGATAAACCGAGGTGATTGAACGCGGGGCAGTGATACCAAAAAACCCACAAGAATTGCACGCCACTTTACTAAAAGTAACACTCAACCACCTCAATTAATGCATGCATTTACCGCCTACACTTCTCATTTTTTAACATTCATAAAAAAAGACGCTCATCTTGCGCCTTTTTGGTTCGCGCTCGAGCGTGCAATAAGCGGTTTGTTAGCAACCACCATCAAACGCCACGCGGCGCCAAATAAAAATACTTTTATGATTTTGAGCACCAGCCCCTGACGCAGGAGGTACAGCAAAAAGCGTGGAGTGGCTAAGGGCGACCGAGAGACAGGAAAGGGATGCTAAAAGAAATGGGGGTCGCCAACCCGTTAACGCCAATAAAGGGTTAGTGTGCCGTCGGCGGCCTGCCGGATTTCGACGGGAATATCACGCCATGCGGCACCGGGTTTTACAATACTGCCATTAGTCGCACGAATACTGGTAATGGTGACTACCGCATTAGCGGTTTTATTCGCGTAATCCGATTTTACGGGCGAACTCGTCAGCGAGAAGGCTTCGTAAGCGTTCATCAGTTGCTGCACAAACACCTGCTTATCGTCGGGAATCTCGTTATCGCGGATCAGCGCCGCGTGGTCTTTGCGCTTAAAGGTCGCAATAAATCGGGCCACGAGGTTTTTGGCATCGTTGTCGAAGGCAGTTTTTTGCGCGGCGAGTTCGCGCTGGCGCCGCTGCTCGGCTAAGCGCTTTTCTTCCAGTGCTTGCTGACGCGCTTCTTCGGCCAACCGCGCTTCGCGTGCTTGGCGCTCCTCCTCAGCCTTGCGAGCCTCTTCAGCCAGCCGCTGCTCTTCTTCAAGCCGCGCGGCCTCGGCAGCAGCGCGACGCGCTTCCTCTAGGCGTTGCTCCTCTGCACGCCGCGCTCTTTGCGCTTTAATTTCCGCCAGTTCAGCTGCGCGCTCAACCGCGATACTCTCTACCTGCGGCTCGTCTTTCTCGGAGTCTGGAGCCGGCTCGAGGCTTGCATCGAGTTGAGTTTGAGCCGTTGTTTCTGGCCTAGCATCCGCGCCATTTGCGACGGCAGGGGCCGATGTATTCATTTGCGTTTGCCAGTACCAAAACCCTACACCACCAACCGCCACAACCAGCAACAGCACCGCCACAACACTCCCCCATGGGAATGACGGCTCGAGCCTGGGTATTTTGGAAGTTCTGTCTCGATAAGAAGTGACGCTGTCGTTGCCAGCCGAGGGCATTAAGGTGGTTCGCTCTTTCGCGGCGGCTTTGCGTGCCGAGGCCGCCTTTTTCAACGCTTTGGGCGAAGGCTCGGCGAGCAGCATTTCCTTCCATTCGGCCATGCTTTGAGGCCGCTCTTCAATGCGAAAGCCCAGGCCCGCATCCAGCGTTGCCAAGAACTGGTAGCTATACCCCAGTGATTCGCAATCGACCAACGGCAGTTGCGGGTCTGGGCGGCCATTCATTAGCTCCGCCGCCCGCGCCATGGCCTCGGCTGGCTTAGTGCCCAGCAACATGTGATGAAAGGTGCCTGCTAAGGCGTAAACATCGGTCCAAGCGCCCTGCTGGTCGCTACTAGCATTGTATTGCTCAAAGGGCGTGTAACCAAAGGATACCAGGCTGGTTAACTTGGTCGTTTGTTTGACGGCGCCGCGTGCAGAACCAAAATCCAGCAACACGGGCTCGCCATCGGCCCGCAAAATGATATTGGCGGGTTTGATATCGCGGTGGATAAAGCCTTTTTTGTGCACAAAATCCAAACCGTCCATCAAGCCAATCAGCATATGGGTGAGCTGGGCTTCGGTAAACTGGGTTTTGGCGGTGATAACGTCCGACAGGCTTTGCCCGGCTTCAAGGTCCATGACCATATAAGCCGTGTTGTTCTGATCAAATACACTATTAACGCGCACAATGTTCTTGTGACTAAACTTGGCGAGCGTGCGCGCCTCAATCACAAACTTTTCTAGCCCCCACGCATAAACATTGTTGTTGTCGGTCGTGGTGGGCTCTAACGACTGCGTATGCCCTTCGCGACTGGCATACTCGATGGGAAAGTACTCTTTAATAGCGACGTTGCAGTCGAGGTTGGTATCGCGCGCAAGGTAGGTAATACCAAACCCCCCGCGCCCCAGAACCCCCCGTATTTCGTACCAATGCAGCTTGAAGCCCTTAGGCAGAGCGTCTTTGACTTCAAGTTGTTTCATATTTGGCCACTAATACCACGATTCTGAGCAGAATTTAAGTGGCGTAGTGTAAAAGGCCTACGGGTTATGGGCAACAAGGATTTTGGCTGATTGTGGTGTGGGAGATTGGCGCCGGCGCTTAACGCTCAATAGATTGACCGAGTCGCCATTCGCCTAGATGCTGGTTTTACAATCAAAAAGCAACTCACCCTTAAGCAACTCACCCTTCTCCAGAAAAGTATCGGGATGATAGTCAACCAAACTAAGCCGAGCCGCCTGAGGGTTAAACCTGGGGTTATTCGATACGTCACTGAACGCATGCACAATGAGATACTACAGCTGAGTCATGGAGGCTCCTAGAAAATGGAGCCAAGGGTATGGGTTAAACCAATACCCGCAAGAGGGAAGAGAGAGGAATTTTACGTACCGTGAACGCCAATTTTATCTGTGAACACCGAATTTTACCGAGAGGCAAAAGCGTTCACGCTACGATAAAAATCAGTGTTCACAGTTGGCAAAAATACGCAGCCTTCGGCAAAGCGTCTTTGACTTCAAGTTGTTTCATACTTGGCCACTAATCCCACGATGTTAAGCGGCGAATTCAATGACGTAGTGTAAAAGGCCTAGGGGTTGGGGGCACCTGGGGCCTACGGGTTTTGAGCCTGCAGCACTGCAGGCTCAAAAAGTAGAGGTAGCCACTACTGGACTGATACGCGATCAAAATCAGAGGTCATAAAATTATCGCCGCCGACGATAACTTGTATTTCATGCTGTTCAGGACTACTAACGACGGGCAAACTCCAAACTACTTCAGCGGTACGCTGAGCAAAGTTAATCGTAGCTTCAGGGACGCTGCAACTACCAACTGTTACCTCACAGTCTAGCGAAGACGGTGATGATGCAAACTCATCCCACTCAACTTGATAGCGGTAAGTTTGGCCAGACTGTAAGTTGTGCAACTTCGCTAAAATTCTCAGAGAAGCTGCTGTATCGTATACATAAAGGCTTAGTAGTTCCTCCCCAGCTATAACCGAATTATTGTACAAGCCTTGTGGCGCAATTATAGCTGAGCTCTCAATGTTTACACCGTACTCACCAACTAACTTGATATTAGCTATATCTGATATATCAAACTTAAACAAATATCGTGAACGTAAGGTAGATCCATTATTACGAGAGCCCGCTACGAACAGGTATTTGTCATTAGCGACTGCACGATAATCAAACTCCCTGTCGCCAAGATCAGGCAACAAATCGACTAAAAG
>DATBNJ010000188.1:0-4490 GCA_036554385.1 Marinagarivorans sp. | reverse complement strand
CCAGAGGGATTAAAAACCAGTAATTATTAAGACGCAAAGAATATATAACTAGAAGGGACTTGATACTAAAAAGAAATGGCGGAGAGGGAGGGATTCGAACCCTCGATACCGGGTTAGGGTATACTCCCTTAGCAGGGGAGCGCCTTCGGCCACTCGGCCACCTCTCCGCGTACCTGAATTACAACAGGCCTGTGACAAAACGACTTAAGCTAACTCACTGATTTAAATTCACTTTAAATCTCAAGCAGCTCGACTGTGGCCTCGTCAACAGAGGCGCGCATAATATCAACATTTTCATAAAAATCAAATATTAACGCGCAATTTAGGCAAAAAAAATTCCCTAACGGAAGCCACCGAAAGGGAATTTACGTATTACCACAGTACCTTGGACTATGAGCACTGGATCAACCCACTACTCCATGGCCAAAATACAAACGCTGAATTAACTGTTACCAGGCTCAGCGGGCTGATCCTGCAAGGCTTTTTCACGCTGAATGCGCTGGTAGATCTCTTCTCGGTGAACGGCAATTTCTTTGGGCGCATTAACACCAATACGAACCTGATTACCTTTGACACCCAATACGGTCACGGTGACATCATCACCAACCATAAGCGTTTCACCGATACGGCGAGTTAAAATTAACATAGTGCTTCTCCTTTTGTTCATCCTGTGAGTTTGGTAGCTTTTACGGCTTGGCAGCTAACCACGGCTTTACTTGCCGACCCGTTATGTTGTAAGTATAGATTAGATCATTTTTTGATCAATTATTTTTTGGGTCGACGCCTACCAACCCCGAAGGGAATTACAGCACGAATGCCGCAAGTGCACGTTCTTATTCAGCATCAAGGTTAAATGCCGAATGCAAGCAGCGAACTGCCAGCTCTAAGTACTTCTCTTCGATCACCACCGAGATTTTGATCTCAGAGGTCGTAATCAGCTGAATATTGATGTTTTCAGCTGCCAACGCATTAAACATCGTCGAAGCGACACCTGCATGCGAGCGCATTCCAACGCCGACCACAGATACCTTAACAATAGAGCTATCGCCCACGACTTCTCGGGCATTCAGCTCTTTGGCTACGATTTCTAAGACCGCTTTGGCTTTGGCCAGTTCATTACGGTGCACGGTAAAAGTAATGTCGTTGGTGTTATCGGCCGCCATATTCTGGACAATAACATCAACTTCAATATTGGCTTCGCCTATTGGCGCCAAAATTTTAGAAGCGACACCAGGCGAATCGGGTACGCCACGGATTGAGAGCTTAGCCTCGTCGCGGTTAAAAGCAATGCCAGATACTACCGGTTGCTCCATATCTGAAATTTCCTCATCAATTGTAATCAATGTGCCCGGGCCGTCCTGAAAACTCGACAGCACGCGCAAAGGCACTTGGTATTTACCCGCAAACTCAACAGCTCGGATTTGAAGAACCTTAGAGCCTAAGCTCGCCATTTCTAGCATTTCCTCAAAGGTAATCTTTTCCAGACGCCGAGCTTTCGGCGCAACTCTGGGGTCGGTGGTGTAAACACCATCAACATCGGTGTAAATTTGACACTCGTCAGCCTTCAATGCGGCGGCCAAGGCCACCCCCGTGGTGTCCGACCCACCACGACCCAAGGTCGTAATATTGCCAGCTTCATCAACACCTTGGAAACCCGCAACCACCACCACGCGCCCCAACGCTAAATCGGCGCGCATATTGGCATCATCTATCGCTTGGATGCGCGCTTTGGTGTGCGAGTTATCCGTTAATATGCGAACTTGGCCGCCGGTATACGAGCGTGCATCCTGCCCTTTTGCTTTTAGCGCCATGCACAACAAAGCAATGGTCACCTGTTCGCCCGTTGAAACCAGCACGTCAAGTTCTCTGGCGTCGGGAGTGGACTGCATTGCATTCGCTAAGCCAATCAAGCGATTGGTTTCGCCACTCATTGCCGAAACCACAACCACGACGTCGTGGCCCGCTTCGCGAAAGCTAATAACTTTATCTGCCACGGCTTGAATCCGCTCGACAGTCCCTACCGAGGTGCCGCCATATTTTTGAACAATTAAGCCCATCGCCCATTTAACCTTTCAGTAACATCATCTAACACATGTTTAGGATCGCGCTTGACGACATCTTCAATGCGGTGAAAAGTGCCCTAGCACATGCAAAAAAACGCGCCAATTAAACACTAATTACCGGTGATTGTTAATCTTTAATTACAAAACTATAAAGAATAATGAGTTCTCATCAACAAACAGCGGTTATTTATGAAAACTCGTATAAAAAAGGGAAGCCCCATCAAAATAAAAACGTAACCAATTGATTATTATAGCAATAACAATATTACTTATTATCACGACTACGCCAAGCGCCATCGCTGACGCATCGAGATGGACCATTAGGCGCGCTCGGCAACCCAATCCTTAACCCCGGCAATCGCTTCATCAAGACCGTCGGTTACAGGGCAGGCACCGCGTGCCATATCGGGACGCCCGCCCCCCTTGCCTCCCATTTTCTGGGCGAATTCGCGGATCAAATCGCCCGCTTTAAACTGCTTAGACTCCGCCTTGCTAACGCCGGCGACCAGTGCGGCTTTGTCGCCCTCCACATTAACCAACAACACGACCGCAGCGCCGAGCTTGTTTTTAAGCTGATCGACGGCATCTAACTGAGCATTGGCGTCCATGTTCTCGGTACGCTTTGCCAGCACTTTAATGCCGCCTACTGCAACCGCCTCATCGACCCATTGGGTCGCAGCATAGCCCGCAAGCTGACCTTTCAAGGCAGTAATCTCTTTAGTAAGATCTTTTTGGCTTTGCACTAATGCCGATAGCTTTTCGCCCAACTGGTCCGGCGACGTTTTGAGCAGCGCCGCCGCCGCTTGCAATGCCTGATCGGTGCGCGCGACCTGCGCTAAAGCTTGAGCCCCAGTGACAGCTTCAATCCGCCTGACACCGGCAGCAATACCTGCTTCAGCGACGATTTTGAACAAGCCAATATCACCGGTACGATTTACGTGAGTGCCGCCGCAAAGCTCCATTGAAAAACCGTTGCGCCCCATCGTCAAAACGCGAACCGAATCGCCGTACTTTTCGCCAAATAACGCCATGGCACCTTTGGCCTTGGCCTCCTCCATCGTACAAATCTCGGTAGTCACCGCTGTGTTGGCGCGTATTTGCTCGTTAACTAACGCCTCGACCTGGGTGATTTCTTCGGCACTTAGCGCTTCAAAATGCGAAAAATCAAAACGCAACCGATTGCTATCGACTAAGGAGCCTTTTTGGGCAACATGGTCGCCAAGCACTTTACGCAATGCTGCATGTGCCAAATGCGTCGCCGAGTGGTTCAGCGCTGTCGCTTCGCGCACGCTTGGCTCAACAACCGCCTCAACCTCTTGACCTAAGGCCAACTCGCCTCGCTGTAAAACACCGATATGCAAAAAGTGTTCGCCCACCTTGCGACAATCTTGAACCTCAAAGCGCGCATCGCCTACATTGAGGTAACCTGAATCCCCGACTTGGCCACCTGAATTGGCGTAAAATGGCGTGCTATCGAGTACCACACTCAAGCTATCACCGGCCTTTGCCTGGTCAACCGAAACACCGTCAATCACAAGCGCCACGATACGGCCGCGACCTTGCGTAGCTTCATAGCCGGCAAACTGCGTATGCCCATCGAGACTCAGCGACTTAGTGTAATCGACGTGAAACTGATCACCACTGGCAGAGGCTCGCTGGGCATTCATCAAAGCTTCGTATTGTGCCAAGTCGATAGTTAGATCGCGCTCGCGAGCGATGTCGTTAGTTAAGTCGACCGGAAAACCATAGGTGTCATGCAATTTAAAGACTAGTTCGCCCGGAATGCAGCCACCACTCAAAGCCGCTAGCTGCTCTTCTAATATCTTCATGCCTTTATCGAGTGTTTTGGCAAATTGCTCTTCTTCGGCGCGAAGCACCTTTTGAACCTGGTCTTGCAGCCTGCCAAGCTCGGGGTAAGCGGCGCCCATCTGTTCGACCAGCGCAGGCACCAAATCTGCAAAAAACAACCCTTGTTGGCCTAACTTGTGGCCATGACGAACAGCTCGACGAATAATGCGGCGCAATACGTAACCGCGCCCTTCGTTAGACGGGATAACACCGTCCGCAACCAAAAAGCTACACGAGCGAATATGGTCCGCAATAACCCGCAGGGATTTGTGGTCCAAATCGCTGCAGCCACAAAGCTCGGCGGCCGCTTTAATCAGGGCTTGAAAAATATCTATTTCATAGTTGGTGTGAACGCCTTGCATAATCGCTGAGATGCGCTCCAACCCCATACCCGTATCGACCGAGGGCTTGGGCAGCGGAATCAACTCACCATTGGCCTGCCGCTCATACTGCATAAAAACCAAGTTCCAAATCTCGATATACCGGTCGAGATCATCATCTTCACTGCCGGGCGCGCCGCCGGGCACATCGGCGCCGTGATCGTAGAAAATCTCCGAGCTCGGGCCGCAAGGTCCGGTA
>DATBNJ010000245.1:0-8773 GCA_036554385.1 Marinagarivorans sp. | reverse complement strand
CGGATAGCGTATTGGCGCGATTAAAAAACAAACAATAATTCAGGCCTCAATAGATAAAAGGGCCGCACAAGGAGTATGCCATCATGTTTGCGATGTTGCTGACCGACAGCATGACGCCCTTTTACCAAAATATCAGTAGTTTCCCGACAGTAATATTTACGTTTTTGCTGACACTAAGCCTGCTGTTTTGGTTGGTCGCCATTATTGGGGTTGTCGATATCGACATCCTCGATATTGGTGACGCCGAGATGGGCAGCAGTGGAAGCAGCATGGTTAACGGTGCTGCAGGTCTATTGATGAAGCTTGGTCTCAACGGCGTACCCATCACGATTATCCTTTCTTTTATTGCGTTATTCGGCTGGACTATCAGTTACAACGCCGTTCATTTTTTGCATACTGCCAGTTTTATTACTCCCATTCGCTGGCTTGCGAATGTTGTAATTTTTATGGTGTCGCTATACGTCGCCATTTTGTTGACTGCTCAAGCAATTAAACCCCTGCGTAGCTTGTTTAATAAAATGTCGCAAGATGTGCAGAAAGTTGTTTTAGGACAGGTTGCCACGGTGCGAACCTCTCGTGTCGACGAAAAGTTTGGTGAGGCAGAATTTAATGACGGTGGTGCTGGTTTAATCTTGAAAGTTCGGGCGTTTGGCACCGATCAGTTTAAAAGGCATGACCGTGTTGTATTGCTGGAATACCTCGAAGCCGACAACGCCTATCGAGTGGTCTCGGAAGATGAATTTACTAACAACTAATTAAAAACATTATGGAAATGGAGAAATAATATGGCTGATCTTTCGGGTGTTATGGGATGGTTGGTCCCAGCGGTCGGTATTTTTATAGCGCTGCTGGCACTGGTTACCTTGATCAAAACGTGTTATGTCAAAGTTGATCAAGGTACAGCTTTAATTGTTAACGGCCTGAAAGCCATACCGAGTGTTCACTTTACCGGTGCGCTGGTCTTTCCTGTTATCTATAAGAAAGAGTTGATGCGCATTTCCTTAATTACGTTGGAAGTGGATCGGCGTGGTAAAGAGGGGCTTATTTGTAAAGATAATATGCGCGCCGATATTACAGTTGCATTTTATCTGCGAGTGAATGAAACCGCTCATGATGTGCTCAAGGTTGCCAAATCATTGGGTTCGGCAAGAGCTAGCGATAAAGGTGCTGTTAACGAGTTGTTCAATGCTAAGTTTTCTGAAGCCTTGAAAACCGTCGGCAAACAGCTCGATTTCGTTAAGCTGTTTGAGGATCGGCAAGAATTTCGCGATAAAATTATCGAAGTCATTGGCAATGACCTCAATGGTTATGTGCTGGAAGATGTTGCCATTGACTACCTAGAACAAACGCCTAAGTCGTCTTTAGACTCCAGCAATATTCTGGACGCTGAGGGTATCCGCAAGATTACCGAGCTCACTGCTAGCCAAAATGTGTTTACCAATAATTTGGAGCGTGATGAAGAGCTTGCCATTAAGAAAAAGAACGTCGAAACCAAAGAGGCCATGCTGGAATTAGAGCGCCAGCAAGCCGACGCTGAGGCGCGTCAAGCGCGAGAGATTGCAACACTTAAGGCGCGAGAAGAGGCCGAAACCAAAAAGGTTCAAGAAGAAGAGCGCCGCCGCGCAGAAGCGACCACGATTCAGGTAGAGCAGGACCTGCAAGTGCAAGGTGAAAACCAGCGTCGTGAAATCGAAGTGGCCGGCCAAAATCGCCTGCGGGCAGTGGCCATCGAAGAGGAAAAAGTTAAACGCGCACGCGACCTTGAAATTGTGTCGCGTGAGCGGGAAGTAGAGATCCAAAAGATCGAAGCAGAAAAAGCCATAGAAGTAGAGCGAAAAGAAATCGCCAACGTAATCCGCGAACGCGTCGCCGTTGATAAAACTGTGGCTATTGAAGAAGAGCGCATTAATGAAGTGCGCGAAGTTTCCGAAGCTGATCGCAAAAAACAGGTCAAGGTGTTGGCCGCAGAAGCTGAAGCTGAAGAAGATAAGGTTAAGCAGGTGAAGGCCGCTGAAGCGGAGGAGATTTCAGCTAAACACAAAGCCATGGAAGTGACTACTATGGCTGAGGCTGAACTCGAAGCGGCATCCAAACAAGCTGAAGCGAAAAAGAAAATGGCTGAAGCACTTCGCGTGGAACGTGCCGCGCCTGGCTTAGCCGAGGCAAGTGTACAGGCGGCGAAGGCCGAGTCGCTCGAAAAAGAAGGCCTGGCAGAGGCGTCGGTTATTCGAGCCAAGGGTGATTCCGAAGCTGTTGTTATTCAAGCGAAGGGCGATGCCGAAGCCAGTGCATTGCTTCAGTCGGGTAAAGCCGAAGCGGAAGTCATAACCGCAAAAGGCACGGCGACTGCAGCATCTGACCGTGAAATTGGTTTGGCTGCGGCAAATGTCACCCGTGAGCAGTTCCGTGCCGAGGCCGATGGCCTAATCGAGAAGTTCGACGCGATGAGCAAAATGAGTGATCAAGCGCGCGCGCACGAAGAGTTCCGCATGACGCTCGAAACGGCATTGAAAGAAACGCTCGCATCTATCGAAGCCGGTAAAGAAATCGCCAAGGAGAATGCCGAGGTTCTGGCAACGGCATTGCAACATGCCAAGATCGATATTGTCGGTGGTGAAGACCACCTGTTTAATAACTTCGGTAAGGCATTGTCCATGGGTAAAGCTATTGATGGCCTCGCAGGCAAGAGTGACACAATTGCGGGCTTACTTGAGCGTTTTGCGGGTATTAAATTGCCGGTACCTACGGCTGCAGAGCCGAAACCTAAAGATAAAGCTGAAGACGCTGAGCTCGTCTAACTTTTTTACGAGACAACTCGGTGTAACCATCTCCCTAAAGGCCTGTCGCAGGCCTTTTTAGTCTGTAATTAGTGAAAAGTTTGTAAAAGGAATGCCCATGTCAGCTCCCGACACTCTCGATGAACAAAACACGCTTGTCGATTCCGCCGTAGCGCAAGGTGGTGCTTACGAAGTTATTCGGCAGCGTTTGCTGGAGCAGGGGAAAGCGCTCAAAGCCGCAACGGATCGCGTCAATGCCGAGCGTTTGGAGGAGTTTGGCAGTACCGATATGGATGTTATCGCTCGGGTACGTGTGCGGACCGAAAATAACTCGGCCGCGCGCGATATCGTTCAGGTGGGTGAGTACTTGCTGTTTGGTTACAACGTGTTTATTGGCCTTAAAAAGGAAACCAAGATCGATGACGTGTTTTCGCTATTTTCATTCAGCGAAAACGACGGCGAGTACGCCTTGGAGCCCGTCCCCAATGAGGATAACTTTTTATTTAAAGAGAGCTTCAAAAACGATTTTGAGGAGCTGTACCGCTACTATAAAAACACTAAGCTTACGCAACTGACTGTTAAGAACGAGCGCTTGCTAGCGGCTTTTCAAATTGGCGATCGGCTCGAGGATATGCGGGTATTTCGGTGGGCGATTTCCGCCGATGGTAAAACATTGACCTATATCGACAATCGCGGTGAGCGGGATATACAGCTACCTAACGCCTACGATTTTGAGTGGACGCAGACCCGCCGTGAAGATGTCGTGCATGGGCGGCATGCTCACATCAATATCGCTGACACCGTATTTGTCGATACGACTGGCGGTGACTTGACGATAAAAATTGAAAACAATACCGAAGACGGTTTCGGTGTTTATCGAGAGCCGGTCGACGATACCACTCAATCCCTAGACGATGCCTCGGTTCATTACGCCCGAGTCGGCGCATTGGTTTTGTTGAAAATTTTGCCTTATCGCGAAAAACAATATCGGTACTTTATTTACAATACTCTGACTGAAGAAGCTCTGCGCGTTGATGCCATTGGCGAGAGCTGCCAGCAGCTACCCGAAGATCACGGTATTATTTTTCCCGGTGGGTATTATCTGCAGACGGGTGAATATAAAGCTTTTGATGACCCCGTTGAGGGTTTTCGTTTTAAGCGCATGGTTCGCTCCCCCAATGGCGAAGATGCTCTTTACGTGTTTTACGAGCCCGTCGAAGGCGTTGTTGCACTGCTCAGTTATAACCTGATCGACAAGGCGCTTAAAAACCCGATATTTGGTCATGGTTATGCGCTATTTGACGATGGACGCATCGTTATTTTTACCGCCGAAGAGGAACCATCACGAGTGCACCCGATGCAGATTTGGCAGAGTGCATTCGCATCGATGGATTATGTAAGCCAACAGCCGGTAAACCAAAGCTTCTACGGAAAAATTGGAAATGCTGAATTAGTGCGCGGTATTTCAGACCTTTACAGTATTTATCGAATTATTCAAAATCAGGCGGTGTCGTTAAAGTTGTATGAAGAGCTCAGTCGGGCCGCCCATAAAATTTTCGATGCTCACTACTGGTTGTCCGAAAATGCGTTGGTGGAACTTGCAACGGTATTAAAGCAAGTTGAAAAAACCTCTGAGCTAGTCATCGATGAGTTTGAAAAAGTTGAAAGCATTCGCCAGCAGTCAGCAAAAGCTATGCAAGAAGCGCAGGCCAAGCAAGAAAGCTTGTTATCGGTATCACGCTTTAATGATTGGGATACGGTTGAGGGGTACGTTGAAACCCTCGGACAACTGCGTCGTCACCGCGGTCACTTAGTTACCTTAAAAGAATACCGCTATATTGATGTGGCTAAGCTGGACGCGCTGGATGCCGAAATCGTCGATGTCAGCGCTCAACTGAGTGATAAAACGGTCACCTTTTTGTCGAGCGCCGATGCGCTGACGCCTTATGCGGAAAAAATTGCCGGATTAAATGCGGCCGCCGATAAAGCACAAACCAGCCTAGAGCTCGAGCCTTTGCTCGAGCAGGTCGTCGCGGTTGCTGATAATCTCGATGTGCTCTCTGAGTTGATGACGACCTTGAATATTGCTGATGCCACTGTGCGCACGCAAATTGTAGATGAGATATCAACAGTCTATTCGACGCTGAATCAAACTAAGGCACGCATTAACAATAAACAAAAAAATGTTGGCTCAAAAGAAACTCACGCGCAATTTTCGGCGCAGTTTAAGCTGTTTTCTCAAACTATTAATAATGCGCTAGGCCAATCAACAACGCCCGATAAGTGCGAAGAGCAACATGCACGCTTATTGGTGCAACTTGAAGAGTTTGAAAGCCAGTTTAGTGAAGTTGAAGAGTTTTTGGCAGATATTATGGCCAAACGTGAGGAGGTCCAAGAGGCCTTTGAAGCGCAAAAGCAAAAATTGCTCGATGAACAACAGCGTAAAGCCGGAGCGGTCGTCGATGCGGCCAGTAGAATACTCGGTAGCATAGAGAAACGCTCGCTCAAGTTTACCGACGCGGATGAGCTGAATACCTACTTTGCATCCGATGTTTTGGTGTCCAAAGTAGGCGATATGGTGATGCGTTTGCGGGAATTGAATGCCGCTGTTCAAGCAGACGATATTGATGCAAAGTACAAAGCCATCAAAGAACAGGCTGTTCGCTCGCTACGCGATAAGACCGATATTTTCGAAGAGGGAGGTCGGGTTATTAAGCTTGGGCCACGGCACAAGTTTAGCGTCAATCAGCAAGATCTCGATTTAACCATAATTCCACGCAACGATGCCTTACACCTTCACCTCAGTGGTACTGATTTTTTTGAGCCACTGCGTAACGCCGAGCTTGAAGCCCTAAAACCCTACTGGACAGTATCCCTAGAGTCAGAAAGTCCAGGGGTTTATCGAGCCGAGTACTTAGCCTACCTTATTATTGAGGCGGCAAAAAATAATGAACAAAATCTTTCCGATAAAGCTTTGTCTGCAGCGGTCAAAGACGCCGATGCACTAGCTCGGCTCGTCCGAGACTTTGCGGCGCCACGCTATAAAGAGGCCTACGAGAAAGGGGTTCATGACCACGATGCGGTGCGCATTTTGTTAAAAGTTGTGCCGGCGCTGCGAAAAGCCGATACCTTAAAATATGAGCCCAGGATTCGAGCATTGGCACAATTGTTTTGGTGCTACTCGCAACCTGATCCGCTCGCGTCTGTCGAGTTGGGTGCCGAGCAAAAATTTCAATGGCACGTGTGGGCGTCTCGCGCTCAGTCGGCGGCGAAATTGCGCACCTTATTCGGCAGCTTAGAAGCGACACAATTATTAGAAGCCGAAATATCTACTGCCTTGGCCAATTTTGTTGAGCAATATAGGTTGGTTTATTCAAATAGTGACTGCCGTGTTGCCGCTGAGTATTGCGTTGCTGAATTAGCGCGTGACGCATTGGCGTTTGCGGTATCGCAGTACGCCGAGAAGCTTATTGAGCACTTGCGCGCAGCGCTTGATATTAGTGTTTGGGATAGCTACCAAAGCAACCTTAGGCATTTGAGCGAGCAGCCTGCAGAGGCATATGCATTGAGTCAGGCGTGGTTAAGAGCGATGGTGAACAATAAGTCGCTTGAGTCGATGTGCAATTACATCGATGAGGCCGCAGTTATTCTGTGTACTGATAAGATGGCGACGAGCATCGAAGTGCCGCGGCGCAATGTTGTCGTTGACTTGGACGTCGCGGTTGATGGTTTGTTGGGCGACCACCCTAAGCTGCAGCAACAAACATTGCCATTTTCGTTAAACCAGTTTCTTGAAACGCTACGGCATCATGTCGACGTTTTTGTGCCCAATTACCACCGTTATTTGACCATGCGCGCCGAGCTGATGAGCACTGAGCGAGAAAAGCTCAGGTTAGAAGAGTTTAAACCCCGTCCACTGAGCTCTTTTGTGCGCAATCGCCTTATCAATGAATCCTATTTGCCCATTATTGGCGATAACCTGGCGAAGCAGATGGGCACAGTGGGTGAAAACAAACGAACAGATTTGATGGGTTTATTGATGATGATTTCGCCGCCTGGGTACGGTAAAACCACGTTGATGGAATATGTGGCAAGCCGGCTAGGCTTAATTTTTATGAAAATTAATTGTCCGTCCCTAGGTCACAATGTGTTATCTCTCGACCCTGAGCACGCTCCCAATGCCACTGCAAAGCAGGAGCTTATTAAGCTCAATTTGGCGCTAGAGATGGGCAATAATGTCATGCTCTATTTAGATGATATTCAGCATACTCACCCCGAGTTTTTGCAGAAGTTTATATCCCTTTGTGACGGTACCCGACGTGTTGAAGGTGTTTGGAAGGGCAAGACAAAAACCTATGATATGCGCGGTAGAAAATTTTGTGTCGTTATGGCGGGTAATCCGTATACCGAGTCTGGCGAGGCCTTTAAGGTGCCAGATATGCTGGCTAACCGAGCGGATATTTATAACTTGGGGGACATCTTGGGCGGTATGGACGAGCAGTTTGCGATGAGCTATATCGAAAATAGTTTGACGTCGAATGCCGTTTTGGCGCCACTGGCGCTGCGTTCCTTAGACGATGTTTATAAGTTAATCGCCAAAGCGCAGGGTGAGAATATCGCGGCAACCGATTTGAGTCATACCTATAGCGGGGCGGAAATTGCTGAAATTTGCGACGTTCTGAAAAAGATGTTTGTTGTTCGTGATGTTATTTTAAAGATTAACCAACAGTATATTGCCTCTGCCGCCCAAAATGACAAGTACCGAGTCGAGCCTCCGTTTAAGTTGCAAGGTAGCTACCGCAACATGAATAAAATGGCAGAAAAAATCTCGGCGGTTATGACGGACGAGGAATTGATGGCGATGATTGACGATCACTATCAAGGCGAGTCGCAATTGCTGACCAGTGGTTCGGAAGATAATTTACTTAAGCTTGCAGAGTTGCGCGGCAATATGACGTCCGAGCAAGCGGCTCGCTGGGCGGCCATTAAAGCGGACTTCCTAAAACACAAAGATGCGGATAGCGATGTCGACGGGGCTCAGCGCATAGCACTAAAAATCTCAGAAGTCACCGACGCGCTTAATCACGTGGGCGCGGCTTTCTCGCAAGAATCTACAGCGGTAGAACCGCTTCGCGCTATCGGTCAGCAGTTACAAGCCCTGCAGGGGCAGTTGTCGTCAGATACATTGCGCATCGCATTGGAAAACGCACCGCAACAACCGTTAGCCGATATTGCCGCGGCTATCGAGCAGCTAAACCGAGCGGTATGTGCTTCTCAGTCTCCAGAGCATAAACCGAGTTGGGCAAGCGCTTTGGAGCACTTGGCGAGCCAATTCGGAGCTTTTGACCGCCTAATTGGCGAGCAGGGCCTGCGTATTGATAACGGCCCAAAAGACAACTCAGTTTCAGATTCAGCAAGCCTAGAGCGCGTTGCCGACGTGCTCGAAAGCGCTGCGGGCCGGCTGACTGAAGCGGTCGAAAAGTCTATCGACTTTGATATTACGATTGTTAAACGCATCACAAAGCTCTCGTCGGAATTACGTGGTTTTTCCCAAAGTCATCGTTTTGTAAAAAAGAGGGATACCGATGAATTTGATGAATTGGGCGGGGAGCAGGAGTAGCGTTATAGCCCGCTACAAAATTGGTGCAATGCCAGAACTGTAGGCACGTTGACAGAGCTGGAAGAAATTCCTGCTCTGTCATGTCGGCAAATTGAAAGACGTTTGCGGCGGAGATAGGCGACCCTCTGGCTTGCCCATCTCCGAAACACTGTAAACGGCGACTCAGTATAGAAGCTCAGTCATCTGTTGGTTGGCATCAGGGGAACCTCTAAGCCCGACTCACAAACTTGTGCTCCGCTGTGTTGACTTTAACCGTTTCGCCGTTGGCGATATATTCGGGGACTTGAATAATCAAACCGGTTGATAGCGTGGCAGGCTTGGTGCGTGCCGTGGCCGATGCCCCTTTAATTGATGGGTCGGTTTCGACGATTACTAA
>DATBNJ010000244.1:0-7334 GCA_036554385.1 Marinagarivorans sp. | reverse complement strand
GTGCGCTCTGACGGATCTACAGTCAATGAAGATATGTGGACGCTTGCGCATAGCTCTCAGGAAGCTGCCGACATGGGCTTTTGGTGTTTACACCTCGACACTTTAGGCTGGGGGATCGCGCTGGGCGCCCTGTTTTGCTTGCTGTTCTGGCGTGTTGCCAAGAATGCCAGCACAGACAAACCAACCGGCATGCAAAGCTTTGTTGAGCTGCTTGTGGAGTTTGTAGACAACACGGTTAAAGGCATTTTTCACCACAAAAACAAGCTTGTGGCGCCTATGGGCCTGACTATATTCGTCTGGGTTTTCTTAATGAACCTGATGGACTTGGTGCCTGTTGACTGGTTGCCAGTGGCAGCCGCGAAAATATCGGGTAATGACCATTTATTCTTTAAAGTCGTTCCCACCACCGACCCCAATGCAACCTTGGGCATGGCGTTTACAGTATTTGGGCTAATGATCTTCTTCTCTATTCGGGAGAAAGGTGCGCTTGGCTTTGTTAAGGAGCTAACAATGCACCCGTTTTCGTCTGGCAAGATTTATATCGACATCTTCCTTATTCCTGCCAACTTGGTACTTGAAACCATTGCTCTTGTTTCTAAGCCGGTTTCACTGGGCTTGCGTTTGTTTGGCAACATGTACGCTGGTGAAATGATCTTTATTCTTATCGCGATTATGTATGGTGCCGGCGTATTGTTAGGCCTATTTGCAGGCGTATTACAGTGGGGTTGGGCGGTTTTACACATTTTGGTTATCAGCATTCAAGCGTTTGTTTTCATGGTTCTGTCTATCGTATACATGGCGATGGCACACGATACCCACGAAGAGCACTAAGTTTTATTGCCTAGCGCACCTATTGCGCTAGGTTCTTTAATCTTCCTTTTTAATTTTTATTTTTTAACTTCCTTGGAGATTTAATTATGTCAGCTTCATTAGTTTATTTCGCAGCCGCCTTCTTGATTGCTATGGCAGCCCTTAGTACGGGCATTGGTTTTGCGTTATTGGGTGGAAAATTGCTGGAAAGTTCAGCGCGCCAGCCGGAGCAAGGCCCGCAACTACAAACAAAAATGTTTATTATGGCGGGTCTTTTAGACGCCATACCAATGATTGGCGTTGGTATTGCGATGTATTTAATCTTCGTTGTAGCGCCCGGTATGGTCGCATAATTGTTGGTAAAAACTGACTGTTTCAACAATTCAACGCAAGAGGTGTTGGTGTGAATATCAACCTAACGCTAATCGGTCAATCTATAACCTTTTTGTTTTTTATACTTTTTTGTATGAAAGCCGTATGGCCTGCACTTCTGGGCATAATGCAAACACGTGAACAGCGCATCGCGAAGGGGTTAGAGAACGCCGAGAGAGCCGACAAAGACTTAGAATTAGCAAAAGAGCAGGCCGGTAAGCAACTTCGCGAAGCGAAGGAGCAAGCCGCAGCGATCGTTGAGCAAGCGAATAAGCGTGCCAGCCAAATCGTTGAAGACGCTAAAGCTCAAGCGCAAGTGGAAGCCGAGCGAATCAAAACAGCAGCCACTGCTGAAGTTGATCGTGAAGTGAGCCAAGCGCGCGAAGAGCTTCGCGGCAAAGTCTCTGTGTTAGCGATTGCCGGTGCCGAGAAAATTCTCGGTAGCAGCGTAGACGCTAGTACACACGGCGCCATGCTCGACAAACTAGCCGCAGAGCTATAAGCGGAGACTGTTATGGCAGAATTGACCACGCTCGCACGACCTTATGCGCGCGCTGCTTTTGAATCTGCGCGTGCCGACAGCCAACTCGACGAGTGGGCTCAAGCATTAGCGATTGCAGCGGCCGTTGCAGGCGAGCCCAAGGTTAAGCAACTGCTGGCAGCCCCCGGTTTAAACGCAGCGCAAAAAAGCGCTGCGTTTGCCGATGTCTGCGGTAGCGAGCTTAGCGACAAGTTCAAACAATTTGTTAGTGTCCTCGCGGAAAACAAGCGCTTGGCTTTATTGCCATTTATCCAAACCCTATTCACCGACCTCAAATCGCAGCTTGAAAAAGCCGTCCACGTCGAAGTTTCTACAGCGTTCGAACTCAGCGCTGATGAAAAATCGAAGCTGGTTACGGCTTTAACGACAAGGCTCGATCGTGTCGTAACTCTTGATAGCATTATCGACAAGAGCTTAATAGGCGGCGCCATAATTCGCGCGGGTGATACCGTAATCGATGGTTCAGTCAAAGGCCGTTTGGCTAAATTGGCTGAAGCCATGAACTCATAACCTGAACTCCTGTACCGATGTACTAGGACTGAGGAATTAGAGCATGCAGCAGCTGAATCCTTCTGAAATCAGTGACATTATTAAGCAGCGTATCGATAATTTAGACGTTGCAATCACCGCTCAAAACGAAGGCACTATTGTCTCCGTGACGGACGGTATTATCCGCATTCACGGTCTAGCCGACGCTATGTACGGCGAGATGATCGAATTTGAAGGCGGTGTTTTTGGTATTGCCTTAAACCTTGAGCAAGACAGCGTTGGTGCTGTTGTTCTTGGGGATTACAAAGGCGTAGCCGAAGGCCAAACCTGTAAGTGTACTGGCCGAATTCTCGAAGTGCCGGTGGGTGAAGAGTTACTTGGCCGCGTGGTCGATGCACTCGGTAACCCTATCGATGGCAAAGGCCCCATTAATAGCAAAAAAACCGACGCCATCGAAAAAATCGCGCCCGGTGTTATTGCGCGTCAATCGGTTGATCAGCCTGTGCAGCTTGGCCTTAAAGCCATTGATGCCATGGTTCCCGTGGGTCGTGGCCAGCGCGAATTGATTATTGGTGACCGCCAAACCGGTAAAACGGCCGTTGCGGTTGATGCCATCATCAACCAAAAAGGTACGGGCATTAAATGTATCTATGTGGCGATTGGCCAAAAAGCGTCTTCAGTTGCGGCTGTTGTACGTAAGTTAGAAGAGCACGGCGCTATGGGTCACACCATTGTCGTTGCCGCAACGGCTTCTGACCCAGCAGCGATGCAGTTTCTAGCGCCGTTTGCCGGTTGTACCATGGGTGAATACTTCCGTGACCGCGGTGAAGATGCATTGATTATTTATGATGATTTGACCAAACAAGCTTGGGCTTACCGTCAAATCTCATTGTTGTTAAAGCGCCCACCAGGCCGCGAAGCTTACCCTGGTGATGTGTTCTACTTGCATTCACGTTTACTTGAGCGCGCTTCACGTGTTAACGCGAACTACGTCGAGCAGCTAACCAAAGGCGAAGTAAAAGGTAAAACTGGCTCTTTAACAGCATTGCCGATTATCGAAACGCAAGCGGGGGACGTTTCGGCGTTCGTACCGACCAACGTTATTTCGATTACCGATGGTCAGATCTTCCTCGAGACTAACCTGTTCAACGCGGGTATTCGCCCAGCGATGAACGCCGGTATATCGGTATCTCGTGTAGGTGGCGCGGCACAAACCAAAGTGGTTAAAAAGCTATCCGGTGGTATTCGTACCGCGCTAGCGCAATACCGCGAATTGGCCGCCTTCTCGCAGTTTGCGTCTGATCTCGACGAAGCCACAAAATCACAATTGGAACACGGTCAACGCGTTACCGAATTGATGAAACAAAAGCAGTATTCACCGCAATCTATCGGTGAAATGGCTGTCGTTCTTTACGCCGCTAACGAAGGTTATTTGAAAGACGTTAGTGTCGAAAAGATAGGTGACTTCGAATCTGCAGTGCTAGCTTATTTTAACTCAGAATGTGCCGAGCTGATGAATACCATCAACAGCACCGGCAACTACAACGATGAGATTGAGCAAGGCTTAAAGAAAGGCATAGAAACCTTTAAAGCAACGCAGACTTGGTAATGGTCTAGAGAGGAAGGTATCTACCCTCCTCTCAAATTGCGAGAATTAATATGGCTAGCGGAAAAGAGATACGTACCCAGATTGGGAGTATTACCAATACGCAAAAAATCACCAACGCCATGCAAATGGTGGCGGCGAGCAAGATGCGTAAAGCACAAGACCGCATGGCAAAAGGCAAGCCTTACGCACAACGTATGCGCAGTGTGGTTGGTCACATCGCCAATGCGAATTCTGAATACAAGCACATATACCTCACCGAGCGCGAAGTAAAGCGTGTGGGCTATATCGTCGTGTCCAGTGATCGCGGCTTGTGTGGTGGTTTAAACATTAACGTCTTTAAAAAAGCCGTTGCCAACAGTCGATCGTGGGCAGAACAAGGCGTGCAATCAGATTTTTGCTTGATTGGCGCTAAAGCGGCAGCGTTCTTTAAGAGCGTAGGCGGTAACGTGGTTGCCTCTGTGCGTGATATTGGCGAAGACCCCAGCTTAGAAAAACTTATTGGTAGCATTAAAGTGATGCTCGATGCGTTTAGCGCAGGCAAAATCGATAAGTTGTATTTGGTGGGTAACGAATTTGTAAACACAATGACACAAGCGCCTTCGGTCGAGCAGTTATTACCGCTTGAACCAGGAGATGATAGTAAATTGAAACACTCGTGGGATTACCTATACGAACCTAATGCTCAGGTATTGCTAGATGGTCTCCTCGTTCGTTATATCGAAAGTCAAATTTATCAAACCGTGGTAGAAAACTGCGCCTGCGAACAAGCGGCCCGTATGGTTGCCATGAAAGCGGCAACCGACAACGCAGGTAACCTGATTGATGATCTGAAACTTGTGTATAACAAAGCCCGTCAAGCGGCGATTACACAAGAGCTTTCTGAAATTGTGAGCGGTGCCGCAGCGGTATAGGCCGCTTGCGCGCGTGTTTAACGTTTAAAAAAATTTATTTTAGAGGAACCTCAAATGAGTAGCGGAAAGATCGTGCAGATTATCGGCGCGGTGATTGACGTGGAATTTCCACGTAACGCCGTACCAAAGGTTTACGATGCATTAACCGTGACCGACAAAGGTTTAACCTTGGAAGTTCAGCAGCAATTGGGCGACGGTGTTATTCGAGCGATTGCGATGGGCTCTTCAGAAGGTTTAAGTCGTGGTTTGTTGGTCGATAATACCAATGCCCCCATCAATGTGCCCGTCGGTGTCGAAACCTTAGGTCGCATTATGGATGTTTTGGGTAAACCCATCGATGAGTGTGGCCCCATCGGCGAAAAAGAGCGTGCCTCTATTCACCGTAAAGCCCCCGCCTATGATGAACTGTCGGCAAGCACCGACTTGCTCGAAACGGGCATCAAAGTGATCGACTTGGTTTGTCCTTTTGCCAAGGGTGGTAAGGTTGGTCTGTTCGGTGGTGCCGGTGTGGGTAAAACCGTTAACATGATGGAATTGATTAACAATATCGCGACAGCACACTCTGGTTTGTCTGTATTCGCGGGTGTTGGTGAGCGTACTCGTGAAGGTAACGATTTTTACCACGAAATGCAGGAAGCCGGCGTTGTTAACGTAGAAGACTTTAGCAAATCTAAAGTTGCGATGGTTTACGGCCAAATGAACGAGCCACCCGGTAACCGCTTGCGCGTTGCTTTGACGGGCTTGACCATGGCTGAAAAATTCCGCGACGAAGGTAAAGACGTACTGTTGTTCGTCGATAACATCTATCGTTATACCCTAGCGGGGACCGAGGTGTCCGCACTTCTGGGTCGTATGCCATCAGCGGTGGGTTACCAGCCCACGCTGGCAGAAGAAATGGGTGTTCTTCAAGAGCGTATTACCTCGACTAAAACGGGCTCTATTACCTCTATTCAAGCCGTATATGTACCTGCGGATGACTTGACGGACCCATCGCCAGCCACCACCTTTGCTCACTTGGATTCAACGGTTGTATTGAGCCGTGATATCGCCGCCAAAGGCATCTACCCTGCGATCGATCCTCTGGATTCATCGTCTCGTCAGCTTGACCCACTGATTATTGGTCAAGACCACTACGACGTAGCTCGCGGTGTGCAAACGGTTCTTCAGCGCTACAAAGAGCTGAAAGACATTATCGCGATTTTAGGTATGGACGAACTGTCAGAAGAAGACAAACTGACGGTAACTCGAGCGCGTAAAATTGAGCGCTTCTTGTCTCAGCCTTTCCACGTTGCGGAAGTATTCACCGGCGCACCCGGTAAATATGTTTCATTGAAAGACACCATCGCAGGCTTTAAAGGCTTGTTAGCCGGTGATTACGATGATCTTCCTGAGCAGGCTTTCTACATGGTCGGTACCATTGACGAAGCCGCAGAGAAAGCCAAAAAGCTGAAGTAAGTCCATACTTACATCAGCAAAAGGTTTTTAGTCCACGTTTAGGGGAGTAATAATGGCAATGACATTTCATTGCGACATTGTAAGCGCTGAAGATTCACTCTTCAGCGGCCTCGTTGAGCTGCTTGTTGCAAGTGCCTCCGAGGGAGAGGTGGGTATATGCTACGGCCACGCCCCTTATCTTACGTCGCTTAAACCTGGCCCTATCCGCGTTAAAAAGCAAGATGGCGTTGAGGAAATCTATTACATCAACAGTGGCTTTCTCGAAGTACAGCCACATGCCGTCACCGTATTAGCCGATACCGCTTTGCGCGCCGGCGATATGGATGAAGCCAAAGCGCTAGAAGCCAAAAAGCACGCCGAGCAAGCGTTGAGCAATCAGAATAGTGAGATCAACTACTCTCGAGCTGCCATTCAGTTGGCAGAAGCCGCAGCACAGCTTCGCACGCTTCAGGCAATACGCAAGAAAACCGGAAAGTAGCGGTTCAGGTCAATCTAGTTATATAAATAAAGGGTAGCTTCGGCTGCCTTTTTTTATGTACATTTAGTAAGCCCATTGGCTTGGTTATCAAGGATTCGCAATGTTAGAAGTAGTGGTATTGGCAGCCGGTAAAGGCTCGCGTATGAAGTCAGCTGTCCCCAAAGTTATGCACAGATTGGCGGGCAAACCTTTTTTAGAGCACGTTGTCGAAAAAGCCCGCTTTTTAAAGCCTCAAACGATACATTTAGTGGTCGGCCACGGTGCAGAAATCGTTAATCAACACTTTAACCAAAAAGATATCCACAGCGTTGTGCAGGCCCAACAATTGGGCACTGGGCACGCCGTTGCACAGGTGTTGGAGCATCTTGCCGACGACAGCGTGGTATTGATTCTTTATGGTGATGTGCCCCTCATACAATCGAGAACCTTAGAATCCTTAAGTGCTCTTGTATCGGACGATAGCATGGGCTTACTTACCGTTGACCTAAAAGACCCTACTGGTTATGGCAGAATTGTGCGTAATAAAGGTGCAGTCACGGAAATTGTCGAGCACAAAGATGCCAGTGGCACGCAGCGCCTTATCAACGAAGTGAATACAGGTGTCATGGCAGTTAATGCCAAGCACCTAAAAGCATGGCTGCCCAAGCTGCGTAGCGATAACGCCCAAGG
>DATBNJ010000218.1:0-4336 GCA_036554385.1 Marinagarivorans sp. | reverse complement strand
GATAGCATAAGGCAGGCAAACAACAAACAAGCGCAGCCAACCCATAACTGCGGCCAGCTCGCGCCCGCTAAAGAGCCCATTTGCCAGAAGGTCATCAACCTTAGCGCATCATCATCGGCGTGGTAGCTTAGCAGGCCGATCAAAGCGCCCGCCAAAGCATTAATGGCAACACCGGCCAACAGCAACGTGGCCACTTGTGTGCCATTGTTGCCACTGGCGATAACGTAAACCAGCCAAGTTGCCGTTAAGGCGCCGGCGAATGCAGCGGCGGTGACCCAGCCGGCACCGCTTAAGCCAATTTGCCCACCCAGAGCAATAACGGCGAGTGCAGCGACGGCAGCCCCGGAAGAAACACCAATTAAGCCTGGATCGGCCAACGGGTTGCGGCAGAGGGTTTGCATTGCTGTACCGGCCTGGGCCAAAACACAGCCCACTAAGGCGCCCAACATAAAGCGCGGTATGCGAATTTCGAAAACGATGCGCAAATGTAAATCGCTGATACCGTCAAAAGTGCTAGGCCACCACCAAGCAAACGCGAGCCGCCAGTCACTGAGTACAGGGCCCGAAGCGAGCGCCAAAAATGCGCTGATAATCAGCAGGGCGATGCCGCCGCTGATAACCCACTTGTGCATAGTATTTCCGCTTTTGGGGGCGGTGTGACGATGCCCACCGGTGACGGCAAAAGTGCTCATTAGTCACTACCACCGTCGTGAGCGGTTGCGTTAGGAGGCGCAACGAGCTGGCTGGCAAAGTCACCCAATTCGTTAATCGCCTTGGGCAGTTGTGTAGTCATGCCGAGCGTAAGCAGAGCATCCATCACCAGTAGTGTGCAGCTGTTAGCCGCGGGTACAAGGCGCATTTGAGGGTTATTGCAAAATGCCTCGGCCCCTCCGGCTGTCGCTACGGTATGAGCGGGAGCAACGATAAAATCGGGCGGGTTGAGTGCAATATGCTCGATACTAAGTGGCTTAAAGCCCTCGTGGCTCGCAATATTGACCAGCCCGTTATAGTTCATAAGCACCGCGGGTACTGTGTTTGTTCCCGCCGCCACAATGCCGCGCTCTGATGCCTGCAGTACAAATAATGCGCTTAAGGGTCCTTGCGGTTTTGGTTGGCCGATATCCCGGCGCAGTGCGTCGATAAGCTGTTCCGCCGAGCGACTTTTGCCCAGTCGCGCGCCAATATCGGTAAGCAATGAAAAAAACTCTTCCACGCTTTGCGGCCTGGGAAAAATCTCTACTTCAACGCCGATTGCTTTTAGCTGTTGCAGTGTTTTGTCACTACCCGTACCCGCAATTCCCCAAAATGTATCCGGTTCAAACTTGAGAACACCTTCGGTCGACAAGCTTCTGAAATAACCAATTTTAGGGAGCTGTGCCGCCGCATCTGGGGATGTGCTGGTATCGTCGATCGCTAGCAAACGATTTTCTTCGCCCAGAGCAAACACGATATCAGTAAGTGTGCCGCCCGCCGTGATAAGCCGCTCGGTGGCCAAGGCAGGGCTGGTACAAAGGCTAACAAGTAATGCGCCTAGCCAAAGGAGTTTGGCACCAAGGCGCATTGATATAGGCAGTGATGGATTGCGTGGATAATTTGACAAGCTACAAGCGTTAAAGGGCATCATGGCATATCGTTCTTACGGGTTAAGTGGTGGGTGGCTTCGATTTAAAGATATCGTCGAATAGCGCAGACTTTAAACATATACGAACCTAAATGCAAATCATTACTATTACCGTGTGATTAAGTCGTTCTTTATATATTGGCTAGCTGCCTCGAAAGGGTGGCTGTTCGAGGTGGCGCGCGGACAAATAGCCCGCCCTAACGCTTATCTTTAGCCTAACTATGTGCGAAGGCTTCAAATGTCATCGCGCCATGCGCGGGTATTTGCCTTGGTTTTACAACACGATTTATCGACGGGATAGGCTGGCACCTGCAAGGCATGGGGTTGGCTCGCAAGGGCAGTAAATAATCTGTCTATGCGCTGCCAACTGCGTTGTAACAACGCTAATAGCACGCCAGTGCTACCTATATTCGTGGGTGGGAACTTGTGCCAAGGTTTTTACCCTAAGGTCGCTTGCTTGTGCGAGAGTGCCGGCTTCGCCAACGCTTGCCATTAGATCGCATATGGCTTTATTAAAGGCGCAGGGTGCGGGGCTAAGCGCGGGTAAAATGCCTTTTATTCATCGAGCCAAAGGGTAACAACATGGAGTTTCAAGGGAATATTCGGTTTAAACGGGTTTCCCAATTGGCTGGTGCGCACTTGCGTCAGCGATACCGACGGCAAGTTGATAGCCGAGGTAACGAGTAATCATGTGTTGTCGGCTTAACCGCTGGCGGCGCTTAGGTGTGTTTTAACGAGAGGTTTGCGATGCGTCGGTTATTACCCATTGGGGTGTTTTTAGTTTTGGCAGTTGTGGTGGCGGTGTTTGTTCAGCAGGGGCTTTCACGTGCTAGTGCGCCGCTAGTGGCGGCGGATCACCCCAAGCGGGTGAATGGCGAACTGCCGGCGGTTACCCTGTATAGCACGAGCTGGTGCAGTTACTGCCGAGCCGCGCGCACCTACTTTAACAATAAAGCTGTCGCCTTTATCGAGCGCGATATCGAAAAAGACCCGGCCGCGGCGCAGGCATTCGAGCAGTTGGGCGGTGGTGGTGTGCCGGTGATTGTTATCGACAACCAGCTTTTGCGGGGCTTTGATAGCGGTCAGTTCAAGCGGGCGTATTTGCGGGCGCTAGGCGACGAGCAAGGGATTTAAGCAATGATCTGTTGTATCATTGCGGGGAAGATTTAGCCAAAATGGCCATACAGATAAACCACTATTAAAAAATAGGCCGTTATGGCTCGCTGTGCCCGCATTGCATAGGGCTTCTGGTAGCCCAACGAATAACTGCCGAGCCTAACGATTGGAGAGCGCCACGTGAATAAGCAGCAACTGAGCAAAACCATGGAAAAAGCGCATGCCTTGTGTGCACATTCCGGCGGTCGCCTCACCGACAAGCGCAAGCGCATTCTCGAGTTACTGTTGTTATCTAATTCGCCGCTTTCGGCATACGAAGTTGCCGATTTATACAATAAAGGCGCAGAGGCGACTATGCCGGCGATGTCCGTTTACCGGATTTTGGATTTTTTAGAGTCGGAGCAGTTAGTTCACAAGCTAAGTTCTGCCAATAAATATGTTGCCTGCTCGCATATTGCTTGCGATCATGCGCATGCGGTGCCCCAGTTCCTCATTTGCAATCAGTGCCAGTCGGTAAAAGAAATTGCCATTTCACGGCGCATTATTGATGAGCTGGGCGAGCAAGTGCAGGGGGCGGGTTATAAGCTGTTGAACTCCCAGTTAGAATTACAGTGCCTGTGTGAAGGCTGTGCTAGCGCTAGAGCGAGTGGTTAAGCAACAGGGCGAATTTTTGTGCTGACTAACCGTTCTAAATCTTTTGTGCTGGGCTTTAATACTGTTAATACTAAACTTTATAAAACTACTGTCGCAAAAATAGGGGATTGTTATGGCGTATGTCGATGGTTTTGTGGCCGCTGTGCCCAACCAAAACAAAGATGAATTTCTCCAGCACGCTAAAAGTATGGCAGCCGTTTTTAAACAAAACGGTGCGCTGAAAGTGGTCGATACCTGGGGCGACGATGTGCCCGACGGTGAAATCACGTCATTCCCTATGGCCGTTAAAAAGAAAGACGATGAAACCGTTGTTTTCTCCTGGATTATCTGGCCGTCAAAAGAGGCGCGTAACGCGGGCTGGGAGGCATCGATGAACGACCCTCGCATGCACCCCGATCAAGGCCCAATGCCATTTGATGGTAAACGCTTGATCTTCGGTGGCTTTGATCTTATCTCCGACGAATAGGCTTAACGAGTTGTCGTAGATTATTAGGGCAGTGCATCAGTATATGGAAATAAATGCATCGGGGCAGGAAGCCCTTTAGTAGACATTGCAGGAGCACAATGTCGAGGAGCAAAAGCCGGTGACGCCGCTATCGCGGAAAAAGTGCATTTTTAGAGGCCCTTAAGTCATTGCATATTACTTCTGTGTGATCACGTATTCAATTATTCTTGCTGTTCAAAGTTTTAGCGTTCATTGATTCAGACCGAGATTGTCTCTGCAGGAAACCTAAAACATTAGCGGCCTAATAACCATTAGCGCTGCAAAGGGGCGGAGCCTTGTAAATAAGCTCGGCCGCTGGTTTTTACGGTATCACTGTCGGCACCTTCCGAGGCTTTGTGAACTTGTTCTAACAGCTCAGCTAATTGCTCCCGTTCGCTACCAAGTTTTTCCAATGCGTTTTCCAAGGTATAGGTCAGTATGTGCACCTCGTTTAAATCTTC
>DATBNJ010000171.1:0-11424 GCA_036554385.1 Marinagarivorans sp. | reverse complement strand
TGGCGCAGGCCGATATTTACCAGTGGACCGACGCTAACGGCAAAGTCCACTATACCGATAGGCCGAATGATACCGCGGTGGCCAAAGCTGGCGGTACAGTGACAAAAATTGAAACGAAAGTTAACACCTTTGAGCCGGTTGACGCCGCTGCGCCAGAGGGTCAGCCTGTTGCCAAAACCGTTGAAATGTACGCGACAAAATGGTGTGGGTATTGTAAAAAAGCACGCCGTTATATGGCCCAAAAAGGCATTGCCTACATAGAGTACGATATCGAAGCGGATGCGGCCGCCAACGCTCGACACAAGGCGCTGGGCGGTCGAGGCGTGCCACTGATTTTAGTGGATGGCCGCCGGCTAAACGGTTTTAGCGAAAGCGGTTTTGAGCGTGTGTACAATCCGAAGTAGCTGCTGTTTTAGAGCGAAAACTCACTAACGAAAAGAAAACTCATTAACGAAAAATGGTTCCCGCCCACTGGGTTAAGCCCGAAACAACACTGCCGAAGTGATCGCCATCGACCATCTTAATATCGCCGAGTAAGTGTTGCATGGCGTCGCGAATAATGGGCGACTGCCCCGATCCGCCCGTTATAAAAACGATATCGGGCTTGGCGTTGGCTTGGGCGATGGCTTGGCTGACCAGCTGCTCAATTTGCTGCAACGGCTGAGCGATAGCGTCGCTTAGTAGCGCTCTGGGCAGTGTGAGTTCAAGCCCGTCTTCTATATTGCCCAAGTCGGCAACGCAGGTGATGTCACTGGAAAGCGCAATTTTGCTTTGCTCGCTCGTTTTAATCACCGAAAAATTCTTTTTGTGCTCCAGCATATGCAAGTAGCGTTGGAATAGGTGTGGCTCGGTAACCTGCGCTGCCATTGACCTCGCGTTGCGCAGGTTTTCGGGGCTGTAAAACTGCGCCTGGGCGTTAACATCGTTAATTCGCACTGCATTCCAAAATAGCGTTGCCGGTAGTGGTAGGCCATCTTTGGTGTGCGACTGCATACCCATTAGCGGCATAAATGCTTTGGCTGCCAAGGCGATATCTAAATCGTTGCCGCCGGTGCGAATGCCGCAGTGGGCTAGAAAGTCATCGCCGCGCTCGGCTTTGTGTTTGAAGCTGGGGCCCATATGCATCATCGAGCAATCTGATGTGCCGCCACCTATATCCAGCACTAAAACCAGCTGGTCTTTGGTGAGCGATTGCTCGAAGGCCAGTCCAGCCGCTAGGGGTTCGTATAAAAACTCAATATGCTGGTAGCCACATCGTTGGGCTGCTCGGGTTAATATTTCGATGGCTTGGCGGTTGCCTTCGCGGGTATTCAAGCTAGCAAAATTGACCGGGCGGCCTATGACCACGTGGCTAATCGCTTGCTCGGTTTGCTGCGCCGTTTTTTTGTTCACTTCCATCATCATGGCGGTGACGATGTCCTCGAAAAAAGCGAGGTGGCTCGGGTTTAAGCCGCTGGCGCCTAAAAAAGATTTTGGCGACTTGGCGAAAAAGCCTTCGTCGGGTGCGAGCTGATATTCGGCCATCGCGGCCGATCCAAAACTGACCAGCGCTTCGCTAGGAGCAATGCCTTGTTGTTGGCGAAAGCTCGCGGCGGCTCGCAATTGAGGTGCCCGTTGCGCAAGAAAATCGTGTTTGGCCGTGCTTTGAGGTATTCGGCTGGCTACGTACTCGACAATCGCCTCGCGGCATTCCGCGTAAACTAATGACGGCAAATAAGGGCTTTGTTGCTCGAGCCTGATGCGCTGCGCCTCGCCATTGTGATAAACGCCCAGAGCGCAGTTGGATGTACCATAGTCAAAACCCGCAATCATAAAACGCTCGTCCAGTCGTTAACCAACCCAAAAACTTAAAAACTGCCGTTGAAGTCTACGCCCCTCGTTGACGCATCTTGCGCTCGCTACAAGTGACGCCACTCTTCAGCCGCAAAGTGACCTCGCGTGTTCACGATGCGCCATGTTAGCCAAGGGAGTGGGCATCATTATGACTTTCTACGGCGGTATTTAAGTTAAAAAGCGCGGCATTGTGGGCAGGGGGCTCGGTTTGGTCAAGCGTTGTCGGCAAGCTGTTGAGCGTTATTGTACTGTTGTGTGCATCCTCGTCGATGTCATTAACTTAAGGCGAATTTAAGCGCTAGACGGTGATTTATCAGCGCCCCGTTCACACGGTTTGTTTTCGCGGTGCAGCCCGCTAGCTCATATCTTGTGGATCGACATCAATGGACCATCGCACGCGTTTGCTCAAGGCGTCTTGGTCGATTTCGTGGGCTAATTGCGCCAGCAGCTGGCCTCTGACTTGTCGGCTGGTAAACTGGAGTTGCAGCTGGTAGCGAAAGCGGTCGTTGCGGCGTTCCATAAAGGCTGGAATCGGGCCTAAATAACTGCATTCAGGACTGGGCGGCTGCAGGCGCCGAGCAATTTGCGCTGCCTTTGTCAGCAGCGCTTTAGCGTTGTCGGCGCGCTTAGATTCGGCGCGCATAAGGGCCATAAAACAAAATGGTGGCATGCGGCTCGTGGCGCGTTCGTCGAGCAAATTCTTGGCAAAGTTGTGGTAGTTTTCGGTGACTAACTGAGTGAGCAGGGGGTGGTCGGGCCTGTAGCTTTGAATAATTACCGTGCCCGGTTTTTCGGCACGCCCGGCACGGCCTGCGACCTGCACGATTTGCTGACCCATGCGCTCGGTACCGCGAAAGTCACCGCTTAATAAGCCTTGGTCAGTATCAACAATGACAACCAGTGTCACATTGGGGAAGTGATGCCCTTTGGCGAGCATTTGAGTGCCCACTAGCAAACACGGTTTGCCGTCGAGCAATTGTGTCGTTAAGTCGGCCATGGCGTTTTTGCGCTGCATGGAGTCTTGGTCGACTCGAATGACATTGTGCTGCGCAAAAGCCGCCTGCAAGCTTTCTTCGGCGCGCTCGGTGCCTTGTCCCAGCGCGGTAAGGGCGGGGTTCATGCAGCTGGGGCACTGGTTGGGCGGGAAAGCCATGGCGCCGCAGTGGTGGCAGTGCAGTTTGCGCGGGCTATTGTGCAGCGTCATGCGCGCATCGCAATTTTGACACGCCGCAGACCACCCGCAGCTTCGGCATATTAAAGACGGGGCAAAACCGCGACGGTTAATAAACACCAATGCTTGCTCGCCGCGCTCTAGGGTGGCGGCGATGGCGTCGAGGCTGGCCTGTGCGATGCCGGCATGCTGTGTTTGCGTTCGCATGTCGAGCAATTGCAGTTGTGGCGCTGCGGCATTGCCCGCGCGCTGTGTTAAGCGCAAGTGCTGAAAACGCCGTTGCAGGGCGTTGTTGAGCGATTCAAGCGACGGTGTGGCGGAGCCTAATAGCAGTGGGATATTGTTTTTTTGTGCGCGTACAATCGCCAAGTCGCGCGCCGAGTAGCGCAAGCCTTCTTGCTGTTTAAACGATAAGTCGTGTTCCTCATCGACAATAATGATGCCTAGTTCGGGCAGTGGCGCGAATACCGCCAAACGCGTACCAATTACGATACGCGCTTGGCCGGTCAGCCCCGCGTGCCAGTTCTCAAGGCGCGCGCCTTTGGCGACGTTTGAGTGGAGCTGGGTAACCGGTACGGCAAAGCGCGCCTCAAAACGTGCAACCGTCTGTGGGGTGAGGCCGATTTCGGGCACTAGCACCAGTGCTTGCTGGCCGGCCTGTAAAACGCGCGCAATGGCTTGTAAGTACACTTCTGTTTTACCGCTACCGGTCGTGCCTTCGAGTAAATAGCAGGCAAACTTGTGAAAGCGAATCGCGGCTAAGGCAGCGCGCTGCTCGTCGTTAAGGTTGCGCGGTGTTTCTTTTAATACTTGTTGCGCTTGGGTTGTTACTGTCTCGGGTGCTGGCGCCGCCGAGTAAGCCTCGGCTAATTGTTTTTTTAGCAGCTGTTTGAGCGCGGGTTTGTCGACTTGGTGTGCGGTGAGCGATGTTTCAGCCAGTGGCCCGTGTTCTAGTAGTGCTTGCCATGCGATTTGCTGTTTGGGGCTACGCTTAAAGTTTTGCGCATTTAATCCCTGGCCCTTGGTGGTCAATTGCCAGTATGTCACCTCCGGTAGAGCGCCTTCGGCATCGCGTAGTTTTTGTGGTAACGCGCCCATCATAACCTCGCCCAAGGGGTGGTGGTAATAATCAGCAGCAAACTGGCAAAGCGCTAAAACGTCGCCGCAAATGATGGGCTTGATGTCTAAGATGCGATGAGCGGCTTTGAGCTTTTCAAGCGGGTAACTTGCCGTGTCGCTTATGGCGAGCAAAATACCCACCAGCGTTTGGCGGCCGAAGGGGACCTCAATACGCACGCCTGGCGCCAGGGTATCGGCTTGCGCGGTATCGAAATCGACAGGAGCGAGGTATTCGAAGTGACGGTACAGCGGTGTGGGCAGTGCTAGGGTTAACACGATCATAAGGCGATAAGGATGCGGGCTCAGTGGTTTCATCCAACAGTGCGATCGGTGGCACTGCGCGGAGTCGAATTTTAAAGTACGATTTTTATTATCGAAAAATCAAATGCTTAGGTTTTTGGATAGGCACTCATTGGCCGCAAGTATGACATTCCTCCCCACAGCTGACCATTCATTGTCGTTTGCCGCTTGCCAGAATCTGGAATCTGGGAGGCAGAATCAACATGGGTGCGGTGTTGTACTTGCGGTGCGGGTATAGGCGCCCAGCGATTGCCCAAGTTGCTATATTGGCTGTCTGTATGGCGATATTGTGTACAAATTTGCTTTGCGCAAGCTGGTCTTTCTGGTAGTATGCGCGCTCATTTTTCCGCCCATTTCACTCATTGTGCGGTGCTCAGCGTAAACCTCGTAGGTTTAAAGGTCGACTGAGTGGCGGCACATTTATTTAAGAGGCATTACCATGCAAGCAGATATCCAACCAAAATACGGCGCCATGAAAGCCACTTGTAGCTGTGGCAACGTGATTGAAACGCGTTCAACTTACGCCAAAGAATTAACTCTTGATGTATGTTCCGAGTGTCACCCTTTTTACACGGGCAAGCAAAAAACTGCCGATACCGGTGGCCGTATTGATCGCTTCAAGAAGCGTTTTGGCGGTCGTCGCGCTAGCTAAGATGGCAAGCCCAAACATAAAAAAAGCCGGCAATTGCCGGCTTTTTTTATGTTTGTTAAAAACGCCACGAATGGCGTTTCAGGGCAATAACTAGCTAATGGTGTAGGTAAAGTCGCCGTCCTCTGTTGCGCCCACATGAATAGCGCTGACGGGTTGTTCTTCGGCCATGCGGCTTAAGCACTGGCTGGCCAATGCGGGCAGCAAGGTTTTATTTAAAATCCCTTCGATATTGCGTGCGCCGGTGTCGGCTTCTTGGCAGCGCGCGACGATGTTGACGAGTACATCGTCGTCGTAACTAAAGGTTGCCCCGTAGTGCTCCTTAACGCGTTTTTCGATGCGGCGCATATTGATAGCACAAATCTTAATGAGGTTATCATCGTCGAGCGGGTAATAAGCAATCACGTTTGTGCGGCCCAAAAAGGCGGGTTTAAAGTGGCGCAATAAGTGAGGGCGAATATTATCGAGCAATACCTCGGGTTCAGGTTTCTCCTCGACTTGCTCGAAGATTGCGCGAATTGCATCCTCGCCTGCATTCGAGGTCATAATAATCAGGGTGTTTTTAAAGTCGATGTCGCGGCCTTCACCGTCTTTAATCGTACCCTTATCAAACAGGCTGTAGAAAATATCCTGCACACCCGGGTGCGCTTTTTCCATTTCATCCAGCAAAATAACAGAGTATGGCTTGCGTCGAGCGGCCTCGGTTAATACGCCGCCCTCGCCAAAGCCAACATAGCCTGGAGGCGAGCCCAGCAGCATAGAGACCTTATGCTCTTCTTTAAACTCCGACATATTAATCGTGGTGATATTTTGCTCGCCGCCAAATAACTCATCGGCCAATGCCAGGGCTGTTTCCGTTTTACCGACACCACTGGTGCCACAGAATAAAAACACGCCCATAGGCTTGCGAGGGTCCGTAAGGCCTGCGCGTGAGGTTTGAATAGCTTGTGCAACGGCCTCAAGCGAGTGGGACTGGCCGATAACACGCTTGTTGAGTCGTTCTGCTAATGATTGTACCGCGTGGATTTCATCGCTAACCATTTTGCCCACGGGAATGCCAGTCCAGTTGGCGATAATTTCGGCGACCGCTTGCGCATCGACATGCGGGTGGATCAAGGGTTGTGCGCCCTGAATCTCTTTTAGCGATGTGCTTAGCTGTAGCAGTTCGGCTTGAATGTCCTCGCTGGGCTGCTCTTGCGGGTTGGCTTCAATGCCTTCGTAAAGCGCGCTGATTTTTTCGACCCGCTCTTTCTCTTGTACGTGCTGTTCGGTTAAGCGCTCTAAGTCGGCTTGTGCTTCGGCTTTTTTCTCGATGAGCTCGGCAATTTTATCGCCGTGGCCACCGCTAACAGCGTGCTCTTTTTGCAGTGCATTAATGGCGGTATCGGCGCGTTCAATGCGGCGCGTGGCATCTTCGATCGGGTAAGGGGTTGCGGTAATACTTAGTGACACCCTTGCGCAGGCAGTATCCAAAAGGCTAACGGATTTATCGGGCAATTGGCGGCCTGGAATGTACCGGTGCGATAACTTAACGGAGGCGATAATCGCCTCTTCTAAAATGCGCACCCCGTGATGCTGCTCGAGCGCTTCGGCAACGCCGCGCATCATATCGATGGCGCGCTCTTCGCTGGGCTCTTCCACCTTAACGACCTGAAAGCGGCGGGTTAAAGCGGGGTCGCGTTCGAAGTACTTTTTGTATTCCGCCCACGTGGTTGCAGCGATGGTGCGCAGCTCTCCGCGCGCCAGGGCTGGTTTTAATAAGTTCGCGGCATCGCCTTGCCCCTCTTTACCACCGGCGCCAATTAGGGTGTGGGCTTCATCGATAAATAAAATAATAGGGGTTGGCGACGATTGCACTTCTTCGATAACCGACTTTAAGCGGTTTTCGAATTCACCTTTAACGCTGGCACCGGCTTGTAATAAGCCGAGATCTAAGGTGCGCAGTGCAATGTTTTGCAGCGCGCTGGGTACGTCGCCCGAGGCAATGCGTTGTGCCAATCCTTCGACCACGGCGGTTTTACCAACGCCGGCTTCGCCGGTCAAAATCGGGTTGTTTTGACGGCGGCGGGTAAGAATATCCATGCACTGGCGGATTTCTTCGTCGCGTCCTAAAACGGGGTCCATTTTTCCGGTTTTGGCTTTGGCGGTGAGGTCGATGGTGTATTTGTCTAAGGTTGGCGTTTTGCTGTTAGATACTGCACCGCCAGACGCTTCGGCTGCGCCACCCGATTGCAAGTTGCCTGCGCGCTTACTTTCGCTGGTTTGACCGTATATTTCTCGTGCGCCGTTGCGTAGCGTTTCGCCGGGGAGTTCACGCAGTTCCGGGCACGAGTCAGTGATCTGGCGCTTGAGCGTATCGTCGAGCAATAACGCCGCAATCAGGTGGCCCGAGGTCATAGAATCGTGGCCAAAATCGACAGAGGCCAACATCCATGCGTTTTTCGCCGCTTCGACAATCGATGGCGCTAGCGAAGCGGGGCGGCTGCTTCCGGTTTTAAAGCGTGCAATGCTTTGGGCGAGCTGCTTGGCAAGGTGGGAAGGGTTAACGTCGTTTGCTGCGAGCAGCTGGTAAAGGTCGTTATCGGTTTGATCCAATATTTTTAATACCCAGTGTTCCAGCTCAACGCTAAATTGACCTTGCGAAATGCAGATGCCGGCGGCGCCTTCGAGCGAGTCCCGCAAATAGGGTGACATTTTGTTTACGAGGGATTTTAAATCAATGCTAATCATAAAAATTTCCTTGTGTCATACAGATTTAGCTGGCCATGGGGAGTGTGTCGTCGGGTGGTGTGATTTCGGACGACATGCGCACCGATAGTGAAGATAATGCTTGATTGGCGGTGCCAAGTACAGTATTCCAACCCAATGTGGGGGCGTACTCGGGCGTTTCGTGTAGGCGCGTATTGGTAATGCGTTCGCCGGCGAGGGAAACGTCGACATCAAATATCAATTCCGGCCCAGCGGCTTGTTGAATAAACGAAATCAGCGACCGAACGAGCGGCGTGCCAGGAGCGAGCGAGTCAAACTCCTCGTGGTTATTGGGTTTGATGGCTACGGTAAATTTACCGGTACAGCTGTAGCACCGAGAGCCCAAAAATGTGCTTTGCCCAAGGGCATTATTTTGCATGCCTAGGCGCGTCATGATATCGGGGGTGAGTTCGCTGTAGGCGCCGGTAAATTGTTTGATTTCGGCGCATAAACCAAAACGCGTTTTTATCATGCTGGCTAAGCCGCTGGCGGTGCAGGTGCCCCGCGATAAAAAGCCCGATAAAGGAATAAGGCTTTCGTCGCTGTAGGGTTGGCGATACTGCAGCGAGGGCAAGCCCAACCCCATTAATGAAAGCAGTGCGTGGGTTGCGCTATCGTTGCCTCGTCGGCGACGAATTTTATGGGTTTCAAAGTTCGCGGGAATTTGGTATTTGGCCCACGCTCTATACATCATCGTAACGGCGCGGTGGTTAAAAATTTCTAAAAAGTCGTGTAGGCCTGTATTTTTATTTTTGAGCTCACGCAAGATAGCTTCGGTCATATGATAAGGCAGTACGCCTTGCGCGCCCGTTAAGCCCATAAACGCAACGGTCATTTGCCACTGGCTTTCAGGCGTTTTTTGGCCCGCTTCACTGTTGTCGCCTTGAAAAACTTTGGTGATATCGGCGGCCGCAAACGAAAGTTGCTGGCGAGTGTTAAAACGCAAAAACTCCTGCGAAGGCGGTGCTTGCAGGGATAGTGGTGCGCTCACCGTGTTGTCGGCTTCGCGGGCGCGGATGGCAGCAAACTCGATTGTCCTCACCGCTTGATAAAAGTTGAAACGGTAGGGCTCGCGAGTTAGCTGCTCGATTACACTAAGGCTTTTTCGCCGGCGCGTGGTGGCCATTTATAGAGCACTCCGTCTTTACCAGAAAGTTTAATACTAAGTTTAGTGAATGAGTTGATCGAGCAGTACAACCCAAAAAAGTGATTTAACAAGTTGGCAAACGCTAAAATGCTGGCGCCATTTAACATGAGTGGGTCTAGGGTAAGAATAATTTCTGTCCCTCGGCACAAGGCGATGGTGCCATCGACTTGAATCGGTGCCGTGATCGCTTTGGTTTTAATCGCTTGGATCGATTCTATTCGATTACGAGTGCTAGCCGAGTCTTTAAAGTCGTAGAGTCGAAGAATCTCTTTTAAAGCCTCAAGCGAGCTATTGCCTTGGGTAATGGATAAGTGATTCAAATTGAGGTGAGAAATAAGCCGCCAGTAGGCACGCTTGCCTTGGGGCGGGCGAATGCTTTCCGTTGGTGGCACGACGCAGCGGATCGCATCAATCGGCGCACTGCCTTCGACAATGCTTAGGTAGGGTTGGCCATTGCTGGTGGGGAGTTTTTTGGGCAAGTTGCGATTGCTGCAGTGCAGTTTTATTTCGAGCGCCTGATTGTTAATTTGGCACGGGTTATAGTCGAGGTCGACAATGCCGAGTTCGACTTCGCTGGCGTATTCATTGCCGTGTTCGCCCTCGGTGACTTCGCGGCGCTTGCTAAACCAAAAGGCCGATGTACTGGTCTTGGATTGTTTATGGTTGGTGCCATAAAAACGGCTGTATTCGGTTTTTTCACCGCGATCATTAATGCTCGCCACTGTATCGACTGAATACACCTCAAGTGAGCTGTGGTGGCGTGCGTCTGGCTCGATGGGATAGGTGTATTCGGTGTGAGTGACTCGAATTGGGTCGGCCGTTTGCTTAAATAAGTTGATTGCAGGTGTACAGTTTAAGGCGAACATGCTCGGTGCAATTTGATGTTCAAGCTCGTCGTTGTGGCGCTTTAAATAAAAGTATAAGCACAGTTTGTCGCCATCGATAAATTGCGATACCTCAGCTAGGTTTTTGATGTCGAGAAATAAAAATTTTTCGGGCAGAGCAAAGTATTCGCTGAGTAGTCGGTAGCCACTAAACGAGTTGTCGGGGAATGGCAGCATGGCTTCGTCATTGCTATAGCCCACCGGCTGCAAACTGTCGACTGGGATTTTTCGGTACTCAGCGTCTGAATCGGAGGTGGCGACAACGATGGATTCACACTCGGCAAGCATCAAGTCGTACAGGGGCAAGGTATGTTGTTTTGGGCCCTTCAAAAAAAAGCGCAGCGATTCCAGCGCAAGGTCGGCAAAGCTAATGGCTTCGCTAAAGGTTTTAAGGCTAATTTTGAGTACTGCATCGGCACCTGGCGCACTATTGGAGCCTGGGGCAATAAAAGGCTTTTGAACCAGTTTTACGCTATCGACGCTAAAGGGGCTGATGGCTACCGGAAAGCAGGTTGTGAACTTGCAGGTATCGTGTGCGTCGTTATCGGTCTGTAATTCGGTTTGCGCCGGCAAGATGTGTATTTTGTCTAGGTCTTCTTGCGGTGGGCATTGCACAATGGCAAGCGATGGAATAGGGCGCAAATAGTGTGGATAAAGGGTATCTAAAATGCCGTCGCTTAACTCCGGCAAATCGTCGTCGAGCTTCTGGTGAATGCGGGCGTTCATATACGCAACGCCAGAAATCAACTGGTTGACCAGCGGATCGTTAATGGCGTCTTCGGTAATTTGCAAACCGCTGGCAGCACCGGGGTGTTTGCGCGCGAATTCACTAGCCGATAGCTGTAAAAAGGCCAGCTCCTTTTCGTAGTATTGGAGTAACTTGTCCGTCATTACGCTTTACTCATTAGGATATTTCTGAAATGTCCACGGAATGGCTAATAGGGTTAAAAGCAGAGTCAAAAATAATGGTTTCGTCTGCGGGGCTAACATGCAGCACGGCCTCTACACGAAAACGAATGGTCGGGTCTTCAACGTCGACCTTATCGCCAATGCAAACTTTGGCAGACTTAACGCGCGGCTCGTAGTGCTTGATTGCTGTTTCCACTTGGCTACAAAAACGTTTTCGGTCGTCTTTCGATGAAAAGTTAATGGTCGATAAATCGGGCAAGCCAAAGTTCAGTAGCGACTTTTGCAGGTGTGGGTATTTCCGCGACGGTGAGCGGTTGCAAGAGCGGCTATTAAATAACGACTCAAGATCCCGCCGCACGCTTTCGCGAATCTGGGCGATTACCGCTTGCGGGCGCGCGTAGCTGGCGGTTTTGCTGTCGTTGAGCAGACGGTCCATTAGCGGGGCAAGCAGTTGTTTTTTGTCGTTTGGATTCATTGCCCTTGTCCTATCGCATTCTTGTTAATCGAGGTAGATAGCTTGAGCTCTGCGACCAGGTGGTCGACGGTGTAGTGGTTTTTTAAATAAATGACACATTGGTACACCTCCATTTGCCCCGGTGTTTCCATCACCTGCACGCGGGCGCGCCGGAGTGGCTTGCGTGCAAGCATTTCCCAGCCCATATCG
>DATBNJ010000172.1:0-9771 GCA_036554385.1 Marinagarivorans sp. | reverse complement strand
AAGCCCATGCATTTTGCCTATCACGAGCCGCACTTTTTAGCGCTGGCCGAGCGCTTGGCGACACAAGAGCAGCGGGCCGCGATTTACGACCTGCGCGGCTTTCCGGTGGCGCAATCTGGGCGTTTGTCTCTCGGACAGGGTTTGCCGGATTTTGATGCCCGAAATTCTTGGCTAATGCGCTTGTACTACTTGTTGGCCAGTCGCCCGTCGTTACCCTATCAATCGCCAGCAATACCGCTGGGCGAAACCCATTCGCAATGGTTTTTTAATCGGGTCTCTCCCGTGGCGAGAGCGGTGGTACCTATCCGGGATCCGAAAAGCTCGGCGCCGCTAGGGCACCTGGTGCTCGATAAGCAAGATGTGGGCTTTGATGTCTTGTTGGCCGGCATTTACGGCCAGTTTGTGTTTATCTGTGTGGTATTTGCCATTTTTACCGTGTTGATGTTGCTGGGCTTTGCAAGTTTGCATTCTTGGCGCATTCGCAAGCTCGCGCAGCACGCCGAAAAAGCGATAGATCCAACGGGGAATTTGCGAGCAAACTTTATTGCCAGCCGCGTGCCGGATGAAATTGGCCAGCTGTCGCGCAGTTTTGAAATCTTATTAAAACGCTTAGTTGGCCACCAAGACTATTTGAAGAATCTTGCTAGCAAGCTATCACACGAGTTGCGCACTCCTCTTGCGATAGCCCAGTCGTCGCTCGATAACTTAAAGGCCTCAAGGCTCGATGATCAGCAGCTCACCTATTTAGCGCGAGCGCACGACGGGGTAGCGCGCTTGTCGCAAACCCTCAATGCCATGAGCTCTGTGAATGCGCTGGAGCAGGCCTTAAAGCAAACCGACAAGGAACGCTTCTGTTTGTATGCTATGTTGCAATCTTTAACGGATGCTTACACGGCGACCTATCCGCAATCGGTGGTTATGCAGTGGTACAGCCGGCCTCCGGTTTTGCCGGTTACCGTCGAGGCAGCGCCCGAGTTATTGGTGCAGATGCTCGATAAATTGGTGGAAAACGCCAGTCAATTTTCGCAAGCGCAGCATCCAATTACCATTGCGACGAGCGTTTCAGAAAAAGAGCCCAAGCACATCACCCTCGTAGTCTCTAATCGAGGAGCGCCGCTGCCGGCCTCCATTGAAGATCAGTTATTTGAATCCATGGTGTCATCCCGCGTGGGGCGCCCTTATGACGGCGAAGTTCATTTGGGCTTGGGCCTGTATATTGCTCGCTTGATCTGCGAGCACCATGGAGGCAGTATTCGCGCCCGCTCTGAGCCCGCAGAGCCCGGCAGCAGTGTTGCTATCGTGTCGTTTGAAATGAAATTACCTATCGTCATCGCGCCGCCACTCGGGCCAGAGGCGGGTAATGGCAAGAAGAGTAAGATGGTTTAAAGCAAGACAAAAATGATTTAAAGAGAGTACCTATGCAGCAGCAAATCGTAAAAATGTTAGAAATGCAGGATGCCATGAACACCAAGGTCAATGCCAATTGGCGCGCTGCTCAATTTGAGTGGTATCGTGCCATTTGGATTGAGTGTGCCGAGCTGATGGACCACTACGGTTGGAAGTGGTGGAAAAAACAGTCACCCGATATGGAGCAGGTCAACCTAGAGCTGGTAGATATTTGGCACTTTGGCTTAAGTGATATGCTGCAACGGGCTGAGCAAGTCGATACCTTAGCCGATAGCTTAAATGCCGAACTTAGCAAAGTGCCGAGCGTGGTCGCTGAATTTCGCATTGAACTCGAGGCGTTTGTGGCCGATGTGTTGGCGTCGAAGGCGTTTAATCTTGCCGCTTTCTGCCGGGTGTTAGCCGCTGCAGACCTGTCATTTGAGCAACTCTACTTACAGTACACCGGCAAAAATGTGCTCAATTTCTTCCGCCAAGATCACGGCTACCAAGACGGCTCATATCGCAAGTTATGGCAAGGTAAAGAGGATAACGAGCACTTAGTCGAGGTGCTCGAGACGCTGGAGGCCTCGAGCACGAGCTTTCAAACCGACATTTATGCCGCGCTGAAAGCCCGCTATGTTGTGGATTAGATGACTTTTATGGGCGTTGCTCTATAATGGCGCCCGCAAATGCATGCTTGTGCGCAGACAGCGTTTCTCGCACAAGTTTATTTGTAACTATTCAGCTAAATGTAAATAGACCTTTTGAAAGGGGTCTGGTTGATTATTTTTTAGGCATTGAAGCGCTGGCTCTTGCAGGGATTGCAAGCTGTTTGAAAATGCATCGGTACAGGATGTACTTTATAGGCTTTGGCAGGACAGCCAAGGGTAGACATCGCATGGAGCGAGATGCCGAGAAGGCTTGAGCGGCCTAGAAAATAATTAGCCAGTGCCACTTTAGTAAGCTGCTGAATAGTTACGTTTATTTTTTTTAAGCCAAAACGGAGATTGATTGTGAAAGCACCCGTTCGTGTTGCCGTAACCGGCGCTGCAGGCCAAATTAGTTATTCTTTGTTGTTTCGTATTGCCGCTGGCGAGATGTTAGGCAAAGATCAACCTGTGATTCTGCAAATGTTGGAAATTACCCCCGCCTTGGGCGCACTTAAAGGTGTGGCTATGGAGTTGGATGACTGCGCCTTCCCCTTGCTGGCGGGCATGGTCACCACCGATGACCCCAGCGTCGCCTTCAAAGATGCCGATTACGCATTGTTGGTGGGCGCTCGTCCTCGCGGTCCCGGTATGGAGCGCAAAGATTTACTTGAAGCCAATGCGGCGATTTTCTCTGTTCAGGGCAAAGCGATCAACGATCACGCTTCTCGTGATATTAAGGTACTGGTGGTTGGTAACCCTGCAAACACCAATGCGCTTATTGCACAGCGCAATGCGCCAGATGTTGACCCCCGCCAGTTCACTGCGATGATGCGCCTTGATCACAACCGTGCTATGACGCAAGTGGCACAAAAAACCGGTGCCTCTATCAATGATGTGACTCAGATGACCATTTGGGGCAATCACTCGTCCACGCAATACCCAGACCTGCACACCGCACTGATCAACGGGGAGCCCGCAATAGACAAGGTAGACAGCGTTTGGTATGCAGACACCTTTATACCTGAGGTTCAGCAGCGCGGGGCCGCGATTATTAAGGCGCGTGGTGCCTCTAGCGCCGCCTCGGCAGCCAATGCGGCGATTTTTCACATGCGCGATTGGGCGCTAGGTACGCCAGAAGGCGACTGGGTGAGCATGGGTGTCTATTCCGACGGTAGCTACGGGATAGAAGAGGGTTTGATCTACTCTTTCCCCTGCGTATGTAAAGACGGCGACTGGAAAATTGTGCAAGGCCTAGAGATTAACGAATTTTCAAGCGAGCGCATGAAGGCCACCGAAAACGAACTCAAAGAAGAGCGCAACGCCGTTAAGTCGCTGTTGCCAGCCTAGGGCTAGGGCCAATGAATACGCGCGCGCGTATTCACCGTAAAACCGCACACCTGTGCGGTTTTTTTTCATCTGGCGCTCAGTCTAGACAACCTGAGCTGGCGCGCAGGTCGCCGCGCGGGCTAAGCGCAAGCCGTTCTCGTGTATCCCAACACCGGGTTAATGCCCACTAAAAACTAGCGTTTCGGGCTGGGCACACATTCAGATATTGGGTAGTCAATCAATCAGGAGTTGTTTATGGAATTTCCAAAGCTTGGCAACAAAGCGCCGGCATTCAATTTGAAAGATCAGTCGGGGAAAACGGTTAAATTGTCCGACTTAAAAGGCAAGAACGTGGTTTTGTACTTTTACCCCAAAGCGATGACGCCGGGTTGTACCACGCAAGCGTGCGGCCTGCGAGATACCGCCAGCGAGCTAGCAGAGCGTAACGCCGTCGCTATTGGCATTAGCCCAGACCCTTTTGCGCGGCTAAAAAAGTTTGAAGACAAACACGCGCTAAATTTTACGCTACTCAGTGACGAAGACCACGCGGTGGCTGAAAAGTACGGCGTGTGGGGGCTTAAAAAGTTTATGGGTCGTGAGTTTATGGGCGTGCACAGAGTGACCTTTATTATTAACGAAGAAGGGCGCTTGGCGAATATTATGGCTAAAGTGAAAACCAAGACCCACCACGACGATGTTATTGCGCTGTTAGATCAGCTGTAGTCATGAATTTATTGGCCACTTGCTTATTTTAAAGCTGCTATTTAGCAGCTTTTTTTTCGCCTTTAATCATGCCATTCCTCCTTTCGTCGCGGCGCAAGTTCGTTATAAAGCATGAGTTGGCGTTTAAAAACGCGATACGAATCAGTGGCTTCTGGCGCCCATAACGTGCCTATGTGTTTTTTAATGTATTTTATGACCTCAAATTACGCCTTTTGGCGTGACTATACTTGAGTGGAATGGCGCGCAATTCATTGATACAGATAGTCTTTTAACTTAAATATAAAACGTTTGTATTAAAAAATGTTTTGTATTTGGCGCTTAGTTTGATTAGATTTGGCGTCATCGCCCTTAAGTGTCACATTTACACCGATTTTGTTTTTTACACGATATTTGCCGAAACCCTTTGCCGTACAAGGTTTTTTGGCTTGATAGATAACGTGATAAATTTGTGTTTGGCACCTAACATGGCAATTATTGGCATAAAAGACATCAATGTGGCGCGAGGGGTTCTAGTCACAGTGATCGAATGGCGCATAATTCGCCTTATTGCTTTTTGCTACTTTTGATTGGTTTTTTATTTTTTAATTAATACTTGTAGGTGGTGGTCAACTTGAAACTTCACGCACACTCTCATGCTCCCTCTGTTTCTGTGCCAGGTTTTCAGCCTGACATGGCTGCTCTAACACTTGATGATTCTGAATCGCGCGTCAAAGCACTCTTCAAAGTGCTGGTGCGCTCAAACCAGAGTGATGATCGCGCCTCGGGTGTCACCCACTACCTGAACCTCGGTTGTGCCATGTTTGGCATGGATTATGGTTTGTTGTTGCGCCAACTTTCTGCCCAAGTGGCTGAGGTCTTGGCTGTCGGCGATCACTCCGACTCTTTTTACGTCGGCCAGCACCTCACTATTGAGCGAACGTTCGCTGCGCAAATATTTGAGGACGAAGAGGCGATTGTAAGTCCTAAAACCGTCCCTACGCCCACATCTGTACCTTCATGTACATATAACGGCCATATTGTTAACAGTTATGTGGGCGCGCCGGTGCATACGGCAAAAGGCGAAACGCTCGCAGTGGTATTTTTTGCATCTTCTTACTTGACAAAAGAGCTGCAATCGGCGGATATTGAATCGCTTGAACTATTGGCAGAAGGAGTCGCCTGCATGAACGATCTACACAAAACTCAAGCTCAGCGTAAAATGACCGACCAAGCCATGTTTGCGTTGGGGTCTGTAAAAACCTTGGACGAGTATCTCGAGCAGGCGAGGCTGCCAGAGGTTTACGGTATTCCCTCTCGGGTGGTTGAGGTTTTGCGCAAGCGCATTGGCCAATCACCGTTGGGTATTGGCAATGTTGCCGAAGAGCTCAATTTATCCAAGCGCACTCTGCAGCGACGGCTTCAGCAGCAAGACATTAGCTTCGCCGATTTGCGCGATCAAGTGCGTTTTCATTACGCTGTGGATTATTTAGTCAAGCAGCACATGAGTATTGATAGTATATCTGTCTCGCTCGATTTTTCCGACCGCACCAGCTTTACCAACGCTTTTAAGCGTTGGACTGGTTTGTCGCCCAGCACGTTCCGCAAGCTCTTTCGCGATTACGTATAGCAAAGCTCAGCGCTTTGGCTTAACGCCCAGTTGCCTCAAGCCTGCATTTGCAGGCTTTTTTGTTGCTGGCACAAAGCAAACTCTGTAAAGTTGCGGCTTTTTATAGAATAAGAGGCGCAAAATTTATGTCTTTATTGATTCCAGAGGCCGCAGCTCAGGCACAAGATGGTGGGCAGGGGGGCGGCGACATGTTCTCGTTGCTGATGCTCGTGGGTTTAGTGGTACTGATGTACTTCATGATGATCCGCCCTCAGCGCAAGCGTCAAAAAGAGCACGAAGCCCTTGTTAGCGGCATATCTAAGGGCGATGAGGTGGTTTTAACAAGCGGCATGCTTGGTAAAGTCGTCGAAGTAGATGACGCCTATATCGCGGTAGATACCGGTGAAGGCGTTAAGCTTCGTTTTCAGAAGTCTGCGGTTCATGCGGTTTTGCCCAAAGGTACAATGAAGTCGCTGTAAGAATAAGTGTCGTAAAAAAAGCTCCGCATTGCGGGGCTTTTTTTGTTTATGGGCTTTGTATATGAGGCTGCTATTTTGCAGGCTCGCTGAATTGGGGTGGGCGGCTCGACGCCTTGCGCGGTTTTGGCGCGTGCTTTGTTATGGTTTTGTTTAACGTTTGCTAGGAGGGTTGCCTTGTGGGTGCCGATATTTTGCCTGCTAGAGTATCTTTGGCGCAATTGCCAACGCCGTTTCATCAGCTGCAGCGATATGACGCCGATGTGAGAAGTCGACTGTGGTTAAAGCGTGATGACCTGACCGGATTTTTGTTATCGGGTAATAAGGTGCGAAAGCTTGAGTTTGTTCTGGCACATGCTCAGTCGCTGGGTGTTGAGCGCATCATAACCTGCGGTGGCATTCAGTCTAATCATTGTCGAGCCACCGCGTTTGCCTGTGCCCAGCTGGGTCTCAAGTGTCATTTGATTTTGCGAGACGCCAAGGGTCGCGATTCGGGCGGCAATTATATGCTCGATCAGCTCGCTGGGGCCCAGCAATCGATTTATCCGGTCAATGAATATGCGTCTAACTTGTCGGCTATCGCTGATCAATGGCTGCAGGCTTATGCTGCACGTGGTGAGCGCGCGCTTTTTGTGCCGACTGGGGCTAGTGATGGTGTGGGGATTTGGGGTTACGCGGCGGCGGCTTTCGAGTTGCTTGAGGATTTCGAGCGCGCGGGCATTGCCCCGAAGGTAGTGGCTTGTGCGACCGGCTCGGGGGGTACTCAGGCCGGTTTGGCGCTGGGGTTTGCGCTGGCGGGAAGTGATATCGAGGTGGTGGGCTACGCGGTTTGTGATGACGCGGCCTACTTTGATAGCAAGGTAGCGTCGGATATCGCAAAGTGGCAAGGCTTAAACCCGTCGCTTGCGCTCATGCGGCCCCCTCGCTACCGCACGGTGGATAACTATGTGGGCCGAGGTTACGCCAAGCCGGGGGCCGAAGATTTGGCGGAGGCCTTAAGGTTGGCCAAGCTTGAAGGTATTTTGCTTGATCCTGTGTACACCGGCAAAGCCTTTTATGGTTTAGTGACTGATATGCGCACAGGTCAGTTTGGCGCAAACGATGTGGTTTTTGTGCATACCGGTGGTGGCTTTGGCGTTTTCCCGTATGAGGGTGATTACCAAGCGCTGCTCGGGGTTTAGTGCAGTGGCTGTGGTCGGCGCCGTTTTAGAAGGGCGAGTTTCGGGGTGATAATTAGGTAGGTGCTTTGTGAATGCGAGGGTTTTAAGTGTCTGAGGTAGCTGGTGTGGAAAAGTTAGTGGTCGCCATTAGCTCGAGGGCGTTGTTTGATTTGGATGAAAGTCATGCGGTTTTTGAGTCGCAAGGGTTAAAGGCGTATTCTGAATATCAAATCGAGCACGAAGATGACGTGCTGCGCCCCGGGCAGGCCTTTGCCATGGTTAACAAGCTGTTGCGTATTAATGACTTGTTGGGGCGTCGCTGTGTTGAGGTGATCTTGCTATCTCGCAATAGTGCCGACACGGGTTTGCGGGTATTTAACTCGATTAACCACTACGGCTTGGATATTACTCGGGCGGCATTTACCGGTGGCGAAAGCCCGTTTCGTTATATAGCGCCGTTTAATAGCCAATTGTTTTTGTCCACCTATGCCGAAGATGTTGGAAGGGCGCTGGAAAACGGTGTGGCCGCTGCTACTTTGTTGCCCGCGGGGGCCACGCCAGAGGCCTCTGCGCAGTTGCGCTTTGCCTTTGACGGCGACGCGGTCTTATTTAGTGATGAGGCTGAGCGCATTTTTAAGTCGAAAGGTCTGCAGGCGTTCGCTGAAAGTGAAAAGGCCTCTGCGAGGGAGCCGTTGCAGGGCGGGCCGTTCCGGCATTTCTTATCGGCATTGCAGTCGCTACAAAGGCAATTTCCCGACGGCGAATGCCCAATTAGAACGGCGCTGGTGACGGCGCGCTCGGCGCCAGCGCACGAGCGCGTCATTTTAACGCTGAGGGCTTGGGGGATTCGTATTGATGAATCGCTGTTTCTTGGCGGCATGGATAAGGGCTTGTTCTTAAAGGCATACGGTGCCGACGTATTCTTTGATGATCAGCGCGCCCACTGTGAGTCGGCTAGGGTGCATGTTGCGACAGGTCATGTGCCGCATGGTGTCGCTAATCAATAGTGCATTGCTATCTGCGCTTGATTATCGCTTGGCTTTCTGGTAGATTCCGCCCGCCTCGCATTGGCTGAGGCACTTTCTACATTGTGGCAATGGAACCACCAGCACTGGCTGTTGTTGCAATAACATTAATAGACCCGTGTCCGCTGGTAGCACGGTGAGTGGCAGACTCGATTTTTGAGTTGACGCCATGCAAAACCATTACAGGTATCGCAATGAGCGAAAGCTTTGCAGAACTCTTTGAAGAAAGTTTATTAACCGTCGATATGGTCCCCGGTTCAATTGTGACCGGCGTTGTTATTGATGTTGATCAAGACTGGGTCACTGTTCACGCAGGCCTTAAATCTGAGGGTGTTATCCCCGCAGAGCAGTTTTACAACGAAGACGGTAAGCTGACTTTAGAAATCGGCGACGAAGTACAAGTTGCCCTAGAAAGCGTAGAAGACGGTTTCGGTGAAACCCGCCTTTCACGTGAAAAAGCGAAACGTGCAGAAAGCTGGAAAGTGCTTGAAGGCGCGCACGGCGCTGAAGAAGTCGTTAAAGGTATTATTAACGGTAAGGTTAAAGGTGGTTTCACCGTTGACGTTGCTGGTATTCGTGCGTTCTTGCCCGGTTCATTGGTTGACGTTCGTCCCGTTCGCGAGACGACGCACCTCGAAGGCAAAGAGCTTGAGTTTAAAGTTATCAAGCTTGATCAGAAGCGTAATAATGTTGTTGTTTCTCGTCGTGCTGTTATGGAGCAGGCTAACTCTCACGAGCGTGAGCAGCTACTGGCAACGCTTCAAGAAGGTCAGTCTGTTAAAGGTATTGTTAAAAATCTTACCGACTACGGTGCCTTTGTTGATTTGGGCGGCGTAGATGGCTTGTTGCACATCACCGACATGGCTTGGAAGCGCATTAAGCACCCAAGCGAAATCGTGAATGTTGGTGACGAAATTGACGTTAAAGTGCTTAAGTTTGATCGTGAGCGCAACCGTGTTTCTCTTGGCCTCAAGCAGTTGGGTGAAGATCCATGGGCCGATATTACTGGCCGTTACCCAGAAGGCGCCAAAGTTAAAGCGAAGATTACTAATCTTACTGACTACGGTTGTTTTGCTGAGATCGAAACCGGCGTTGCAGGTTTGGTTCACGTTTCAGAAATGGATTGGACCAACAAGAATATTCACCCCTCTAAAGTTGTCCAGTTGGGCGACGAAGTTGAAGTGATGATCTTGGATATCGATGAAGAGCGCCGTCGTATTTCTTTGGGTATCAAACAGTGTCAAGAAAACCCTTGGGATGCTTTCTCTAATCAGTTCGCTAAGGGCGACAAGATCAGCGGTAAGATCAAATCTATCACTGACTTTGGTATCTTTATCGGCCTTGACGGTGGCATTGATGGCTTGGTTCACTTGTCTGACATTTCTTGGAACGAAACTGGCGAAGAAGCTGTTCGTAAGTTCAAGAAAGGCGACGAGCTTG
>DATBNJ010000116.1:0-23447 GCA_036554385.1 Marinagarivorans sp. | reverse complement strand
TAGAGATTATTCTAGGCAATCTTCTGCATTTCCTCCGTCCGTGGAGGTCTACAGAGATTCTTCTAGGCAATCTTCTGCATATTTCTCCAGCCGTGGAGGGGGATTGCGCATTGACGAAACGTTCGTTTTGGGTGGAAGCTTGTCTTAACGCTAAGGGGAAAGTCTATGTCAGATCAAGGTCGGGTATTAATTGCTGGAGGCACGGGCTTTGTGGGGCGCGCCTTGGCGGCGCAGCTTAATCGCTCGGGTTACGCGATTACGGTATTGGGACGCAATGCCGAAAAGGCCCAAAAGCTGTTGCCCTTTGCCGACGTGCTTAGCTGGAGTGAACTGGACAGCTATAAAGGCGCGTTCGATGCCATTGTGAACTTGGCCGGTGCGTCTATTGCTGGAGGGCGATGGACGCGGGCCAAAAAAGAACGTTTGGAGTCAAGTCGCATTCAGACCGCGCAGGCGCTCGTTGCTTATTGTCAGAACGCCGTAAGCCCGCCCAAGGTTTTTATCAACGCGTCAGCTATTGGTTTTTACGGCAGCCACGGTAATTCGGTGATTACCGAAAAAACACCGCCGAAGCCGTGTTTTTCACACCGCTTATGCCACAACTGGGAGCAAACCTTAACGCCCCTGAAAGAAGCGACCGCTATTCGCCTATGTATCGCCCGTTTGGGTGTGGTATTGGCCCCTAAGGGGGGTGCCTTTGCACAGATGGCCCTGCCTTTTAAAGCAAAGGTTGCGCTGCAAAATGGCGATGGCCAGCAATGGTTTTCGTGGGTAGCACTAGAGGATGTTGTAACCGCGTTGCAGTGGATGCTAGAAAATGAATTGGCGTGTCATGTTTACAACGTCACATCGCCAGAGCCGGTAAAAAATAGCGAGTTTACCAAGCACCTTGCCAATAAATATGAAACCAAATTGTCGGCCACCATGCCAGCAAAATTATTACAGCTAATGCTGGGTGAAATGGCTGACGAATTAATATTGGCCAGTCAGCGCGTGGTGCCTGATCAGCTTTTAGAGGAAGGGTTTCGGTTTAACTATGTGTCCCTTGATGAGCTGCTGGCCAGCTGGGAATAAACAACGAAAAAAGCGGCATAAACTGCGCCTTGGTTACAATGCAAAGGCGCAGTTTACGCTTTTAGTCGATCGAAGAATTTACAGGGTCTTAAACACCTTGCGAGCAATGTCGAGGGTTTCTTCAATATCGGCATCGCTGTGTGCGGTACTCATAAAGGCCGCCTCGTAGGAGGCGGGTGCGAGGTTTACACCGCCTTCTAACATGCCGTGGAAAAACCGGTTAAAGCGCTCGTTGTTACAGGCCAAAACTTGCTGATAGTTACTGACTTTGGGCTCTTCGGTAAAAAAGCCGCCCCACATGCTGCCGGTGTAATTGACCGTAAAAGGAATATCCGCTTCGTTAGCCACCGCTTGCATACCCTCGGCCACTTTTTGGGTTTTGGCGAAAAGCTTGTCGTAAAAGCCGTCTGCTTGAATCACTTGCATCATTGCCAGGCCTGCGGCCATGGACACAGGATTGCCCGATAAGGTACCGGCTTGATAAACAGGCCCTGTTGGCGCGATATAATCCATGATTTCAGCTTTGCCGCCAAAAGCGCCCACGGGCATGCCACCACCAATAACCTTGCCCAGGCAGGTTAGGTCGGGCGTAATGCCGGTAAAGCCTTGCACGCCTCCGGTACCAAAGCGAAAGCCTGTCATTACCTCGTCGAATATCAATACGGTACCGTATTCGCTGCAGACCTCGCGCAGCGTTTCAAGAAAGCCGGGCGCCGGCGGTATACAATTCATGTTACCGGCTACGGGCTCAACAATAATGCAGGCAATTTGCTCGCCGGCTTGTCTGAAGGCTTCGCGCACCTGCTCGGCATTATTGTAGCTAAGGGTAATGGTGTGATCGGCGATACTGGCGGGCACGCCGGGCGAGCTAGGCACGCCGAAGGTTAGCGCGCCAGAGCCTGCTTTAACCAACAGTGAGTCAGAGTGACCGTGATAGCAGCCTTCGAATTTTACGATTTTATCGCGCCCGGTATAACCTCTGGCCAACCGTATTGCGCTCATGGTGGCTTCGGTGCCGGAGCTGACAAAACGCACCTTTTCCAAGCTCGGCACTAGCTTAATGACCTCTTTGGCGAGCACGGTCTCGATTTCGGTGGGCGCGCCAAAACTGAGCCCGAGCTTGGCTTTTTCAATCACCGCATTGAGCACGTCGGGGTGGTTGTGGCCCGCAATCATCGGGCCCCAAGATAAAACGTAGTCAATGTAGCGCTTGCCGTTGCTGTCGAATAAGTAAGCGCCATCGGCGCGCTCGATAAAAATGGGTTCGCCGCCGACAGCTTTAAAAGCGCGTACAGGCGAGTTTACGCCGCCGGGGATTACGGTTTTGGCCTGATCAAATAATAGGTTCATAGCTACGTCATATTGTAAGAGTGAAAGTGAAATTATGGGTTAATTACGCGACAAAAGTTCCGCGCCCGGGCTTCGACATCGTTGCCGGCAAACAAACTGTGACACACTGCAATGACTGAGGCACCCGCCTCGATCATGCGGTGGGCGTTTTCAAGTGTTATGCCTCCAATGGCGGTAACCGGTACGCTAAGTTGGCGCGCTTGGTTTAGCAAACTGAACGGTGCAGCTTGCGCATTGGGTTTAGTTTGCGAGGGGAAAAACCGCCCAAACGCCACATAACTAGCGCCGTCGTCGATGGCGCGCTGCGCCAAGGCGAGTTGGTCGTGGCAGGTTACGCCGATAATGGCGCCGTTGCCCAATCGCTTGCGTGCAAGCCTGGGGTCGCCGTCGCCTTGGCCCAAATGTACGCCATCAGCGCCGGTTATTTCCGCGAGTTCCACGTCATCATTGATAATCAGTTTAGCGCCATAGCGGCGGCACAATGCCGTGAGTGCGGTGGCCGCTGCCACGCGCTCTGGCGGGGTGAGCAGGCTTTTGCTGCGATACTGCAACCACTGGCAGCCGCCTTTAAGCGCTGCTTCGGACTTGGCCAGTAGCGCGGGCCCTGGCATTAAATGATCGTCGGTAATTGCGTACAGCATGGTTTTTGCGGCTATTGGTAACTGGGTTAGCCGGCGTCACACCGGCATGCTCGAATGACTAGTTTTGCCGGGCGCTAACTAACGCTTTGCATTAATTGCCTCGGCCCAAAAGAATCGATTGGGGATGGGAATATCAAAACCAATTCGGCGTGCGTTGGCCGCTGCCTGGCTGGCGAATTTCAAGCCTTCTTGTGTTGCTGTTTCGATGGAGCTGCCATGGGCCACGTAAGTGGAGATGGCTGCCGCGACTATATCTTCAACTGCCGACGATTGAGGCTGGCAGCAGCCGGCCTGCCAGTTAAATGTGCTGAGCACGGTTTCGTCGTCGTATAGCGTATATTCGAAACTGCGACTGCTTTGACTGCATTGGTAGCTCAACACGTGCTCGCAGTTACAGGCGAACAACCGGTGTATCAAGCCTTCGGAGATAGGGGCGTGTGAGGTTAGCAATGAGGTTTGTGTATTGTCGCACACCAATAGTTTACTGGCGGGCAATAATAAATCAAAGCATGCGCTCGGGTAGTCGGCAATGGCTTGTGAGTTGTTGTCCCAATATTGCAGTGCTGCTGAGGCGATAACGGGTGTTTGCGGGTAATCTTCTAGGATGGAGTGTATCGCTTCGAGATTGGCCACCGAGCCGGTATAACTTGCGTAAATAGCAGCGACGGGCATGTCTTCAAGTACCGAGCGCGCTTGCTGAATCAGCAGGTTGCTATCCACGGCGATAAGCTCGCGCTCATCGCTACTGCTATTGGCGCATAGCGCTGTAGCGACCGAGGCGCAGTGGCCACCTAGTGATGCAATAACTTCGGCGATGGCTTGTAGGCCGCTGCGACCAGCGGGGTCGTGGGGCGCAAAGGTTAAAATAACTGGTGGTGTTGTATCCATTTCATCTCCCGTATTTAGCTGGAGTGTAGCATGACTTGTCGCGATTGTTAGCTGCGCAATGGTGCGATGCGATGGTAAAGCGAACCGTTCGGGTGCGATAGCCGTAGCGAACCCATAGCCGCAGTGCAAAATTGGGTTTACCGCAAATATTTACCGATTAGTTACGGCATTCCAGCAATACTCTTCGAGTTGGTAAAGCGTCGAGCGGGGTATTTGGTGGTGAAATTGCGATAGCGGGTGGTAAAACGACTTGCGCAATGTAGAATCGGTTAGGTTTAATGCCATGCAAGGGCTACGCGTCGTGATGGGCGCGCACGAATATGTTAATCGTCTATTTCACAAGGTTGCCTAGGAGAATTTTTATGAAGTTGTATCAATCGGTTAAGCGTTGCGCGCAAGCGGTTTTATGCTTAGGGGTTCTAGCCGTGGTGGGTTGCGCCACGGGGCCTAAAATTCACTCGGTTTATGAAACGGGCGTCGACTTTAATAGCTACAAAACCTTTGCCTTTTTAGATTCGCTCGAACCATCGGGTGAGCAGGAGTACCGAAGTCTAACTAACAAGTATTTAAAAGAAGCGATTCGCAAACAGTTAACCGCCCGTGGGCTTAGCGAGCAAAAAGGCGGTGATTTGCTTATTGGCTTTAATGTCAGCACCAAAGAAAAAATCGAATCTACCACGGCGCCTGCAATCAGCGCCGGCTACTATGGTTACCGCGGTCGCTACGGCTATAGCTACGGCATGGGCTATGGCACCGAAACGCGCGTTAGTCAGTATACCGAAGGCACGTTAAATATTGATGTTGTCGATGCAGAGCAAAAACAGTTGATCTGGGAAGGCGTTGCAGTCGGCAAGCTAAAAAAGCCTAAACAAAACGAATTGCGCAGTGATATACACACTGTCGTGCAGCAAATTTTTGTGAAGTATCCGGTGCCAGCGCCGAGCGTGGAAACGCCCTAGGCGTCGTTAATTTAGACGTAAAGGCGCTTTTATTGGGCTTCCGGGCTGCTTGAGTCAGCACCGGGAGAACCGGTTCGACGCGTTATTAGTTAGTTGTGTTATGTTCAATAACGCGCTGTGATGAAGGCTCTTGATCAGCCTACCGTCGGGGCTCGTCCCGCATTCTCCAACTTGCTAGTTAGTCGATAACCTCGCGAAGTTAGAAACTCCACGTCGGTGCCAGCCGCATAACCTTATCGCTCTCAGGTGCTACCAGTTCGCCATCAACAATCATTCGGTTCTGCAGTTTTTGTTGTGACGCTGTAGTCGCCTCAGGGCAAGTGCCATTGTCTCGGTAGTACAATGCCGTGCTTAGCATGGCCTCGTTGGTATCGCCTAGCCGGTGAGCGAGGTCGTCGCCGGCGTCGCAGCCAGTCACTTTATTGCTCAGTGGGTCAGCGCCCGTTTCTACGGGTTCAAAGCCATCAATATATTCGCCGAAACCTTGAGCATTAACCGATTCAAAATCGATGCTGAAATAACGTGTACCGCAATTGGCTTGTGCATTAAAGCCGTGGGGTTTGCCGCAGGTTGTGCTACCGATCTGAATCACTTCGACACCGACACCGCGTAAACCATTGATAAAGCTTTCACTGGCAGAACAGGTGCTGCCGGTGGTGATGACGTAAACCCGATTGAGGTTAACACTGGTGAGCGGTTGTGACGGCTCTTGGGTGTTGCGGGTCGATGCCACAAAGGGAAACACGACATTGTTACTTGAGCGTTTATCGTTGTACTGCAGCACTGTAAAGGTTTCGCCGGCGGTGTTGCTGTCACCGGCCACCAAATAGCCAAGCTGCGCGGCAATGTACAAGTAACCGCCGCCGTTGTAGCGCAGGTCTACCACTAAATCATCGATGTTATTGGCGGCAAAATCGTCGAACGCGGCTTTCAATTGGTTTTCAGCAGTAAAAGTATTGAAGGTGTTAAACGCAAGATAGCCCACGTCACCGGTGGTGGTCTCCAATATAGAGTGTTTCAGCACCGCTGAGATACTGATGTTGGCGGCTTCTAGCGAGACGCTCAAAGCATCGCCTAACATCGGAGGGATAAATTCAAAGCTTGCCTCGCTACCGAGTTCCGGGGAAAAGATCGCCCTGTTGGCGTCGGCAATTTGCTCGTTGGTCAGCTCGGTAAGCCGAATGCCGTTAACGTGCGTTAGCTGCATGCCGCGGGTCACGCCGGCATCGCTGGCGGGCGAACTTGGCTCGACGAACGACACAAACAGTTCGCGCTCGGCATTGAATTTCCAGCTGATACCGTAGCCGCCGCGCTGGCCCGTAAAGGTTAGCTGGTCGCCTTTGATTTCGTCTTCGGTGAAGTGAAAGCGGTCTTTGACGGTGCCATTGGCGGTGAGCTCACTGGTTCTCAGCAAGCCAAAATATTCAATGCTGTCGGTGTAGTTATTGGGGTCAAGGTCGGGTAGCTCGTCGTACCAAAGGTAGGCCTCGTGCGTCCAAGCGCGCAAGTAGTGATTTTCTAGTGCGGTACTACCTGCAATATCGGGGAAGGGCTCGTCGGTGTAGGGGTGTACCCCTGTGCGAGGCTGTTCGCAAAAGTTTTTGTAAATGGTCGATGTTTTGTACGTCGATGGTACCCACTGCGTTGGTGGTGCGCCCAAATCGTCCGGCGAGCCATCTTTGGAATCACACCCAGCTAGTGCGGTTGCTGCGATGCAGGTACTTATGACAGCTCGCCTAAGGGCGAGTTTTGACTGGCAGTGCTTGAGCATGGGTTTGCCCTTTTCTGGCTTCAAGTGCATGTTCCCAGATGATACGAAATTAATGCACAGAAGAGAACGGCAGCTCAAGGGATTGAGGATTGCTTGGCAGTTTGAGCGGATAAGCGGTGTATTTGGCAAGGCCCGAAAGTCTGCACCTTAAGGCCTTGCGTATAGATCCATCAGGCTTATTCAGCGGCGCTGTTTGCTCGTTTGGCCTTGGCCGTGCAACTGATATTGCTAAGCGGTACGGTTTGCTCGGTTCTAATGCTGTAAAGGTAGCAAGACTCGCCGTCGGTCATCAGCTCAAAAACGACGGGTTCGGAGGGCTCGAGTCGCTCCTGCATATTACCGGTAGGCAGCGCTCCACTCGCTGGAGGCAGCGGCCCGCGGGACAGTGCTAGTCTCGGCGTGTCTTTAAACGCTGAGCTGGGCAATCGCTCGACGCCACTGCCCGATAACAGCCCAATGGCTTGGCTCAGTTCTGTTAGATCGCTATCGTGCGCGCTCGTCCTGAGTGCTGGCATTAGAGTCGCTGCATTGATTGTCGTTTCTTGTGGCCCGACCTTTTCCGGGCTGGCACAAGCGCCCAGAGTGCTAAGTGTTGTTAAAACCGCGGGCCAGCTCAGTAACCGTAACCTCATCGCTTCACCCTCAAAATTTGTTGCCCAAATGGCACTATGATTTGCCCGCCGGTAATGCTCGTGCGTCCCGTTTTTTGTGCAAATGATGAAGCGCTTGGGCAGCGGCCGTTTTCTCGGTAAAACAGGGCAGCGCTGATGAGCGGATCTGTGGTTTCCCCAAGTTCAGACGACAGGTCGTCTTCTACCTTGCAGCCTTGAACTTTTGCGCTGTGTACGTCTGCACCGGTGCTGACAGGCTCAAAGCCATCAATGTAGTCGCCAAAGCCTTGGCCGTTTGTGGTCTGGACATCAATGCTGAAATAGCGAATGCCGCAGTTTACCGCGCTACCGGTAAACCCATAGGGCTTTCCGCAGGTGGTCTGGCCTATTAGTATTACCTCGACGCCAATACCGCGCAGGCCGTTAATATATTGTTCGCTCGCGGAACAGGTGCTTGGGGTCGACAGCACGTAAACTTTGGGCAGGTTGAGGCTGGGTAGCTCAACAGTTGTGTTTGAGTCGGCTTGAGCTTCGCTGATGAATTCTAGTGGCTGATTAAACTCTTGCTGTTTATCGTTAAATTGGTAAATCGCGTAGTCCTCGCCGGCCGTGGCGCTATCTCCCGCCGTCATATAGGCGAGCATCGACCCGTAGGTGCCGTAGCCGCCTCCGTTGTAGCGCAGGTCTAGTATTAAGTCGTCGATCCCGGTGGCATTAAACTCGCTTATGGTGTCGGCAAGTTGGGCGATAAGCTTCGACGGCAAAAAGCTGTTTACCATCATGTAGCCGACCTTGCCGTAAGGGGTGGAGATGACTTTGCTCAGGTACACGGGCGAAACTTCTACCGCTGTAGCCTCGAGCCTACGCGTCACTCTGGTGCCTGAAGATGTTTCAAAAACGAAGGTATTTTCTTGTTCGGCTTCCGGGTAATAGAGTGCGTTTATAATTGTGTTGTAGTCGGCTTCTGTTTGGGCTGGAGAGGTTGCGCCGTTTACAGCTGCAACCCGCATTCCGCGTCGAATATTGGCGGCAGCGGCCGGAGAGTTCTCTTCAACATAGGCGACGTGTAATTCTATCGTATCTTGATCAAAAATCAGCTCTAAGCCATAGCCCACTTTTTCACCGGAGGCGGATAGCTGGTCCCCCTCGACTTCGTTTTCATAACCATGATAATGGTCTTTAGCCTTGCCGCTGGGTGATAACGCATCGGTTTTCAGCAGCGCAAAATAATCCAATGGCGAATCATAGTTGTTGGGGTTGATGTCGGGCAATTCGTCATACCACAAATAATTCTCATCACTCCAAGAGCGCAAAAAGTGGTTCTCGTGGACAACGTCGCCTTGTTTGTCAGGGTAGGGCTCGTCGGTATAGGGGTTGCTGCCTGAGCGGGGTGTGGCGCAAAAGTTTTGAAAGGCTGATGACGGTTTGTAAACGCCTCTTGTCCACTCGGTGTCCGGTGCGGTATTGGAACCACCGGAAGAGTTTGAGCCACCATTGTCGATAATGGGTGGCCGGTCGTTGTCGATCGGAGGCGGCCGGGTACCGCTGCTACCAGAGCCACAACCGGTTGCTAGCAACGCTGCGAATAAGCTGATTGTCGTGATGCGCGGCGCGGCCGCAATAAACTTAGCCATAAAAATTTCCTTTGAGTCCTTCTGAATACATCTCTTAGACGTAGCATCATACCCAAAGCGCACGCCCATTGGAATATTACATGTAATTTGTGAAGGCTGTTTTCAATGTTTTGGCGGCGTGGGTAGCGGCTGGGCCGGCAAAGCCTGGCGTTGCTTGCACCAGATAGAGTGTGAGGTGGCGTTGACCGCCGCCTTGCAGTTGCAACTGATGCAGCTCACCTGTTGCCAGAGCACTAGCCACCTTATGGCTGGGTAAAAACGCAAAACCAAGGCCCGCTTTTACAGCGTTAATACTGGTGGCAAAGTGGCTGAATGTCCAACGCTGCTCGGCGCCTAGCCAGCCGGCATTCTGCTCGCGTTTTAACCCGCTATCGCGAATAATGATTTGCCGCTCTTGTTTAAGCTCGGTTTCGGAGATCGCGCGCTCTGCGTTGCGTCTAGCCAGCCGGTGGCTGCTGGCCACCACGGGAATCATATGCACCTTGGCAATAATATCGCCGAGAAACCCCGGTGGCACATGCGGCATTAATGCAATTTGTACCCTCCCTGACAGTAACGCTTCATCGGTGCCCGACAGGGTTGTTTCATAAACCTTGACGCGGGTCCGGGGGCAATGCTCTGAGAAGCTCTGCAGGCCCTCGAACAAAGGCTCTTGAGGTGTAAGAGCGTCGGCGGCAAGGGCGATCTCGCTCTCAATACCCTGCGCCATATCGCGCGCCAAGTTTTCCATGGCTTGGGCTTGCTTTAGCAAGTTATCCGCGTGGCGATACAGTGTCCTGCCGGCTTCGGTGAGTACGGCTTTGCGACCTCGCTGCTCAAACACCGGGGTTGCTAGGTGCTCGGCCATTTGCTGCATGGCATAGCTAACGCTCGACTGGCTTTTGTTTAGCGCCTCGGCCGCGGCGGAAAAGCTACCCTCGTCCACAATCGTTTTAAAAATCTGCCACTGATCTAAAGCAATTTTCATAATTGATCTAATTTTTAGATTGATTTAAGTGGATATTCGATGCATTTGATCTATTTTGCAAGCGTAGAATTTGCCCATTGCCGTTTATTACTGGCATTAACGATTTACACATCGATTCACCCCTCTTGGGGGCTCTGTAAAAAGGGGACTAAATATGACTACGCGAGTACTGCAAATTAATTCCAGCTTGTTTGGCGCTAACGGCCAATCGAGCCAGTTGAACGACTACCTTGTGGAGCGTTTATCGGCTAAGGGGTATGTGTCTTTGGTGCAGCGCGACCTAGGCGCCGATCCGTTGCCACACTTAAGTGCTGATACCCTAATAGCTATTGGCACTGCGCCAGAAGACCGCACCGCAGAACAAAACAAAGCCGTCGACTTCGCCGATGCAATAATCGACGAGCTGATGAATGCTGACGTACTTGTGCTGGCGGCTCCGATGTATAACTTCAACGTGCCCTCGGCACTCAAAGCCTGGATGGATTATGTGGCGCGTGCGGGGGTGACGTTTCGCTATACCGAAAACGGTCCCGAAGGTTTACTGCACGGAAAAACCGCCTACATCACCAGCGCGCGAGGCGGGGTGCACAAAGGTCGGCCCAGTGACACCCAAACCGATTTTGTAACCACGTTTTTAAATTTTATTGGCATTACCGACATTCACTGGGTTTATGCCGAAGGCATCAATATGGGTGACCTTAAAGAAACGGCAATTAACGAGGCGAAAGCAACGATTGATCAATTGATTTAACCCATGAGCAGGAGCAGATTATGAGCGTAAGAAAAGTCACCGAACTACTCCACGCGCAACCGGCCTCCGATGGCGATGGTGTGAAATTGCTGCGCGTGTTTGGCGGGCGAGGCCCCGAACGCTTCGACCCTTTTTTAATGTTGGACGAGTTTGGCTCGTACGAAGCCTCTGATTATATAGGTGGCTTCCCTCCGCACCCACACCGCGGTTTTGAAACGGTAACCTATATGCTCGAAGGTAAAATGGAGCACCAAGACCATATGGGCAACATTGGCCTGCTTAACGACGGCGACGTGCAGTGGATGACGGCGGCCGGTGGTGTGATTCATTCGGAAATGCCTAAGCAGACCGAGGGGCGCATGCGCGGCTTTCAACTGTGGGTTAATTTACCGGCTGATAAAAAGATGGCTCCCGCCCAGTACGCCGATGTGCCGAGCCGTGAGATTCCCGTTTTTGAGCGGGAAGGCCTGCGCATAAAAGCCATTGCCGGCGAAGCTTTAGTTAATCACGAACCCGTTAAAGGTCGCTTTACCGATGTTGCGACCCAGCCTACGTATTTGGATGTTCACATAAGCGCAGGGCAATCTTTAACTTTGCCGGTTGGTTTGACTCATACCGCGCTGGTTTACGTATACGAAGGGCAGGTGTGCATTGGTGACGCCGAAACACCCGTCCACCATCAACAGCTTGCGCGATTAACCGACGGTAATCAGGTAAGTTTGCTCAATAACGCGCAAAGCGAAGCGCGGGCTTTGATCCTGGTGGCCGAGCCACTGCGCGAACCTATTGTGCAGTATGGCCCGTTTGTGATGAACTCGATGGCCGAAATTGAGCGGGCGATGGCAGACTACCGCAACGGCACGTTTGTGAGTGCCTAAACCGCAGCTCGGCCTTCGCTCATCTTTTCCGCGTTAATGCCCTAAAGTGTAAACGCCGAAGGCGACCGGCGAGGCCTTTAGAATAGCCCAACAAAAAAGCCGCTACCGGAAACCGGCAGCGGCTTTTAATGTTGGCTCTATGATGCCAAGACTATTTATTGGCTTCGCAAAAACGTTTCACTAATTGTGCGGTAGACGAATCCCAGTCGCCGGGCACATCGGTGGTTTCGATCGCATCGTTCACGTGGTTGCCCAGCAGTTTGCCGAGCTCAACGCCCCATTGGTCAAATGAGTTAATGTTCATCAAAATACCTAGCGTAAAGACTTTGTGCTCGTAGGCGGCAATTAATGCACCGAGCGTTTCAGGTGTGAGTTTTTCCATCAAAATGGTATTGCTAGGGCGGCTACCTGGGTGCACTTTGTGTTCGGCTAAGCGGTCGATCTCGTCCTCGCTGGTGCCGGCGGCACGCAACTCCGCTTTGGTGGTTTCTAAGTCGCGGCCCGTTAGCAGCGCTTGGCTTTGGGCTACGCAGTTGGCAAACAATAAACGATGCTGGTGATCAACGGGGTGGTGCGCTTTTAAGGTGGCAATAAAATCGATCGGCATTAATACGGTGCCTTGGTGCAGCAGCTGGTGGAACGAGTGCTGACCATTGGTGCCTTCGGTTCCCCATACGATTGCGCCGGTTGAATAATCAACGCGATCACCTTCGCGGGTAACGCTTTTGCCGTTGCTTTCCATTTCCAGTTGTTGCAAGTACGCCGGTAGCATTTGCATGTGGTAGGCGTACGGCAAAACCGCTTGCGCCGTGGTGTCGAAAAACTGGGTGTACCAAAACACAACAAGACCCATCAGCGCGGGAATGTTTTTCTCCAGCGGTGCATCGGCAAAGTGTTTGTCCATCGCATTGGCACCGGCACGCAAGGCGTTGAAGTTATCCATACCGATTGCAAAGGCAATGGGTAAACCAATAGCCGACCACAGCGAATAGCGGCCACCTACCCAGTCCCAAATGGGGTAAACGTTTTCTGCGGCAATACCAAATTCAACCGCTTTGTCAACTTTGGATGAAATCGCCACAAAGTGCTTGGCGAGGTCGCTTTCATCACAGCCGCCGGCTAGCATCCAGCGGCGTGCCGTTAAAGCATTTTCGAGTGTTTCTTGGGTCGAAAATGACTTAGACGCAACAATAAACAAGGTAGTTGCGGGGTTTAAGTTACTGGTTAAGTCGTGAATTTCGGCACCGTCGACGTTGGCGATAAAATGCAAATTGACGTGACCGGTGTGGTAGGGGGTTAACGCCTTAGTGACCATGCGCGGTCCCAAGTCCGAGCCACCGATACCGATGTTAACCACATCAGTGATGGCTTCGCCTTTAAAGCCTTGCCATTGTTTGCTGTGAACTTTTTCTACCAGCTTGCCCATGCGCTCGAGTGTTTCGGCAACATCTTTGTGCTCTTGGGTTTGTGGCTCGCCAATGTGGCGCAAAGCTGAATGCAGTGCGGGGCGGTCTTCGGTATTGTTGACGTGCTCGCCTTTAAAGATGCGGCTGATCGCGCCTTTAAGGTCGGCTTGATCTGCCAGCTTTATGAGCTCGGCGAGAATGTCGGCAGATAAGTGGTTTTTAGAAAAATCGAGGTCGAGACCCGCAGCGCTAACGCTGAAGCGTGCCGCGCGGGTACTGTCTTGTTCGAAGAGTTCACTCAAATGAAGCTTGCTGATTTGGGCTTGGAGTTTTTCCAAGTTTTCCCAGTTGCTGTAGGTTTTGGCTAAAGCATTGTTGGGCATGTAACCCCCTTAAGGTAAATACCGGGTGTGGTGTTTCTGTTAAATTGCGGTGTATTGCGTCAATGGTTTCTGGCAACAGCAAATTGTGCAAGGTCTGCCATGGCTTGGGTAAAGCGGTTTTGTGGCAAATTCGCCAGAGCCTGTTCTGCCTTGTGGGCATGGGTAATTGCGGCTCGGTGTGTGTAATCCAGCGCGCCGCAGTCTTTGACTATTTTGACGATGGCGTCGAGTTCTTGGGTGCTACCATTGGCGATGGCGTCGCGAATCAGGCTTTGCGCGTGCTCGTCTGCGTGTTGCATGGCGTAAATCAGTGGCAGTGTCGGTTTGCCCTCGGCGAGGTCGTCACCCACATTCTTGCCGAGAGTGTCGCTATCACCTTCGTAATCGAGCGCATCGTCAACCAGCTGAAAAGCAATGCCAAGGTGGTGGCCGAATGCCAGTGCGGCTTGTTGCTCGCATTCGCTGGCGTCGGCCAGTATTGCAGCGGCCTGGCAGGCGGCTTCAAAGAGCGCGCCAGTTTTTTTGTGTATTACGTTTAAGTAGTTTTCTTCGGTAACGCTGGGGTCTTTTGCGTTGACCAGCTGCTGCACTTCGCCTTCCGAGATGATATTAGTGGTGTCTGACAAAATGCCCATAATGGGCATGCTGCCCAGCGCAACCAGCATCTGAAAGGCGCGTGAATACAGGAAGTCGCCAACCAGTACGGCGGGCGCGTTACCCCACTTGGCATTGGCCGTTAGGCGGCTGCGGCGCATGTTGGAGACATCGACGACATCATCGTGGAGCAAAGTAGCGGTGTGGATAAACTCGATAATCGCGGCCAGCGAATGCATTGATGCGCTGTTGGGTTTACTGCCAAAACCGAGGGCGTTGGCGGTTAGTAAAACCAAGATGGGGCGCAAGCGTTTGCCGCCGGAATCGACAATATAGTGACCGATGTTTTCGACGAGACCGACATCTGAGTGCAACTGCTCGATGATTAGGCGGTTGGTGGCGGTAAAATCCGCCTCTACTGGGGTTAAAAACGGCAGCATTGCCTTTATTGCCTCGTGAGGATCGGTCAAATGGGTGGGGATGCTAGGGGGCACGCCCAGAACTGTCAAGTTATCCGGCAGGCGTTGTGCCAGTTTGAGTCTACACTCTTAGAGTTAATGCCAAACACTGAGGAGATTTGCCGGCATGTTCTCGTCGATCCAAAGCAAAATTATCGCGGTGCTTGCGCTGTTTTTTGTCGTGCAAGGTATGGTGCTGATCGGTATCAACATCAAGCTGGCGGGTGTGTCCGAGCGCTATCGCGAAATTATCGAGCTGGATTTGCAGCAAAAAGCGCAGATAGATCAGCTGAACTTAGAATTTAAGACGCAAGTGCAAGAGTGGAAAAACATCTTATTGCGCGGTCACGTCCGAAAAGATTTAGATAAATATTGGGCCGCATTTGGTGAGCAGCATACGACCGTGCAGAGCATTGCCGCCGCGTTACTCCAGCTTGAGGGGGCAGGAGCGCTGGCTAGCAAGGTGACGCAGTTTAAAAAAGTGCATGCCTCCCTTTACCCGCAGTATCAGCAAGGGCGCGATAACTATCGCAGCCAGGGGTTCGACTACAAGGCCGGCGATAGCGCTGTGCGCGGCATAGATCGAGAGCCAAGCCAGTTGTTGCATGACCTTTCAACCCTCATAAACGAACGTGCATTAGAAAGCACCAGCGCGCTCGACAGCGCCGCAAAACGGTTAAACGCGGTGGTGAATGCCGTGGTGGTGATTATGTCCATTGTGGCCTGTACGGCGCTGGCCTTATTGATGAAGGTGATTTTAGTCAACCCCGTTAAGGGGCTGCGAGCGCGCGTTGAGGAAATGGCCTTGGGCGACTTCTCGCGCCCAGTCCCCTATGCGGGGCGCGATGAAATCGGCGTACTGTCGACTAGTTTGAACAAAATGCGCCTCGAATTGTGTGCCATGTTGAGCGCCATGACTGACGCCTCTCAGCGCTTAACACAATCCTCTGGGGTTTTGTCTTCGGCGGCTAAGGGCATTGATAGCGACACGCACCATGCTCAAGACCACGCCGGGCAGATTGCCGCAGCCATGACGCAAATGAGCGCTTCTATTGCCGAGGTGGCCAACAACGCATCTGTCGCTGCTGATGCCACCGATCAAGCGAATCACGGCGCCGGTGACGGTATGCGCATTATGGAAGAGGCCATAATGGCGATTACCGCTGTCGCCGATGAAATGACCCGTATATCCACTGACATGACGCGGCTGGAGCAAAATACAACAAGTGTTGGCGCCGTATTAGACGTGATCAAAGGTATTGCAGAGCAAACCAACCTATTGGCGCTGAATGCCGCGATTGAAGCGGCTAGGGCGGGCGAACAAGGGCGCGGTTTTGCGGTGGTTGCCGACGAGGTTCGCGCGCTGGCAAAGCGCACCCAAGAGTCTACCGAAGAGATTCACCATATTATTGAAGCGGTGCAAAATGGCGCTAAAACGGCGGTGTCCGGCATGGCAACCGGCAATCATAAAACGGAGCATGCGGTATCCCTGGCGCGTAACGCCGGCGATGCCATTCGTAAAATCGTCAACGAGATCGATAGGGTGCAGGGCATGAGCGCTCAAATTGCGACTGCCGCCGAAGAGCAATCCGCGGCCACCGAGGAAATCAACCGCAATGTGTCGAATATGACCAGTTTGTCGGAAAAGGCCCACGAAAGCGCAGCCAGTACCTATACTATTGCCGAAGATCTGGGCTCGATTTCACAGCAGTTACAAGGGGTTGCGGGTAGATTTAAATTGCCTCGGTAACGCGCCTCCTCGAAACGCCTGTTACAGTGTTTTGCACATTGGTCACAAACACAAAATTCGCCGCAAAACCTGTGATGCCTTATCCCGCAGAGAGCCCTCCAAGGAGGGCGATGTCGTTAAGTTAAGGCCAGTTGGGGCGGTAGGTGGTGATTGATTGTTTAGGACCCTCACGCGCTGGGAGCGCGTGTGCAAGGTCGGTCGTCTGGAGCGGTTGTCCGCCACTTATGTCTTTAGGGTTCTTCTAAAAATAGTAATTTTTTTGTGAGAGCAAGGAAGTACCGCCCGGAGAACCGCAGTTTACGTGGGGTAAATGAGGATTCGAGGACGGAACTGACGCCGCTATCGCGTAAAAAGTGCATTTTTAGAGGTGCTCTTTAGTTTGGGTGGCAAATCCCTACTGGAAAGGGCTTATGCTGAATTAATCGCATTTTCTGTTGCTTAAAGCTTGCTCAATGCTGAGTAATTACGTAAAATTCGCGCCCATTTTGTGAGCCTTTCGTTTGGATGTTGGCCTTGTCAGGCGCATTGGTAAAGGCGAGCAGAACTGTTACGGCGCAAGCTCTGTATCACTAGCCATGGGGGCTAGTGATTGAAACCTCGGGTTGGCTTAAATGTTTTACTCTAGGTGCTTCGCGACGTCCTATTCTACTGGAGCATACATAAATGTACGCAGTAATTGCATCTGGCGGTAAACAACACCGTGTAGAAGAAGGCGAAGTTTTACGCCTTGAAAAAATTGAAGCCGAAACGGGCGCAACGATTTCTTTCGACCAAGTGTTGATGGTTGCTAACGGCGACGACGTTAAAATTGGTACTCCTGTTGTCGGCGGCGCTACCGTCGAGGCAGAAGTTGTGGCTCACGGCCGTGGCGAGAAAGTAACGATTGTTAAGTTCCGCCGTCGTAAGCACTCGATGAAGCGTCAAGGTCATCGTCAGTGGTACACAGAAGTTAAAATCACTGGAATCAAAGGTTAAGAGGGTATAAACAATGGCTCACAAGAAAGCGGGTGGTAGTACACGCAACGGTCGCGATTCCGAGAGTAAACGCTTAGGTGTTAAACTTTTTGGTGGTCAGGCGGTTAACGCGGGTAACATCCTTGTTCGTCAACGCGGCACACAATTTCACCCTGGTGACAACGTAGGTATCGGTAAAGACCATACCTTGTTTGCAAAAGTTGATGGCGCGGTAAAGTTTGAAGTTAAAGGTCCTAAAAACCGTCGGTTTGTTAGTATTGTCGCTTAATTGCTGATAAGGCTGGAACGGTAAGACCAAAGCCCCGTCTCTCGAGATGGGGCTTTTTTGTATGTCATTTTGGATTTGTTAAGTGTTGTTACGCAAGGCACTTAAAGGCATTGCTCATTGCTAAGACGCTATCGGTGGCGGCACGCTAGGGCAGCGGCGTTTTAGCAATGATTGATGCCCAAATCATTATAATCTATGCGGGTATTAAAGTTATGAAGTTTGTTGATGAAGCCCCAATTTTTGTTCAAGCCGGCAAGGGCGGCAACGGTTGTTGCAGCTTTCGCCGGGAAAAGTATATCGCCAAGGGTGGCCCCGACGGCGGTGATGGTGGCGATGGCGGTTCAATCTTTCTAGAGGCCGACGAAAACCTCAATACATTGGTGGATTACCGCTTTACCAAAAAGTTTTTTGCTCAAAACGGTGAGGGTGGTCGAGGTACCAACTGTACGGGCCCTAAAGGGGAGGACTTGACCCTGCCTGTGCCGGTGGGTACCTCCGTGATCGATGAAGAAACCGGAGACGTGCTCGGCGATCTGACCCGTGCTGGCGACCGCATGTTGGTGGCCAAGGGCGGCTGGCATGGTTTGGGCAACACGCGTTTTAAGTCGAGCGTTAATCGCGCGCCTCGGCAAACCACCCACGGCACAGAAGGCGAGGCTCGCAGTATTAAACTAGAGCTTAAAGTGCTTGCTGATGCGGGCATGCTGGGCTTGCCCAATGCCGGTAAGTCGACCTTTATTCGCGCCGTATCCGCGGCCGAACCCAAGGTAGCTGATTACCCCTTCACCACCTTGGTGCCTTCGCTCGGTGTAGTGAAAATCAATAAGTATCGCAGCTTTGTGGTCGCTGATATTCCCGGCCTTATCGAAGGTGCTTCTGAGGGGGCCGGTTTAGGCATTCGCTTCTTAAAGCACTTAACTCGGTGCCGCGTGTTGTTACATTTGGTGGATATCTGCCCTATCGATGGCACTGATCCTGTGGAAAATGCTTTGAGTATCACGCGCGAACTCGAGCGCTTTAGCCCAACCCTCGCGACGAGAGAGCGCTGGCTAGTTTTAAACAAAGCCGACCTGCTATCGCCAGAGGAAACCGAAGCACGCAAGCAAAACATTATTGCCGCTCTCGATTGGAGTGGGCCGGTACACGTTATTTCGGCAGTTAATCGTCAGGGCACCGAGGTGCTGTGTGGCGAGCTGCTCAACTACCTCGAAGAAGTCTGGGAAATTGAGCGCGCCGACCCCGAAAAAGCCGAGGCCGAACAAGCGCTGCAGTCACAGATGCAAAGCGAAGCGCGCAAGCACATCCAAGAATTGCGCGAAAAGCACTATGCTGCGCGCCGCGCGGCCAAAGAAAAAGCAGGCGACGATTCCGACGACGATGATGATTACGACGTTGAGGTGGTTTACGCCGAGTAGCGTTGCGAGGGTGAGCGCTGTTGCTGCAAATTGCTAGCGCTCCAACTTTTCAATTTAGTGGTCGTTTAATTGTGTGTGCTGCAGTAACATTGGCACATCAGCCTTCTTGTTCCAGATCATCTTTTTTGTGGTAGCGAGCATCTCCGTGGACCAATCTTCTTTGTCGAGCGTATCCCCCTCTGTCGATAACAAACGTCATTTAGTCAAAGGGAGTCACCGTTGGGTGATTAAAATCGGCAGCGCCTTGCTGACCAATGACGGTAAAGGCTTAGACCGCACCAGTATTGCCGATTGGGGACGCCAAATCGCGGCGTTAATAAAGCGCGGCCACGAAGTGGTGCTGGTTTCTTCCGGGGCTGTGGCCGCCGGCATGACCCGCTTGGGCTGGAAAGAGCGGCCATCGTCGGTTCACGAGTCGCAAGCGGCGGCGGCGGTTGGCCAAATGGGCTTGATTCAGGCCTACGAAGAGGTGTTCTCGAAATACGCGATTCCTACCGCTCAGGTTCTACTCGATCACGACGATTTTTCGAACCGTCAGCGCTACTTGAATGCCCGCACCACGCTGAAAACGCTTGTTGGTTTGGGTGTTGTCCCCATCGTCAATGAAAACGATACGGTTGTCACCGACGAAATCCGCTTTGGCGATAACGATACGCTGGGGGCGCTAGTGGCCAACTGTATCGAAGCCGATAGTTTGATGATATTGACGGATCAATTGGGAATGTACGACGCCGATCCGCGCAAGCATGCCTTGGCCAAGATTATTGCCGAAACCTCCGCCGATAATCCCGCACTGGATGCCATGGCCGGAACTGGGGGTGCTTTAGGGCGCGGTGGCATGTCCACTAAGGTTAAAGCGGCGCGGCTGGCGGCGCGCTCTGGCGCCAATACGGTGATTGTCGGGGGGCGCATAGACGATGTGATCGCCAAAGTGGTCGATGGTGACAATATCGGCACCCTGTTGTTTGCCGCCCAAGTGCCCATAGCTGCACGCAAGAGTTGGCTGGCCGGACACCTGCAAGCTAAGGGCACCTTGATCCTCGATGCGGGTGCCGTGGCGGTATTGCGCGATAAAGGCAAAAGCTTATTGCCGGTTGGGGTTAAGCAGGTGGTTGGCTCTTTTACCAAAGGTGAGCTTGTCATTTGCCGCGACGAAAGCGGCGTTGAAATTGCGCGGGGTTTGGTGAATTACAGCAGCGAAGACGCGCGCAAAATTATTGGCTGTGCCAGCCAAGAGATTGCTCGGTTGCTCGGTTATAAAGATTTTGACGAGCTCGTACATCGCGATAATTTGGTTTTGGTGTAGCGGCCACAGCCGGCTGGGGGAGTTTCGCCACCGCGCCGGTTTCTTCGTTTATTGCCCCGCAGTATCTATTGTCAACTTATTAGAGAGTTCGTATGGCGACGTTCAAAAAACATATTCACGCAATGAGTGCCTATAAGCCCCCGTTGGACGGTCGCGACCCAAACAAACATCTGTTGCTGGACTTTAACGAGCGCACATTACCCGTTTCGCAAGCTGTAAGCCAAGCGATGATCGACTACATTCAGGCGGGCAAGCTACAAATGTACCCAGCATACGGGGATATTGATGCTGTGATCGCCGACTACTGCGGTGTAAATGCTGAACAGGTAATGATTACCAACGGCTCAGACCAAGGCATCGATTTAATTATTCGCGCCTCCTGCGTCGCTGGTGACGAAGCGATTATTCCAAGCCCAAGTTTTGCTATGTATCACCAGTGTGCCAAGGTCGAAAACCTCACAATACTCGAGCCGCAATACACGCTTGAGGGTGGTTTTCCGTTGGCTGAGGTATTGGCAGCCATTAGCCCTAAAACGCGCATTATTTGTTTGGCTAACCCCAATAATCCGAGCGGTACGGGAATTTCGCGCGAGGGGATTGAACAGATACTCAAAGCGGCGCCACACGCCACCGTGTTGGTTGATGAATGCTATTTTGAATACTCGGGGCTCACGGTTTGCGATTGGGTTGACCCGTATAAAAATCTGGTCATAACCCGTACCTTTTCCAAAACTTGGGGCATTCCGTCGTTGCGCTTGGGATTTGTGCTCAGCTGTAAAGACAATATCCAAGCTTTGTTGAATGTGCGTGGCCCCTACGATATTAACCAACTGGCTATTGTGGCCATTCGCGCTGCGCTCGCAAACCCCGAATATACTCACGATTATGTCCGTGAGGTGATGCGCGAGGCCAAACCGATATTTGAGGCGTTTTTGCAATCGCAGGGCGTTTCCTTTTGGCCGAGTGATGCTAACTATGTGTGGTGTTTTCCAGCTAACCCCGACGAAATTAATCGCGCCTTAGTCGCAGCGGGCATACTGGTACGCCCTAAGGCGGATGGCCAGGGTCAGGTTGGCCTGCGCGTTACCATCGGTACTGTTGAGCAAACGCAGCGTGCTATTGCCGCAATGAAGACGGTCATGGCGTAACGAAATTATTAATTTGATATCAACGTGGTAACTATGGAAATCATTATTATTTCGCTCGCTTTGCTGGCTTTAATGGGCATTGCTTTCGAAGAAGTGATTCACCTAAATAAAGCAAAAAGCACCCTATTTCTCGGTTGCGTCAGTTGGTTTGTCTTGTTTTTTTTCGCCTCCAAACACGGCAATACCGAACATATGAAGCATATGCTCGATGAAAACCTGCTGGATATCGCCTCGTTGTGGCTGTTTTTAATGGCGACTATGACCTTCGTGGCATACCTGAATGCGCGCGGCTTAATTGGGGATGTTGTAAGCCGAATTTTACCCGGCGAGCTAAGTTTGCGCCAATTAACGCTGTTGTTGGCGGTGTTTTCGGTTGTCTTATCGATGCTGTGCGATAACATTACTGCAACACTTGTGGCGCTGGGCGTGGTGCAAGCGTTTAAGCTCGAGGTTAAAGAGCGCATTAAATTGTGTGTGCTGGTGGTGTTTGCCGTGAACTCCGGTGGTGTTATTTTGATTACCGGCGATGTCACCACCTTAATGATCTTTAGTGCTGGTCACGTTACTATCGGCGAGTTGCTTCAACTACTTGTGCCGACTGTCATCGGTGTCGGTACTTTAGCGTTTTTAATGACACTTGGACGCTCGCGTATTGTAACGGCCGAGGTGAATACTCATAAAATCAAAACGCTGGATGTGGTGATTGCGGCACTCTTCTTTTCGACCATTATTTGTACCATGGTGTTTAATATCTTTTTTGGTATGCCGCCGGTCCTAACCTTTTTACTGGGCTTGTCGGTGATGTTTTTAATTGGTGGTTTAGTGAATAAGTACCATCAAGAGGTTCACTTGCTAGAGTATGTGCGTCAAATACAGTTTGATACGCTTATGTTCTTCTTGGGTATTTTGCTGATTGTAGGCGCGCTAAAAGAAATCGGTATTTTGCTGTGGGTTACTGACTTTTACTTTGCGGTAGACCCAAATATCTCAAGTTTTGGTATGGGCGTATTGTCGTCGTTCCTCGATAATGTACCTTTAACGGCGGCGTTGCTAAAGGCTGAGCCCACCCTAACTAACCCCCAGTGGTTGGCATTAACTTACGCTGTCGGCGTGGGTGGTTCTTTGCTGGTTATTGGCTCGGCGGCGGGTATCGTCGCAATGAGTAAAATGCGCGAATTGACCTTTATGCAATACGCGCGTTTTATGCCGCAGCTTTTAGCGGCCTATTCCGTCGGCTACCTCGCGACATTGTTAATGGCGGGCTAGGCACTTAGTGTCCATTAGAAGCGTCAATCGTGGCGTTGCGCGTAGCTGGGTAAAGTGCGGCTCTCGCGCACACCCCTCAAATATCCTGAATCAATAATAAAAAGGTTGTTTCATGTCCCACCCAGTAAAGCTTGGCATGGTTGATCGCATTACACCTCGCAACATTGCTGCGTTGGTTTTGATTGTTTTGTCGCTCGCAATGCTATACCCCGGGCTTACTCAGCCAATGCTAAACCTCACAATTGAGGCGACTTTACCGTTGCTGGGTAAGATGGAGTTTTACAACAAAACCCAAAGTATTATGCAGTCGGTTTCTTCGCTTTTTGACAGTGGCAACCAGCTTGTCGCCATTCTTATTTTGTTGTTCAGTGTGGTTGTGCCGCTTCTTAAAGCCATTTTTTTGCTGCTTGCAATCGCACTACCCATCGCTAAGGTAAGCTATTATCTGCACCAAGTCGTGTTGTTGATTAGTAAGTGGTCGATGGCGGATGTTTTTGTGGTGGGGGTCTTTATGGCCTACTTGGCCGGGAATGCGCACCCTAGTGTGAGCGCCGCGCTGCATGACGGTTTTTATTATTTCACCGCGTATTGTGTGCTTTCGATACTTGGTGCGCAGTTGATTAAAGTGGTGGACTGAAACTAAGCTTGGGGTACCTAAAACGCGCATTTTGCGCGTTAGCGGCGCCTGTTCCTAAAGGTTGGCCTCGGCTTCTTTTTCGACTTCTTTGCTTTGTGCGTGACGAATATTGCACAAAATATCCTCTAGGGTATTGTTGAGCGGGTCGTTGTCGAGTGGTACGAGTGCGCCCGTTGCCAGTTCTTTTTTTAAGTCGCTGTAATCAATTTCCAAGACTTTTTGCCCTTGTCGCGAAATAAAAATGTAGCGCCCTATTTGCCTGATAACCGCCGCTAATTTGCAGCGGATAAGTCGGCCGTCTCTGTGGTAACTAAACC
>DATBNJ010000108.1:0-5881 GCA_036554385.1 Marinagarivorans sp. | reverse complement strand
CTTATATAATGGGCACTAACTTGAATTTTCGCAGTCTCACCACAAGAATGTGTATTGATCTTAGGCGCACACATTGTATGATGCTATTAACTGTTAACCTCTAGGAGATCCACAATGCAACAGGTTTATTCTGCAAGTTCTATTCAGAATGCAGAGACCCACAAAGTCCTGCGTAACACTTATAGCCTACTGGCCGTTACGCTGCTGGTAAGCGCAATTTCAGCGTTTATTGGCATGGTCGTTGGGCTACCCCCCATGCTTTCCATAGTAATGTCGATTGGCGCCATCGGGCTTTTATGGTTTGTGCTACCCAAAGTCGCTAATTCGTCCAAGGGTATCCTCGTTGTCTTTGCTGTTGCAGCGCTTCTAGGTGCAGGGCTCGCCCCGACGATCAGCTATTACCTGCAATCCGCAAACGGCGGCATGATTGTAATGCAAGCGCTCGGCGGCACGGCATTGGTATTCTTTGCGCTTTCAGGCTACGTGCTCACCACCCGCAAAGACTTTAGTTTTATGGGCGGCTTTTTGATGGTCGGCCTCATTACTGTTGTGGTTGCTAGCCTCGCGTTTGTTGTGCTTGGTATGTTTGGCGTTCACATGCCAGCCATGCAGTTGGCGCTGAGTGCCGTAGTCGTGTTGCTCATGTCGGGCTTTATCTTGTACGACACCAGTGCAATTATCCACGGTGGCGAAACCAACTACATCATGGCAACAGTGCGCTTGTACCTCGACATCTTAAACCTCTTTACTGCACTGCTTCACTTGATAGGTGCCACTAGCGACGATTAAGTCCGCTGGATCTCTCAAAGCGTTGATTACCGCCAAAACCGCCAGCTACGCTGGCGGTTTTTATTTAAGCCCAATACGCCTATGCTCTACTCAATCGTAATTAATAGTGCCCCCCACTCGCTGCACGGCGGCACCAGCTACAACGCCCTTCAGTTTGCCCGTGCACTGCTTCGCAATAACCATCGCATACACCGCTTATTCTTTTACGGCGAGGGTGTGTACAACCTCAATGCACAAGCCATTACACCACAGGGTGAGTTCGACCTAGCCGCCGCGTGGCAGCATTTTATCGACGATAACAGCATTGATGGCGTCGTCTGCATCGCCGCGGCGGCGCGGCGCGGCATTCTCGACGACGGCGAAGCAAAGCGACACGGGAAGGCGGCCGCCACGCTGCTCGGCGCATCGGAGCTTAGCGGGCTCGGGCAATTGATTGAGGCAACCGCCGTTAGCGACCGCGTAATTACTTTCGGATAGTCACTTACCGACAACAGGCAGCGTCATGATTCAGTGCGATTTATTATTTATTTTCCGCCACTCACCTTATGGCAGTAGCCTTGGGCGCGAGGGCCTAGAAGCGGCCCTTGCCGCCGGTGCCTTCGAGCAAAACATGGCCATTTTGTTTTTAGACGAAGGGGTATGGCAATTACTGGACAACCAAGCGGCGGAACATATTGCGCGTAAAAATCACCAAAAAATGGCCAAGGCCTTGCCGCTGTTCGGTATCGATAAACTCTATTGCAGCGCCGACCACCTCCACCAAAGAGCCCTCGAGGCAGAAGCCCTAGCCATGACTTGCCAGCCATTGGACAACAGCCAGATTAAGCAGCTGATGGCTAACGCCAAAAACATCCTGAGCTTTTAACCATGACGTTACACATTTTAAGCCAACCCCCATCTCACAACGCCTTCCAAAGCGGCATCAGCCATGTCAGCGAAGGTGATGTCGTGCTGTTAATCAACGATGGCGTTTACGGGCTAAATCAAGCGCTATCAGGCACTTGGCCAAGTGTTGCACGCCAAGCGGTTTTTGCACTCGAACAGGACAGCTTGGCCCGAGGCATAACAGCCGAACCAAGCGCGCTAATCGATTACGACGCCTTCGTTGCATTAACAAGCCGCCACAACCCCATTCAAAGCTGGTACTAACAACCGTGACAGCACCACTACCGGCGTTGGATGACGAAGGCTTTTTAGCGAACCTAGACGATTGGAGTCAACCTGTTGCCCAGCAACTGGCCGCGCAAGAAGGCATCGAACTCACCGAGGCACACTGGGAAATAATCACCTGCCTACAGCAGTTTTACGCCGAATTCGAACTGGCCCCAGCGATGCGGCCGCTCACCAAGTATATCGCCCTCACGCTAGGCAAAGATAAGGCCAGCAGCCTTTACCTGCTGAGCTTATTTCCCGGTAGCCCAGCAAAAATCGCCGCCAAAATCGCCGGCTTGCCCAAGCCCGAAAACTGCCTATAACGTACAGCTGGGCGATTCTCGGGTAGCTCTGAGACCTTTCTACACAAAATACCACGGCACATAATCAGCACTATACTGGGCGACTTTCAAAGGAGTTTGCTTGGACTAGCAGCGCTATGGCTTTCGAGCGCGATGCTACCATCCTTAATGCCATCTTCAATATGCTGCATAAAGTCTTCGATGGAAGACTGCAAAGGCCGTTTAAGCCGCAGGCCCGCCCAGCCGTTGCGGCCAGAATGCTTGGCTTGGTACAAACACCAATCCGCAATATCAATGGCTTGCTCCATCGAAACCGCGGTCGGGTTTTGAATATCAAAGGGGTAACAGGCGAATCCAATCGAACAAGAGCGCCTAATCGTCTGCTGGTTATCTAGCTCAAACTCCGTCGCCTCAACGGCCTCTCGCAAACGCTCAGCCATAGCGCGCGAGAATTCGCGCGATACAAAACGGCAAACAATCATAAACTCCTCACCGCCCCAGCGGATCACAAGGTCGGAGTCACGGCTGACCTCCGTTAGGGTTTGCGCTAACCGTTTTAGAACGAGGTCGCCATTCGCGTGCCCGTATTGGTCATTAACGGATTTAAAGTAATCGACATCCAATAGATAAAAAACCAGATTCGACTCGCGCGCTGCGACCTCCTGCGCCATTAATTGGCGCTGTTCGCCCGACGAGCGCACCACGCCATGGAAGTAGCGGTTCACCCTTGCCAAGTCGACAGCAATGGTATTGTAGAGGTAGCGGCGGTTTCGCAGCCCCGTTAATTGATCACTGTAGCTCGCCTCTTCCATTTGACTATAAGCGGCTTCTAGCTCTTTGTTTTTGGCTTTTAATTCTTTGGTGCGCTCGGCAATTCGCTCTTCTAACAACCGGTTTTGCGTTTCGGCCATCCGTCGCCTCGCGTATTGCCAATGCACCATCATCGCCAACACTATCATCAAACCAACAACATAAAGCGTGTAGGCCCACCACGTTTTATGCCACGGCGGCAAAATATAAAGCTCAACGTCCAAGTCTTGCGCCATCCAAACGCCCTCGTTGTTTGCAGCTTTCACGCGAAACACGTAATGGCCGGGATCTAAGTTGGTGTAAGTCGCCGAGCGGCGGGTCTTCGAGAACGTCCAGTCCTCATCAAAACCCTCGAGCTTATAGGCATAATGGTTTTGCTCGGTTACATCAAAATTCAACAAGGCAAACTCAAAGGTAAACACCGATTGGTCGTGGCGCAGCTCAATGCGGTCCACCGTTGTTATGGCCTCTGGCAGAGTAAAATCCGAGGCCGGGTTTTCGCTGTCATCCAATAGCGCCTCGCGATCGTCGGCCACATCGCCAATCGCAGATTGGCTGGTTTCTACCTCGAGTTGCTGAACCAATACGGGCTGGTTAAATAAGTAAAAGCCCGTCATCACCAACGGCGCCTCATAGGTATTGGTGAAAACTTTTGTGGGGTCAATAATCGTTAAACCGTTGATACCACCAAACGCCACTTCGCCCGCTGCCGTCTTAATGCCCGCTGGGTGACTAAAGACCTCGCCCGGTAGGCCGTGGTCTTTGGTAAAGTTTTTAAATTGATGGGTCGCAGGATTCAACCGAGAAACACCACCGCCTGTGCTCACCCAAATAAACCCGTAGTCATCTTCAACGATGGACGAAACCGTATTGTGAATCAGGCCGTCTTGCTTGGTGTATACACGGTAAGTATCTTCACCGCGCTGCCACCGGTTTAGGCCCCCACCCTCGGTGGCAAACCACATATCCCCTTTGGAGTCCTCTAGGCTGGCGCGTAGCACTGGCATACTGGGTTGAATGGTATGGCCGCCGTGCTCATTAAAATATTCGAAATAAGCTTCGGTAGGCGCATCATCCGGCTCGAGCTGCTGATAGTCGGCGGCAAAACGAAAAAGCCCGTCATCGGTCGATAACCACAGTGCACCGTAACGATCTTCTGTAATATCCAAGGCTCGCCCCGATGTGGTATTACCCGGCTCGCGAAACTGATAGCGAAAGAAGTCGTCACTATCTGGTCGGTAGCGGTGCAAGCCACCGGCGTTGGTACCCACCCAAATGTGGTCGCGACTGTCTTTAAAAATCGACCAAGCCTCGCGGTTCAGCAAGCTGTGCTTGTCGTCGGCCTGCGGCATATATTGCCGAAACGTTTGCGTTTCGAGGTCTAAGCGCCCAATACCCGCCCAGGTAGTACCCGCCCACACAGTGTTGTCAGCACCGACCACTACCGCACTCACCGCTTGCGACGGCAGTGTGGTTTTGTCTTTATCGTCGTGAATATAACGCGTAATGCGGTGATTTCTGCGGTCGATAAAATTCAAGCCGCCGCGGGTACCAACCCACAGGTTTTGCAGACCGTCTTCGGCGACGGACATAACGTCGCTATTACTTAAGCTATTGCGATTACCTGGCTCGTTGGCAAAGTTGCGAAATGCGCCGGCATAACGATCAACCCGAGCGACGCCGGCGGGCGAAAAACCCAACCATAAAGCACCACTGGCATCGCTAAATAAAGCCGACACGGTGGTCCGCGAGCCCTCGGTATCGGATAAATAATTGTCAAAGTCGTGCGTTTCTGGCCGGTACAGTGCCAGTCCCTTATCCCCCACACCAACCCACACGCGGCCCGAACGGTCAACCATCACGCGCTTAATATTGGACGAACCCAAGGCATGGGGGTCATCAAAGTCGGCAATAAAGCGTTCAAACTGACCATTGCCAAGGTAACGGTTTAAGCCGTAGTAGGTTCCCACCCACATGTCACCATTCGGCGCTTTAAACACGGTGGTCGCGTGGTTGTGGCTGAGGGTTGCGGGGTTATCCGGGTCGCTGCGCAGGCGCTCGACCACCTCACCGGTGCTGGGGTCGAAAATATCAATGCCGCCACCTTTAATACCTACCCACAAACGCCCTTGCGCGTCCTCTTCTAAAGAGACAATGCTATTGCCGCTAAGGCTGGACGCATTTTCGCTACTGTATTGAAAGGCGTCGAAATCTCGGCCTTGCGGATTAAAACGCAACAATCCGCCGCCTTCTGTGGCAACCCATAACTCGCCTGAACTCGTCCATTTCAGGCGCAGCACGCTATTGTGAGTGATGCCCCTTGGCTGCTCGGGATCAAAAAGAAACTGCTCGAACCGCTCTGTTGATGGTATGTACCGGTTTAGCCCCCAGTAGGTAGCTATCCATAAGCTACCGTCATCATCAATGGCGAGGTCGTTTACGGTATTGGTCGACATCGAATTGGGGTCGGCATTGTTGTGCTGAAAAACGCGAACGCCATAACCATCCATTCTGGCGAGGCCGTTCTTGCCACCAAACCACATAAAGCCTTGTTTATCTTGTGCAATGGCAAGCAACTCGCCCAATGACCCCAGGGCGGAACTGTCGTAATGATGAAAACTAAGGTTGGGAACATCGCGCAACTGATCAACCATTGGCTTACTGGTACTTGCCGGCCCGTCGCTGGCGTTAGCCTGCACACGAGCCGGCACAGCAGCGCACAAAAGCCCCAGCGACAAGGCAATAACAGCACAAAAGCGCGCTACAAAGCGAGCTTTTGGGCAGCGCATCACGCCATTGCCTTCATGCAGTAGAGCAAACAATTCCAT
>DATBNJ010000170.1:0-6259 GCA_036554385.1 Marinagarivorans sp. | reverse complement strand
TTGATGTCGAATATCCCTCGGGGCACAACCGTATCATTTAAATGACTAGCAGTTAGATTAGACAGGTGATTTTCTTTATTTCTGATCTTCGAATATATCGCAATGACTTCTTTTTCATTGAGATCCTCAAATGTGGCCTTCGGTTCTTTCTCTACATGACCTTTATTTGAAATTTGGCGTATTGAGATATCGAACCGCTGCCCTTTAGTGATGCCTAAAGGCAGATCTGCCATGATGACGCCAGTTTGATTTGAGACACTGGGTGGGATTGGGATGTACCGTATTCCCGTGCTCGGCAAGCTAATAGTATGCTCATCCTCAAGCTTAAGCTGGTGATTTACGTAAAGCCGGTCAGCAAGCGCTATAACGTCATTGGCATCCCAAGAGGGGACAAAAATCTTGACGACGGTATCTACCGGTGCCCGGTTGGTCCATTCCAATAATAGCTCATCAGGCGCAGTTTCTTTAGTCAGCACTGTTTCTGAGGCGCGAATTTCGAAGGTGTGTAAGGCCACGCGTGAGCTATCCAAACCCGGGTTAGCCACTTCACTAATGGCTAAATTTCTTTGCGCTAATTTATCTGAATTAGAAGGTCGCGAACCACTTGGAATGGGGGTTCCATCATATTCAATTTGCGCAACCATACACTGATGCTCGCCCATTAAGTGATCCATCAGTGGTGTTTTAGGCGCATCTTCATCGTCCGTTGGATTTGCTCTTAGGTAGGGCTGGTTTCTATTGTTATCAATTAGCACACCAAAAAAAGCATATCCCTCTTCAGCATTGACGTTTTTTACGTTGTTTTCATCCGTCTGTTCTTCGGGTGGGCTGGAATAGCGTTTCTTTTCTCCAAAAAACGGAAACGACAACCATTCCATGCCATTTGCAGTAACCCCTGGAATAGGGATTGGCCCACCGTCATTAGTTGCTTTTAAATAGCCATTAACCGGTTCCCCAGCAATAACCCGATATTCCAACGCAGTTGATTGCGACGTAAATATTCTAAAGAATACACGCACATTTTCTGCGTTAGCTGAAGCGGGGTGTAATCTAACTCTGGCGATTGCGAAATTAAAAACATTTACATCATCGTCATTTTTGGGGAACTTATAAAGTGATGACTCTTGTTGTAAAATGCTGAGATCATTTTCGAACTGCGCATTTGTCATATTGTTTAAGACGTTTTGCAGGTATGCGATCGCGGCATCTTGATTCGTGCCTGTAAGAGTCTGCCCTAAAAAGCTAGTATTTGCCGTTACATGGAAAGAGCGTAGGTCGGTTGATAACCAATGTGGGGTTTCTCCTGCTACCGAGTCAAGCATAAATGGGTTCGAAGATTTAGTTAGCTGTAAAATCGCATTTTTTGTAATGTTGATGTTTTCATAGGTACTTTGCAACCTAGCTTCTATGGTGATGTTGCGGGGGGAATCGTCAAAATCAAATGTTTCGCTAGGGTTGGTGAACTCAATATCGTATCTGAATGTAAAGCGTTGTAAGCGATTGTAAAATGAAGCATCATCGCTAAAGATTGGAGCTCTAGGTGTGATCGTGATATTAGGCGCACCTTCTACTGTGATTATGGGAGCCCACTGTTCAAGTAATTCCTGAGATGGATTATGCGTATCGATAGGGCCGTTAATGAAGTGACTAGGCGCTAGGCCATCGACGGTAATAAAAATAGCGTCTTGGAAGGTACTGTTACTGTTAACCTCGTCCTCACTAAACGTGCTGCGCTCGACAATCAGCTGCATACGAGGTTCTGGTTTTGCGAGCCATTTTGTAATGTTAACAAATACAGATTTAATATCCGCGAAATCCGGGTTAGCCGCAGCGAATCCATTTAAGTTAAAGTTGTGATAGTGATGAAAAGTCGACCCGGTAACTACTCTACCCACGCCCGCCTTAAAGCCATCGTAAACGGATAAAAGATTGATTGTTTTTGAGTCTAAACCGCTTATGTCGGACGCATCGATGGTTCGCTGCGCAATAACGTGCGGAACTTCTAAAACGTCATAAGAGGGGAACTCGACAAAACCATCGGGTATGGCTCCTCCATCGTAGACGCTATGCTCAAAGCCCTGGGTGTAGTCGCTCGCAATTAAATTGTCTTCTCCATCGCCTTGGCCGAGGGTTTTACCCTCATGCATATGGTCTGGCAACTTGGTAATATCGTTAATGCTGTTTCTTAGTATTGGATGGGCGGGAGTGGATAATGGAGTAATAGGCTGAGCGATATTATCTGACTCTGTACCTGGGCGGATAATGGTGTCAGCTCGCAACGCTCCATTTCTATCGTAGCTTAGAGGGAATGAGGCCCGCATCGGGGATAAATCTTGATTATTCTCGTGAAACCAGGCCCGCATTGTTCTAACGCGCGGGATATAGCCACATAAACGTGATCCGAGTTCTTCATGGTCGCCAGTAGCAAAAATGCCACCGCCAGCATCCATAAATTTTGCTATAGCGTTAATTTCTTCGGGGGATATTGAAATATTCCCGTCTTGAGCACTTTGATAACCAATGATCCACATAACGTCATACGCGGATAAGTCTTCAACACTGGTTGCAAAGTTAAAATTTTGAAAGTCACTTTGACCATCAACCCCCATAAAGGCGGTATCAACATCTATTCCAGCGTCTGTAAGTGAGTTTATCAGTATTGAATATTCGCTCTCTTGAAATCCATTTCCAGTATCAATTACAAATAACGTTTTAATCGTCATGGCGGCGCCCCTCATAACTAAATGGCTTTAATTTAATAACAGTGAGTCATACATTCCTCCACGCCGAGTACCCTAAGACTACCGCGCTTCATACCCACTTTCCGGGTGACATCCAAAGCGCTACCAAATCGAGCATAAGGCGCATATTTCTTGTCTCGAATAACGGCTTTTAAGCCGAAGCACTGAGTTTGGTAGAATTCAAAGGGGACCGCAGTGAAACAATGCCATGAGGATTGTGACTTTTTACCAAAAAGAATTGGATACTCAGCTAACTGATAAGGCTTGTTAAAGATTGCGCGTAAACTAATGAGCTTACTAACGGGGCGCGTCAATGCCCCCAAAATACAAATTCGATGAGCTTTGTGGCGATTTAATACGCGATGTTGCTGAATTTTAAGTGGGATGGCCCTGCTTATACAGTGGATTGCTAGGTTCTACCCGTTACAACACCATTTCCTTTTGACGCTTGTCTTCAGGCACGCGCTGCCGTGTCCCGAAAGGCGCTGGGGGTTGCGCCGGCTACGCGGGAAAATTCCCGATGGAATTGTGACTTGGTGCTAAAGCCTGCCTGCATATAAACCTCAGTCACGCTCATATTGGGGTGGCTCAGCAGCAGGGCCTTGGCTTTTGTAACGCGTACGTCATTTAGGTATTGCGAAAAGCTGCCACCGTAGATGCCATTTATCGCTTGAGAGAGCTGCCTTGCGGGTACCCCTAGAAGGCGGGCGGCGCGTGTTACGGTCATGGATGCTTCAGTTCGGTAAAGCGCTTTAACCTCCACCAGCTGTTGCCAGCGCTCGAAGACTTGTCGCTTGTCGGCGTCGCTGAGGGCGGATGGCTCAGGGCGTTTTAGCTCGTGCATCCACTCAATGATTGGCGCGCGCGCGAGTGCCAAAAGGAGCGTGATCCCATTAAATAGCGCGAAGATAACGCCGGTAAGGGCTAAGGCATAGGTTTCCGTCAGGCGAGCCCCAGCGCGAATTTCAAAGGCAATGGCAATTTCCAAAAGGATATTGACGGGCATCAGCGCCACCAATATCCACAACCAAGTGTTGGCGGGCGAGGGTATTGAAGGTTCGCTGTGTTCTCGTTTTGTGCGCCGCATTTGCCACAAAACTGTCAGCCAATAGCCGAAAAAACTCGCGATAATGAGCCCGTCAATCAGCGACCATTGTTGTTGCCATAGTACTAGTCCCATGGCCAGCGCGGGTAGCAGGTGCCAGTGCCAACGCCAACTGTTTAGCTTAGCTGGGCGCAGCGCGCTGATAAAATAGGCGTACAGGGCGGGGCCGAGCAGCATGGCAATGACGACGCGAATTAGCGCGGCCTGCGGCCAAACGCCGGTAAACACTGCGAGCCCGAGTGCGCCTTGCAAGGCAATCAGTAGATAGTTAAGACCGAGCAAGCGCGCACACAAAGGGTTCAAAGCGCGGCTGGTCAATAGGCCGACGGCGAGCAGCAGGCAAAAGGCGCTCGACAGGCCGAAGCTAAAAACTAAGGTACTCATGGGGGTTCCGGTCCCAGATCGTGTTTTCGGGTGTCCCGAATTGCGTTTTAGGACGCATAATACCGGTTTTACCGGCAAGGTGGCGGGCAATTGTTGTTAAACCCCCGAAGAAGGAATTGCCATGACGCGTCATCCACTGCGCCAAATTTTATCGCTATTTTTAATCTGCAGCCTCACAGTTTGCTATGCCGAGGCCGGTGTTCTGATAGAGAACGTGCGCCCGATTACCGCCGACGCCAAAGTCGGCAGCTCGACCAACGTTTACGTCGCCAATGGGCGTATTCGTGCTATCGGCAAGCAGCTGCGCGCTGACAAAGATGATACTCGGATTGACGGCAAGGGCGGTTATTTAATCCCCGGCTTGATCGACAGTCATGTGCATCTGCAAGGTGTGCCCGGTGAATCCGAGCAATTAACGCCCCCGCTGCGCGAGGCGGCTTTGGCGCAAATACCCCGCAGTTATCTCTATTTTGGTTTTACCACCGTATTGGATTTGATCAGCGGCGATGGGCCCATAGCACGTTGGAATGCACAGCCGCTGGCACCGCGTGCCTACCACTGCGCCGGAGTGCCCATCCCCGGAGGCTACCCTTTAGCTTGGCTGCCAAAAGACGAGCAGTTATCGTCCCCCACCGCGCACTACTATTGGTACGATCCGCGTCAGGTCGAATTAATGGCGGCCACTCCCGGCAGCGATGCTCATAAAGTTGAGCCGCTCGTGGCACGCATTGCTGAAACTGGCGCCCGCTGCATCAAAACCTTTTACGAAACCGGCTTTGGCCAGCTGCGCGATTTACCCGTGCCCAGCCGCGCTATGATGAAAGCGTTAATCGAAGTGGCGCACAAGCACCAGCTACCGGTTTATGTGCACGGTAGTAGCCGCGAGGCTTACGATTTTGCGATGGATGTAGGAGCGGATTTATTGGTTCATGGGCCTTGGCACGGTGTCGATAGCACTCAAGATAAAATGCTGAACGAACTTGCCCAACGGGTGATAAATAGCGGTATTGGTGTGCAGCCTACCATGCAGGTGTTATACGGCGAGCGAGAGCTATTCAATCCCAATTATTTTAAAGCGGCGCGCGTGCGCGCTGCGATACCGAGTGCACTGCAGGCTTGGTATCAGGCCGATGCTGGGCAGTGGATGGCGAAGCAAATATCTCGGGACTTTGGCGGTCCCGACGTGCCGAATTTGCGCTCGCGTGTAAATACAGCATACAACAAGCCGCTATCTGGCGTACAAGCTTTTACCCGAATACTCGCCGAACGAGGCGGTGATCTCGTGTTTGGCTCCGATACTCCGAGCGGGCCAATGTTTACACAGTTTCCCGGTGTTAACGGCCGCGAAGAAATGGATCGCTGGGTAGAGCAGGGTGTTTCTCTGCAGCAGTTGTTTATCGCCCTAACGGCGCGCAATGCCAAGCTTCTGGGATTAGCTGACGAGCTCGGTAGTGTAGACGAGGGCAAGCGCGCGGATTTATTAATTTTGCGCGAGAACCCCCTGCAGAGCATCAGCGCCTACGATTCCATCGAGTGGGTGATGGTGAAGGGCGAACCGGTCAAGCGCCAAGCGCTGGCGGCGCAGTAGTGCAGAGGCCGCGCGATGGAAAAACCTTGGGGCGTTGAAATAACGCCCCCTATATAATTTAACAAAGAAACAATGGACGGGTCAGAAAGGCCAAGATATCCGCCTAGAATCTAGGCGGTTGCCGCTCATTAAAGTGGCGCTAGAAAGCACTACGAGTCCAGCCACGCTCATTATTGCAGGGCCAATATTGCCGCGATCATCTTCCTGAGTCATCATTTCCTTGAAAGGCTTCGCCAAATCTTCGGTAAATGTGTTTCATAAGGCTTCTTTTTTAGAAGATAAATTATTTAGAAGATAAATTAAACCGCGTTATGTCGCAAAGAATAGCTAAACCCGTACTGCAGCCTCTTTTAACCGCCAGCTTTATTCTGCCGAAAAACCCTCACCCAGAATATGCCCTCAAAAATTACACCGAGGATAAGAAATAGCGCGCCTCCGGTG